>CAMDPX010000022.1 GCA_945905295.1 Planctomyces sp. SH-PL62 | reverse complement strand
GGGCCGCACCCAGGGCTAGCGCCCTGGGCTATCGAGTCCCGCCCCTTTGGGGCTAAAGCCACACAACAAAAGCAACCGGTCTCGTCAGCTAAATTCCGTCAATCAGCGATTCCAACCTGAACACCGGTTGTGACTTCCTGGCAATCGTGCTGGCTCATGGACGCGGCGAGCTTGGGAAGACATCACGCCACTTGGGCTTGTCCCAGTGGGTCCCGCGCTTCTGCGCGACCCGATGACTCCGAGGAATTGCGTAGGGCAAAAGCGCGGGAACCACCCCGACAAGCGGGGTGGCGGGATTCTTTCACGGACGCGGCGTCGCGTCCCAGACCTTCACCGTCCCATCGTGGCTGGCCGACGCCAACCGGTTTCCGTCCGCGCTAAACGCCACGCTCGTGACATAGCCGGTGTGCCCTTTCAACGTGAGCGTCTCCTGACCGCTCGTCGCGTCCCACACCTTCACCGTCTGATCCTGGCTTGCCGACGCCAGCCGTTTCCCATCCGCGCTAAACGCCACGCTATGGACATAGCTAGTGTGCCCTCTCAAAGTGAGCGTCTCCTGACTGCTTATGGAGTCCTCTAGCATCGCGACCCCGATCACTCCCTACATCGGCTCCAGCAATTGAGAGAGTTTTTGAAGTTGTTGTTTGAACCGAGAAGGATCGTAGTTGTGCCTTGCCTCAAGTGTTCGGGGAAGATACTCCAGAGTCACTCGCCCACCGGTCGGCAATTCGAGGCTCTCGTTTTCACCACCCCGCAAATCGAGCCTTAGGTTGTTCTGCAGTTCGACGAGAGCCGAGTCGATTTCCTTCTGTTTGGAAGGCTTTGGTTCTAGCTCTGCGTAAATGCTTTGGAATGCCTGCACAAGAATCCTCGCCGAGTCGTAATCGTCGGCGTCGAGCGCACTCAAAAGTTTTAGCAGTGCGATTGCATCCGCTGGAGTGAACTTTGTTGCTTGAAGCGTGGCGATTGCCCGGTCCAAGTGAGTCACCACATTCCGCGAATCGAGCACAATCGCTTTGGGTTCTCCAAAGCCTCCTCCTCGGGAAATGCTCTCATCCAGTCGCGTGAGAATGTCAGGCAGTTGCTCGTCCTTCGGCAGCCAGCGGCCTCCGAGTTGCCCAAAGACCCGCGGCCATTGCGGCAAGCGAGGTTGTCCCAGCTTCGAACTTCGAGAGTCTCGGACTCGCTTCCAACTGGGGACTTCCAAGGCCGTGTGACAAGCGGCGCAATCAAACTGTGCCAGATCAGGCCACTGCTCTTCATGAAAGCCCTTGTAAGCCTGCTTGGATAGCAGGGCCATGGACTCCCTCAAAGTGACGAGGCCACCCAGGACGACAGACTTTGTCTCGATGAGTCCGCCGTCCATAGGCAGCGATTCTCGAATTTTTGGAGGCAAATCCTTTGGACGTCGCCAATGCCGAGGCATCTGGTTGCAGAACGTCTCTAGCTCGAAGGGGAATAAGGGAGGATGTCCCGCTGCATACATCGTGTGGGTGATGACTTTACCCTCCGCGGGACTGCCCAAGTGACAAGAGAGACACAACTGAGTCCGCCCGACCGGATCGCTCAAGTCGATCATTCCCAGTGCGGCCTTTTCCTTTCGTGATTTTTTTTGCCATACGTCTCCGACCGCGTGCGGTTGAAGCCATTCCGACGACGGGCCATGACAGGCGTCACAATTGACCCCTTCTTCAATTCGAAATGATTCATGCTTTGGCTCTTTTTTGTGATCACCGCGGTATTGATCGGGGACGTCGCAGGCATGACAGCTTAGACAGCGCTGATCCTTCGAAGCATCGACGCCGAGTAACTGTCCAATCGACCGACCATGTTTGCTCGTCAAAGCAAAATAGGCTTTCGAGTGTTGATCGTGTCGTGACCAGGTTTTTGCCTCATCAAGAAGCACACGAAAACTCGCATCAGGAAAGATCGCCAAAAAAGCCTCAAAATTTGGATCATTAGCCGCCGGTCGCCCACCAGTGTGGCAAGGGAAACAACTGCGGACTCCAAGCCACTTTTTCGTTTTGAACGCGGCGATCAGAGCCATGCGTTTCTCGGAGTCCACGTCAGAAGTTGCCTGCTCAAGCTCGCGCAACAAGGCTGGTGCTACCAACAATTGGCGTTGCGGATCTTCTGGGTTCACCTTTGCGATGAGGTCTTCTGCTCTGCCAGCCCGTTCGAGAGCCGCGTCCAACTGACGCTGAGTCTCGACTCGCTGCTTTTCAATGGAATCTCGCTCTTCCAACGCCGTCTCGGCTTTGTTGCGTTCAGCTTCAGCTTCGGCGCGTTTGGTTTCGGCGTCGGTTTTGGCGAGTCGCTCCGAGGCGTTGGCGGACTTCAGTCGCTGGTTCGAACCGCTCACGACGGCGGACAACACGCCCAAACCGATCAGCCCCACGAGGAGCGCGGCTGCCAGGCTCGTCGCCGCCACTTGACGACGCCGCACGAACCGCCGCACCCGCACCGGTAGCGGCTCGCGATAAACCGAGACCGGGTCGCCCGCCAGCCAACGCTCCAAGTCCTCGGCCAGCGCTTGAGCCGTCGCATAGCGGGCCTGCGGATCGCGCGACATCGCCTTCAGGCAAACCGCTTCCAACGCGGCGGGAACCAGCGGCAGGACGGAGCGCGGCGCGGGAAACGCACCCTGCTCGACACGCCGCAGCACTTCGGGAATCGTCAGCCGTTCGCTCCCGCCACCCGGCAATGCACCGATCGGAGCCTGGCCCGTCAGCAGCTCGTACAGCGTGGCTCCCAGGCTGTACACGTCGGCCGGCGGGCCGAGCAGATCCAACCGACCGGCCGCTTGTTCGGGACTCATGAACTTAGGCGTGCCGATCGCGCTGCCCATCTGCGTCGAGGCGACGTCCTCGCTGCCGGTGGTCGAGAGCATTGGTTCGTGGTCGATGCTCTCCGCCGAAACGCTCGCGGCCGAATCGAACGATTGGCCCTTCGCCTTCGCCAAGCCCCAATCCACCACCAACGTCTCGCCGTACTTGCCCAGCATGATGTTGCCCGGCTTTAAGTCTCGGTGCAGCACGCCGCGACTGTGGGCATACGCGATGGCGTTGCAGACGTCGATCAACCGCTGAATCAGTTTGCGGAACTCCACCGAGTCGTAGCCGAAGTCGTGAGAGTCGTAGCCGAAGTCGCCAGACTTCGGAGTGCCGGATGCTACAGGGGTATCCGTGGAACGCGCGGCATCCGAAGTCTGGCGACTTCGGCTACGATGAATTTGGCTCTGATGAAACTGCTCGATCGCCTCCTTCAAACTGCGGCCTCGAATGAACCGCATCGCATAAAACGGGCGGCCATCCTCGAAATGTCCCAGCCCATACACCGGCACGATCCCCGGATGCTCCAGCCCGCCGGTGATCTCCGCTTCCAGGACGAACCGGGCGCGACTGTTGGTGTCCTGAGCACGCTTCGACTTGATCTCCTTGAACGCGACCTCGCGATTCAACTCCCGATCCCGTGCAATCCAGACCTTCCCTAAACCCCCCTCGGCATGGGGCCGCAACAACTGAAACCGCATCGCCGGTTGCGCCTCTTCCTGCATCGTCTCCAGCATCG
The DNA here is from genome assembly GCA_945905295.1 of Planctomyces sp. SH-PL62. Lineage (GTDB taxonomy): Bacteria > Planctomycetota > Planctomycetia > Planctomycetales > Planctomycetaceae > SXKJ01. Next base: position 47,839 of record CAMDPX010000022.1, on the reverse strand, counting down.
TCGGCTGAAGCTGCGGCGGATCTTCGTCCGCCACCACGCCCGACAAGCTCCCCGCCTGCCGAGACGCCTGCCCCTCGACATGCTGCAAACTGTGTTGGACATCGGCGTCGTGCAGCTCCCGCAACTCGGCGGCGATCTCCGACACAGAACTGATCGCGGCGAGACTTTGCTCGGCACTGCCACCGTGCCGCGCAACATGCCGATCCACCATCGGCTCCAGCGCGGCGCGATCCTCGGCCGACATGTGCCCCAACTCGACCAGCAATTCCCCCAACAGCCGCGACTTCTGCAACGTCCAGGCCTGCAACGCCGCGATCAGCCCCGCCTGCGTGATGAATTCCATCTGCAACGCCAAGACGCCGAACAACACATTGCGATCAGACTGCGATGCCGACATGAATTGCCTCAACCGCTACAGACTTCGATCCCACTGCGCGGACATCACAAGCGCGAGGCTCGGCAACTGCAAGCCTGAGGACTCCAGACGCGGCGATGGCCGTATGGTTATGGCCGGTCTCCCGACCGAGCCATTGTTTGCTGACCGAAGGTCTCCTGGTTCGAGAGGCTGGAGGTGATTCCTCTTCGACATCGCAGGTCATTCGGGGAGACCTTCGGTCGAAATGAGGTGGCTCGGTCGGGAGACCGGCCACAACGTCGGGAGTCATCGGCTCGCGAGCAAAACGAAAAACCCCGCGCCAACAATTGCCCGCGCGGGGTTTCAGAGTCATTCAACGGCCACGGCCAGCGTTACTTGCCGGCCAGCGGTTCTTTCTTCTCGGTGATGACCGGGCAGGGCGGGTCCATCTCCGGGCTGCACATTTCTTTGTTGAGCTGAATGTAATCCTTCCACTGCTCCGGCAGGTTGTCTTCGTGGAAGATCGCCTCGACCGGGCATTCCGGGACGCAGGCTTCGCAGTCGATGCACTCGTCGGGGTGGATGAACAGCATCGACTCCCCTTCGTAGAAGCATTCGACGGGGCAAACCACCACGCAGTCGGTGTATTTGCAGTTGAAACAGGGTTCCGCAACGATGTGAGCCATGGTTTCCCTTCTTCACGGTCAGATTGTTTCGCCGCGAGTCGATCCCGCCGAATCGGCAATCAGGATGCAATCCTTTTTCACAGACTGTTGATCGGCTGCCGCATCGTTCAGCCACAGTCTTCTCCTCGCCAATCGAAGAGATTTCTTGCCTTGCCAAGTGAGCAACTTCCAAGGTTCAGCGAAGGCGAGGCGATGTTAGGAGTGCTCATTTTTTGTGTCAAGCACGCCAATTTGAGAGTGTCTTCGCTTGTCGTGACGCGATTGATCGGGTCGTGATCGCACGCTCGCCCCCATCAATGGGGCACTACAAGCGCAGGTGCAAAGCCGGACGAATTGGTCGTGGCACGCTGCGGTGGAGTGGCCTCGACGGCTATCATGCTGCTCGATCCGCAGCCGCTTCCATGAAGGACAACCTGATGCCGAATTCTCCTAACGCGAATGACGCGAACAATTCCACCGGCGGTTCTTTTCCAGCACTCAGTCCAGCGAGTGCTTCGAGTCAACAGCCGGTGGCCGCATCGGCGAATCCTGGTGAGACCTATTCGCTCACCGGCCCGTCCGCGAAAGCTCCGTCCGAGTTTGACGGGAACTCGATGAAGGCTGCGGTGACTGGGCCAACGACTTCGGAGGTCGGCGTGCAAACCGGCAAGCGGCTGGCGAAGAACTCGCTGTGGGTGTTGATCGGCTGCAACGTGCTGGTGTTCATGTCGAGCGTGTGCGTGATGGTGCTCGAATTGACCGCGTCACGATTGATCGCGAAGCATGTCGGCAGTTCGCTCTACACTTGGACCTCGGTCATCGGCGTGGTGCTGGCTGGCATCACGATTGGAAACTTTCTCGGCGGTTGGCTGGCGGACAAAGCTCCGCCCAGCAAGTTGCTCAACTGGCTGTTTTTGACCGCGAGCATTCTGTGTCTGAGCGTGTTGTGGTTGGACGGCGTGGCCTCCGGCCAAGATCGGCCTGACGGTTGGAGTTGGCCGGCGTGGGTGTTGTGCGTCGTGGCGATGGTGTTCTTCCTGCCGTCGATGGCATTGGGGACGATCTCGCCGGTGGTGGCCAGTTTGGCGTTGTCTCATAGCCGCAAAGTCGGAAGGACGGTTGGCAACGTTTACGCCTGGGGTGCGTTCGGTTCGATTGTCGGGACGTTCCTGGGCGGGTTCATCTTGATCGACACGTTTGGAACGCGCGCGATCGTCGCGCTGGTGGCTGGCACGCTCGCAGTCATGGGGATTCTCTCAGCGGGAGGCCAGTGGGCGTTTCGGTCGGCGGTGTTGTTCGGATGGATGCAGCTTGTGACGTGGATTGGTCTCTCGGCGGCGATTACGGAAGTCGGCATGAGAGATTTCGCCGAGTGGTATGGAACTGTGGCGACGCTCACTGACGATGACTTCGATCGCTCTCTGAAGATTTCTCGCTGGACGAGTTTCGGCGAACGCTTTGGCCGGCAGTTGCACGAGATGGGTCTGACGCTCGGCCTGCGCGAAGACGGCCTCGGCGAGTATCACGACGAGAGCAATTACTCGTACATCAACGTCACGCAGCAGACGGAAAATGGTCAGCGGGTCGCGGTCCTCAAACTCGATAAGCTGATTCACAGCTACTACGTGTCCGACGATCCCACGCAGTTGAACTACGACTACGAGAAGGTCTACGCGGCCGTTACCGAGCAATCGGTCGCCACCTGGGATCGCGCGACGAGCGTGTCGCTGGGGGAAGTGCGGGACGAAATCACGCAGTGGCGGCAAGCGCGAACCGTGGTCCGTCCGCTTCCTCCAGAAGAGGGGCGGAATGGTGGACTCGATGCGTTGGATCAGGATGCGCGCAAACTGCTCGACGGGATCACGAACGAGACGAAGCCGGATTCGGACGAGAACGCTTCCAAAGCGGTGGATGTATTCCAGCAATTGCCATCGTGGGTGACGTTCGATGCGGAGAAGCGGACGTTGTCGTTGCGCGGCGGTATGACTCCGGGACTCCGAGATGAGTTACTGCGCCGGCATCCGTACTCGAACTATTGGCAAGCGGTCGAGCGCTTGGCTGAAATGACTCGGCGTGCCGATTGGGGGGACTTCGGATCGGTGCCGCTCGCCAGCTTTCCGAGCGGCATCGAGATTCCGGAGGAGCTCAAACAACAAGTCCTCTATGACCGGCACTTGCAGGCGTTGAATGTCTACCGCACGCTCGATGCTGGTGACGTGCAGACGCTGTTGCGGCTCGGAGACATCGAAGCGGTGACGTACCTCGAGGCGGTCGAGCGGCTGTATCGCCAGTCACGCCACGTCGGCACGTTGTTCTTGGGAGGGGGCGGGTTCGTCTTTCCGCGTTGGATCGAATCGCTCTTCCCGCACGAGCCGTTGATTCACGTCGCTGAACTCGACCCCGCAGTAAAAGCGGCGGTGCAGGCTCGCATGGGTTTGCTTCCCGACGATCAAACTCGGATTCAGACGACGATCGGGGATGCTCGCAACTTCGTCGATGATCGCGTGCGGTTGAATAACACGGCGACCAAACGGGGCGAAAAACCGGTGCTTTATGATTTCGTCTATGGCGATGCTTTCAATGACTTCAGTGTTCCTTGGCATCTGACAACCAGAGAATTCTCTGAGAAGATCGCTTCGCTGCTGCACCCGACCGAAGGGGTTTACCTCGTCAATCTGATCGACATTTACCCGCGCACCGAGTTCCCAGCGGATCAAAAGATGCCGAATGGCTTGTATTGCCAGATCGAGGGCGATCTGCCGGAGGTGTTGACTCGGAAAGTCGACGAAGCCGAAGTATGGGCCTCGGTGCCGGCTCCGTATGAAGGGCTGGAGGTTTCGCGAACTGCCGACTATGCCGGCTTTCGCATGGCCGTGCGGGGTGTGATGTCTGAACCGTTGCGCGATCGCCTGCTCAAATTGGCCGCCAACAAGCCGGGGTTTGCCGAGGCTGTCGGGAAGCTCTTCGACAAGTCGCGCAAGCAGCGCACCGGCCGGTTTCTAGGAAGTTACGTCAACACGATCTCGTTGGTCTTTCCGTACGTTTACGTCTTCAGCAGCGAGATTGATTTGCCGCACGCCAACCGCGACACGTTTGTGATCGTGGCTTCGAAACGGAAACTGGATCTGACTGAACTTCGGCAAGCCAGCCAGCACTGGAGCGGTGCTCCCTTCGCCAGTCTGGAGCCAGGCACCAACGGCAAGCTCCCTCAAGCTCGTGGCCAGATGGGTCAGATCCTCGCCAACGCTCACGGCATCGTCTTGACCGACAACTATGCTCCCGTGGACAACCTGCTCAGTGCGGTCTTCGACGAACGCTGATTCAGAGGGATTGAGGCTGGGGGCTAGGGGTTAGCGAAAACACGCCGACCGTCCTTCCTCACTCACTAATCCCAAACCCCTAACCCCCAACCCCTCCTCCAATGGCCATTCAATTCAACTGCCCGTACTGCACGGTCACGATCCAAGTTCCGGACCAAGCCGCCGGTAAGAAGGGGACTTGTCCGCAATGCGGCACGAAGGTCGTCGTGCCGATGCCCAAGAACGCGCCTCCTGCCGAGGTCACTCCTGCGCCTCCGGCGTTCGTGCCGCCACCGCCGGCGCCGGTGTTCGCGCCGCAACCGGCGATGCCCTTTCCGGGTTATCCTCCCGCTCCGGGAATGCCATACGGCTTTGATCCGAATCAAGCGGCGATGCCACCGGGATACCCGGCCCCTGCCGGCTTCGCTCCGATGCCGACCTTTGTCCCGGCACCCTCCGCGCCGACATCGGATGAGCCTTCTTCGGTCGCGAAGAAATACAAACAGAAGCTGAAGCGGCGCAGTGGACCGGCGATCTGGGGGCCGCTCGTGGCTGTTCTGGTCATCGTTGCTGGGCCGGCATTCTACTTCCTGAAGCCGGGTGCAAAACCTGACCTGCTGTCCGGCAAGCTGACAGGAACGCGACTCGCCAAGGGGAAGCTGGAACCGGCGCTCGTACATCGCGAATGGATCGACGGAATCGACGAGGAGACGCTCGCCAATGTGCTGAAGCAAATGGAGAAACGCACAATCAAGTTTCGAAGCAGTAATGAGCTGATCAGCATGACCTTTCAAGGATCGCCCGAAGGGATCAAGGTCTTGGCCGCTGCGGGACCGAGCGCGGAGTTGATCGCGGTCGATCTATCGAGCAACAAGTCGCTCGACAAATGGCATCAAAAGCATGCCGCCAAGTTGAGCGATCAGTGTCAAAAGGATGTCGCTCATGCCGCGAAGAGGTTTGTCCAAGAATGGACTCGAGCCGAAGCCGCGCGCGACACCACCCATAGCTTCGGACACTTTCACGATGAGCTTGGTCTGGCGGCGTTGACGATGGGCCTGGGAGCCGAAGTGGTCGCCATCGTCGGAAAGACCATGCACGGCTGCGTCGCCGAGCAGCAAGGCATGCTCTACTTCCTCTTACCGTCCGGCACCGATCGCTTCGAGTTGCAAGGTCGCGAGCACGGCAAGAACAACGTCGTCTTCCCCGGCCATTTTGTTGTCGAAGTCGAATCGGCCGCCCCGGTCAGAAAGCCTTCCAAAAAGAAGACCGACGACGAGACAGAGATGTCCGAGGAGGGAGAGGGCGACATGAAAACGAAATCCTTCGGCAAGCCCGCTCTCAACGACCCGTCGGCCATTGACGAGTAGATGCCGGAGAAGCCGAAGGCGAAGAAGAAGGAAATGGAAAATGAGAAATGAGAAATGGTGAATGCAAAATGTCGCCCCGCGCTCGGCGAGGGTCTCCTGGCCCCGCCACTGGCGCTTCCGCTGGTTTCCCCTCGCGGAACCCCGACGGTCGATTGAACCGGCGGAATCAGGAGGCCCGTGCCGATCGCCATTTTCAATTCGTCTCTCTCCGTTTTTCGTTTTGCGTTCTCTGGCTGGCCGCGTCTTCGCTCGCCGCGCAGGACACCGTCATTCTGCAAACCGAAGGGACCAGCAGTCGGCTGACGTTGCCGTGTCAGATCGTGGAATACACCGGTGAGCGGATCACCGTGCAATTCAAAACCGGACCCACTCAGAAGACGTATCCCGCCGAGCAAGTCATCGAGGTCCGCACCGCGTGGCTGGAATCGCACGAACTCGGCCGCAAGCTGCTGGCCGAACGCAAGCTCAATGAAGCGGCGCAGGCATTGCAGTCCGCACTGGTCGTCGAAAAACGTGGCTGGGTTCAACGCGAAATTCTCGCGTCGCTCATTCGCTGCTCGTTGCGAATGGGGGACCGTGCCTCTGCCGGAACGCGATTCCTCAAACTCCTCGAAAGTGATCGCGCGACACGGCACTTCGGCTTGATCCCACTGGTCTGGGCTTCGGAGCAAGTCCCCGGAGCGGCGAAGTCGCAAGCCCGCATCTGGCTGACGCACGAATCGGAGACGACTCGACTGCTCGGCGCAAGCCTGTTGTTGGACGACGCCAGTCTCGGCGACTCGGCAGCACAAGAGCTGCAAGTCTTGCAGCGAGGCGCGGACGAACGAGTTCGCACGCTCGCGCAAGCTCAATCGTGGCGGCTCAAGTTGCGAGCGTTGGAGATCGGCGACCTCGAACTCAACCGCTGGGACACTCGCATCCGCGAGATGCCCGCGACTCAGCGCGGCGGCCCGTCGTACCTGCTCGGCCGAGGCTGGGCGATGCGCCGCGAGCACGACCGCGCGGCGACTTCGCTATTGTGGGTGATGCTGATGGACGACAACGACCCACGCCTCGCCGCCCGCGCCGGAGTCGAAGCCGCCGAATCCCTCAAACGCCTCGGCCAACTCGACGACGCCCGCCGCTTGCTGCAAGACATCGCGGAGCGTTTTCCTGACACCGAATTCGGCGAATCCGCGAAGTAGGTCCGGCTTTCCAGCCTGACCCGAACGCTTCCATCCGCGTCGTCACCACTCGGGTCCGCCTGGAAAGGCAGACCTACTTTCCAATGCAGAACTTGCTGAAGACGCGGTCCAGTACGTCGTCCGTGTAAACCGCGCCGACGATGTGGCCGAGATGTTCGAGCGTCTCACGCAACTCGATGATCACCAAGTCGTCGCTCGACCCCAGGCTCGCTGCTTCAAACGTTTGGCCAAGTGCGTCTCGTGCGGCGAGCAAACTGTTCTGGCACCGAGCGGCCGTCATGCCGATCCACTGCCGACGTCCGCGTGATTCTGCCGATAGCAGTTTTGCCAACTGAAAACACAGTTCGTCGAGGCCGCGACCATCGCGCGCGCTGACCGTAGCATGGACGCCCTCGTCCGAACGCTCGGACGTGGGCGTCCAAGCTACGGGAACACAATCCGCCTTCGTCCCCACCCAAACGACCGGTCGCTCCTCGCTGCGCAACTCCGCGAACAATTGCTCGTCCATCGCCGCGTCGGCCGACAAGTCGCTGCACCACACAATCAAATCGGCTTGTTGCCACTGCTCATGCCGCCGCTGCTGAGCGACCGCCTCAATCCCACCGGTCATTGAATCCCAGCCAGCCGTGTCGATCAGATCAACGTGCAGTTCGCCACGATCCAATGGGACGCACAGGTAATCCCGCGTCGTCCCGCTGATCTCCGACACCAACGCTGCCGAACGCCCGGTCAGCGCATTGAGCAGCGTGCTCTTGCCAGCATTCGGCAATCCGGCGAGCACGACTCGCGGACGAGACGAACTCTGCAACCGCCGCGACGCTTGGTCGCACAATTCCGCGATGGCTTGTTGAGCCAATGCGACTCTCGACAGCAGTTGCTCGCGCGAAACGAACTCGATGTCTTCATCGACGAAGTCCAAGCCCGCTTCCAAATCCGCCAACAATTCCAGCAAGTCGCCGCGGAGTCTTCCCATCTGCTGCGAGATCCCACCCGCCAACTGCTGCAACGCTTGCTCCAACTCCACATGATCCGCTGCGTCGATCACTCCGAGCACCGCCTCGGCCTGCAACAAATCCAGCCGCCCGGCCAGAAACGCTCGCAACGTAAACTCACCCGGCCGAGCCGCTCGGCAACCGCTGCGGCACAACTGCGTCAGCATCGCCTCCAACAACGGCGGCGAGCTCACCAAATGCAGTTCAGCCAATGGCTGCCCCGTGTAACTCCGCTTCGTCGGCCACAAGGCAATCTCGACCGCCAGCCGCAATCCGTTTTGAAACGGCGCATCATTCCACGGCACATCCACGTCCAATCGCCATTCCCCAACATGCCGTTCCGCGCGAGTCGCTCTCGTCCAACGCTCAACATCGTGCGGCGCGAAATGTTGATCAAGCACCTGCCGCACATCACCGCCACTCACGCGCACGATCCCGCGACCGCCTACACCCGGAGCCGAGGCCAACGCTGCAATCGTGTCGTTCAGTAACAGATTCATGAGTCCTTCTTGTCCGGCCGATCGCCGTGGGCCGACGGCCGATCGCCGCGATACCGTTTTTTGTAACGGTCAAAAACGGTACCACGGCCATCGGCATTCGGCCGAAGAATCACGCCAGGATCTCGCTCACAACTCGGCCATACACGTCGGTCAGTCGGTAATCGCGGCCCGCGTGGCAGTAAGTGAGGTGTTCGTGATCGAAGCCGAGCAAATGCAGGATCGTCGCGTGCAGATCGTGAACGTGGACTTTGTCTTGGACGGCGCGAAACGCGAAATCATCGGTTGCTCCGTACGACGTGCCGCCGCGAACGCCGCCACCCGCCAGCCAAGTTGTGAAGCCGAGATGATTGTGGTCGCGGCCGTTGCTCCCTTCGGTGGTTGAGGTGCGGCCGAACTCGCCACCCCAGATCACCAGCGTGTCTTCGAGCAACCCGCGTCGCTTGAGGTCGCGCAACAGCGCGGCGGTCGGCTGATCGATGTCGCGAGCCAACCGTTTGACTTGTTCGTCGTGATTGCTGTGCGTGTCCCACGGCTGGCCGTTGCCGTAATAGACTTGCACGAATCGCACGCCCCGCTCGATCAATCGCCGAGCCATCAAGCAGCCGTGAGCGTAATGCGATTTGCCATACTCCTCGCGAATCGGTTCCGGTTCGAGCCGGATGTCGAACGCCTCCGACGCCGCGAACTGCATCCGGAACGCGGTCTCCATCGAACGGATGCGCGCCTCCAGCGCCGGCTCATCGGGATGTTGTTCGAGGTGCTTCGCGTTGATCCGCCGCAGCAACTCCAACTGCCGCCGTTGCTGAGCCAGCGTGAGGCTCGTGTCGGAGCTGCGCAGGTTCGGTAGCAACTTCGCCGGATCGAGATCGGTGTGATTGATATACGTCCCTTGGTTCTCACCCGGTAGAAATGCGCTGGACCACAGCTCCGCGAACCGCACCGGCCGGCCGGGACAGAGCACGACATAGCCGGGCAGATCGGCGTTCTCGCTGCCGAGTCCATACAGCATCCACGAACCCATGCTCGGCCGAGTCGGCGTGATCGTGCCGTTATTCATCTGAAACAGGGCCGGCCCATGATTCGGATTGTCGCAGTGCAGCGAGCGGATCACGCAGATGTCGTCGATACACGCACCAATCTGCGGCAGCAGATCGCTGACCGGCAACCCCGACTCGCCGCGCGGCCGATACGGATACGGCACCGGCATCAACCCGCCGGTCTTGTTCTCCGTGCGAAACTCAACTTCCTTCGGCCGCTGCCCCGCAAACTGATTGATCGCCGGTTTTGGATCAAAGAAGTCCGCTTGAAACGGACCACCATTCATGAAGAGCTGAATGACTCGCTTAGCCCGTGGCACGTGATGGGTGCCAGCGTTCTTCGACTGAGAAGCGTCGGCCCGAATCCGTTCATGCGGGCTAATCAACGACGCGAGCGCGACTGTTCCTAGCCCACCTCCGAGCCGCTGAAACAGACCGCGACGGGACGAGACACAATTCATGTCAGGCCACGAATTCGAGGATTTCTTCATCCGACTCATTGAGAAACTTCCTCGCCACCTCGGCTTGAATCTGTTGATCGGTCCAATCTGGATTTTCACGGTGTAAACGGTCGGCGACCTGTCGCCTGACTTGCCGGTTGAGTTCGCCAACCATCTCGATCTTTTGCGCCACAGTCAGGCTTCGAAAATACGCCGCACGCTCCTCCGAGATGAGTTCCATCTGATCCAAGACTTCTTCGATTGGTCGGCGTGGTCGATTCCTCGTCATGGTGATCCCTTTTGAGCGTCGAGCCGAAAGCCGGTGCTGGTGAATTCTGTCATCTGTCGTTCCTTGGATTGCGAGCGGTCCACGCGATTCAGTGACATCATGAACCGCAAAGCGGCGAATGCCAAGACAAGGACGCCAGGTGCTGGAGGAACGCGGTACATTCTTCGCGCGTGACCGCTCCCATCGTGGCGATCTGGGCCAGACGACGTTCAGACAAATACGCGCTCTGCCCGCCGATCAGGAATCCTCCGCGTCGGCAAAAGTCGACGAATGCTTCCGACGTCCAGCCTGCCGGGATGGCAAACGTCGTGATGGTCGAACTCGCGTGAGGTTCGTTCGCCAGTGGGCGATATCCCAAGCGAATCAGTTCGCCTCGGATGTAACGGCCGAGCGAAGCGTAATGCTCAAAGCGTGCTTGGGCTTGAGCCGGAGCCGCGTACTCCGTCAGCGCTGCCGCCAAGGTTTGCAATAACGACGAGGGAAACGTGAATCGCGGCCCGGCATGAGCCAGTGTGGCGGCCAAGTCCAAATAGGTCGGCACGCGAGCCAGATCCAGTTGGCTGATCTCCGCGCGATTGGCGAACACGATCGCGATGCCGCCGATTGCTCCCAGAGCTTTGCCGCTGGTGCCGCTGGCGAGAAAGACTTCGCTCAGATCGAGTGGCTGGCCGCCGAGACTACTGACGGCATCGACGCAGACTCGTACGCCGCGTGTACGAGCCACACGAATTAGTCCCGGCAAGTCGTTGAGCATTCCGGTGCTCGATTCATGATGCACTCCCCACACCCAACTGCCGGGCGGTGCGTCATCGAGCACCGCAACGATCTCATCCAAATCCCACGGGCTGCCCCACGGCCATGTCAGCACGCGCGGGTGAAGTCCGAACCGCTCGGCCTGTGCGACCAATCGCCGGCCGAACTCGCCGTTGTCCAAGATCAAACCGCGACTCGGAGACGCGACGGCGAGAGTCGCGGCCACGACCTCGTTGGCCAGCGTGCCGCTTCCCAGGAACAACGCGACGTCGCGACCGCCGACCAATGCACTGAGTTGCTCGCGAACCGAATCGAACAGCGCCAGGAATTCCGCGCTGCGATGATACAGCGGTGGCTGGTGGATGGCGGCTCGCACGGTCGCCGAAAGCGACACCGGTCCCGGAAGCAGGCAGACCTCGGTCATGTGGTTGCGCCTCCTGCCGATTGTTCGAGATGGCGCTCAAACAACCGAGCTGCCCGCGCGTGACGTGATTCCATCCGCGACACCGGCAGACACATCGGCACGAACCTCGTTCCGGGAAGTCCAACGGCCGGACCGATCGCCTCGAAACCCAGGCCCTCGTACAACGACAGGCGATCCTCGAAACCCGAAATGAACAAGTGCGTGTGGCCGCTGTGCCGGACATGTTGCAACACCGACCACGCCAGTCCGCCGAACACGGTGCTGGCGCGCTGGTCTGGTTGAATCGCCAGCAACCGCACTTCCAGCGGCCGAATACCGGGTCCAAACAACAGCGCCGGATCGGGCAAGCGGCTGGTGATCGAGAAGGGAGGCTGATCGTGCAGGCTCAACATGCCGACGACTCGCTCGCCGCGCAGTGCCACGAAGTACAGATTCTTGTCGTGAAACTTATCGATCAGCCGCCCATCCCCCGGATCGTCGTGCTGCGGAATCTCACGCACGAACGTCGCGTAGTTCAGCGCATAAATCTGCTCGAACTCGGCCGCCGAGTCCGCTCGCTTGAAGACATAAGAACCAACGTGGCTCATGGCTCATCACTTTCGTGGCTCAGCCGCATCCCAGATTTCACGGCTCCACGGTCAGCCGCTTCACAACAAGTGCAATCACTCCCGCATCGCGTGGCAGCGACGTGTGCTTCAAGGAATGAGTTTCGACCGACTTGACGCCGTCCAGCAGCGCGCTGTCACACCTCACACACAGGTCGCCATCGACGATCTCTTGAGGCAGGACGAACGCTTCCAGGGCGGGAGTTTTGAACTTCGTGAGCAGCGGGTCGGATTCTTTGTCCAATGTCCGCGTCAGCGCAACTCGCCCGGCATCGACGGATGTTTGCAAGACGAACGCGCGAGTTCGGGACAGAGCTTTGCCGCGATGAATGGCATATTGATCGCGATGCAGGTTCGGCCGCGCGCGGTTGAGGTAAGTCAGAAACAAACTCTTCGGCTGAAGGTCGAAACTGATTTGACCTCGTCCATCGAGGATCGCGTTTTGCAACGCGGAGTCGAAACCCAACGGAAGGTCGCCCACGAATTGCACGACCTCCAACAGCCGGCGCAGGTGAGAGAGGTCCGAACCGAGATGCGGCGTGCCCAAGAATGTTGCGAGATGAAACTCGCCGCTCGCGACTTCGGCGTACCAGCGGAAGACCAATCCGCCGGCGCTGTGAACCACGAAGTCGATCTGCTTCGCCGAGCCGAACACTCGCTGCACTTCACGCCGCAAGAACTGGCCGGAGCGTGCGAGGCTGTCGTCGGCCGGGTATTGAAATGCGAACAGCCGAAGTTTCTCGGCCGCCGGTTCCTCGGCCACACGGTTCAGGAGCGGCAGCCAAATTTCTCGGCTGGATTCCATGCCGTGAACGCAGACGACGGCCCGCGCGTCGGCTGGCACACTGGCAGCAACGGCTCGCGTGAACGATTTCGTTTCGCGATTGAACTCGAATAAACCGAATTCGCCGAAGACCAAGCCGTCGAGTTCCAGCCGCAACCGTCTCAACCGATGCGCGGCCGGAGGCTGTGACGCCAAGGTGATTTGCTCGTGAGTCGTATTCGGCTGGATTTCCGGTTCGACGGGCGGTGTGCCGGTTCGCGGCGGAGGCTCGTTGAGCAATGCTCGATCCTTCGTGACGGCCGCTGCTCGCAAGACATCGAGGCCGTTCTCGACATCGAAGCCCGCATTGCGGCAGAGATGAACCGCGAACAAGTCGGCCTGAAAATCTTCCTCGCGTGTGTAAACGCCTTCAAGCAGCCCTCCCACGCCCCGCAGGTTTTCGAGAATCTTGAGCTTCTTCGCCCTCTCGCTCGGCAAGAGTTCCTTGCGTGCGACATCCTTTTGCAATTCCTCTTCGAGCCACGTCCGCTGCCAACGCCGCCGCGCGTGTCCGAGGCAACCGTGCCCCAGTTCGTTGGCGATCACGAACGCCAGTTGATCGCGGCCGGTCTGCTCATCGGCGAGTACCGTCTCCAGCCAAGCCTTGTCGAGATAGACCCGCCCCAAGCCGACCAGCCAAGCGTGACGCTCCGCATTCTCAACGGTCGCGGTCCCCGATTGATCTTTCGGAGGTCGCATTCGCGTCGGCAGCGCGACGATCAAATCGTCATAGACTTTCTGAGCCGCGACCGGCGTTTCCGACGTCTGGAATTTCGCCTGAGTTTGCTGACTGTCGCTGTCCGCACGGCGACGCTCTTCGTCGGCCGGCAGCGGCGCATGCACGACGAGCCACTCCAGCAAACTCCCCGTCGCCTCGACTCCCGCCTTGTTCACTCGCTCGCGCGAACCCCACACAGCGTTGTCGTCGATGCGGCTTCTTGCATCCGCCGAGAACGACGCCGGGTTCGCGAGCCCTTCGGCAAGGCTCACGCCACACCAACCGACCATCACGAGTATTGCTTCAACAATGCTCGCACACGTCAAAATCTTCAATGGTTGTTGCATGGCGAATGCCTTTAGAAATCGGGACTCATCACTGACCATCGCCCGGACATCACGTCGCGCGGGATCGGCCTAGAGTTCGATACGTTGCCACTACGACGATCGTCGTGAGGATCGCGTGGCCGAACAGGAATAAGCTCGTGAACCAACTCATCGACACCACGCCGTTGAGCATCTCGGCGACGAGCGAGGCTTGGATCGGCTCGTTGAGTCGCAACTGGAGAAATTCCCAACTGCGGCGAGACCAGGCGGTGGTCGCGACCGCACCGAAAACCCACAAGAGGCTCAAGGCCATGTTGCCGAGTTTGGGCCACGCACGCGGTTCGCCAATCGACTTCGATTGATCGGCGTGCAGCATGAGGCCGCCGACCGACAATAGAACTTGAGCCACGGCGAGTAGCACCCAACCGGCCGACACCGCTGTCGCCGATTGAGAGACCGCTGCGATGACTTCTTCCGCCTTGATCGCTTGATTGGACGTCGTGATCACGGACATGAGCGATTGCGCATTGCTCGTTCCTTGAAAGAGGAAGAACGCACCGCACGCGGCCAGCACTCCGTACAACCCGACCAGCAACAGGCATCGTTGAGAAAGTCGTCCGCGGAGCGCCGTTCTCCGAAATCCCGCCGCGATGAGCGATGTCCCCACCGCAAGAACCAACGGACACCAACTGACTCGACCCAGTTGCTGGCCCAGCGTTGTCACCTCAGAGAGATTGCGAGACGTCAAGATCTTGAGCACATCGATACAGACTCTGCCCGACCACGCCAACGCGAACGCGGAAACGACGCTCAGCACGCCACCCGCCACAAACCAACGGGAACTGGTCACTGAACCAAATGCGTTTTTTGCTTCTTGCTCTGACATCATCGCAGTCTCCTCAGCGGATTCGCATGGATCGCAGCGTAGCCACACTCGCCAAGAGTGTGGGGAACTCACGAGCACCCGTCCGCATCATCATCCTCATTTGTCATTTGAGACCGTCAGCGACGGCCGCACCACCGATTCCCGAATTCACCACCGATCAGTCCGCCGACAGCACCGTAGCAAATGAGTCCAATCACGTCTCCAGGCAGCCGCATTGGCAGGCCACTCGTCAAAAAGAGCACTGGCATGAATCCAGCGCCGAGAGTGGCAGTGATCCAGGCGAACTTGTTTTGCGGCCAAACTCGCACGGGCGTTCGTGGCGGCGGTGGAGGTGGCGTGTACCCATCGGCCGCGTTTCGCTTCCGTTGGGCGATCTTCACGGCGCAACACACAGCCGTCGCAAAAACAAAGGGAATGCAAAGTAGGAGACCTCCACTGGCCATCGACTCACGATTCGTGATCGGCGGGAACTTCCCTTGAGGAATGGGTTTCGGCAGTCTTGAAATGACATCGGCCACCCAAATGCAGCCATAAGACAACACCAAACCGCAAACGACTCCGGCAGCGATAATCGTCCGAGACAATCGAGATCGCGGCGGTTGATCAAGCGGTTTTGCCGACATCATTCACTCCGAATCGAATGGAGGATGAACTGCGACCGTCAAAATCGGGCCCATTTGTCTTCTGTAACTCACGGTTGAGTTGAGTAGAGCAGGCTCCCGCCTGCCGCCGCTTTTCGAGCCAGCGATGGTCGGCGGGAGCCGGCCCTACTTGGCCCTTGTGTCGGAACTTGACCAGAGTCGTCGATGAAGTTGCCAGAACACCACGCCGAGCAGCCAGGGCAATCCGAGCAGTAAGCCGATGAATGCGACCTCCGAGCGGCGGAGCCAAGGATTCGACGCGAGAATCGAGAACAAGATCAGGCCGGCACCACCGCCAGCGCCGAAGGTGAGAAACGCTTTGATCGCAGTGCTTCGCGATGCTCTGTCAAACATTTTTGGGAGCGCCGCCGCGACACCGAACAGCAGAAACGAACCGCCCGCGTAGCCGAGCAACATCAGGGCTTTGCTTTCGTGTCCTGACATGGCTTGCGTCCCCACGATTGAGCCCAACGCAAGGAGGCTTGCAATCGGTATCGTCAGAAAATGACCGAGGTTCATGTTCGCTCCCTGTGCTCACTGGCGAGGTTTGTTGGTGGCACGCACTGAGTCATCGAAGGGCGTGTGGTTCGCGACGTTGCCGCGCCTGTCCCGATAGTCTGGGCGTACCAACCGTCCGCCATTACGGTGCTCCATACACTTGGTTGAAGTCCTGCTGGATTCTCGGAACGCGGGCGGCTTCTTTTTCCCAGAGCGGTTTCAGGGGAAACTCTTTCGCGGGGATTTGATTCTTGAGTTGATAAATCTTCTGCCAAACCATGATGCCCCACAGTCCTTCGTGCAGCGTCTTCGCGTCTTTGGCGAGATCCGGAGACGTCTTCAGCAGCCCATCAAAACGTTTGAGAGCTAGCTCCATCGCGACCTCGGCGGGGTCGAGGTCGCCTCGGCGGAAGATTTGTTCGGCGAAGTACAGGTCGCGGCGGACGGCGATCGCTTCGCTCTGCTGTTTCGAGTGATGCTGGGTGAGTTCAGCGACGAGGGCCTCTTGTTTCTGACGGGCCGACTGGATGACGGCCGCGGGTGGAGCCTCGAAGCGCACGACGATCGCGATGTGGTAGCCGATCAACTGCAACCGGCTGTCGAGGTCTTTGGGGTTCTGTTGCAGCTTGGCTTCCAACTCGGCGGCGCGTTCGGCGGTGAGTTGCGAGCCGCGATAAAAGAGTTCGTAATCCGACGTCGGGTAGGCGTCGGGCTTGCCGGTGATTTGCGCGAGAGCCTTCTGCACAGACACCTTGAGCGAACCTTTCAGCCAGACTCCGCTCTCTTCCGCGACTTTGGTCAGCGCGGGGATTGCGCTTTGCGCGACCGAACCGAATCGGCCCAGGGCAACTACGGCGTACCATCGCAAATCCCGATCGTCGGATTTGAGTAACTCGATCAGTACGGGCAGCGCTTCTTTGGCATCGGGGCCGATCGCGCCCAAGGCCCAGATGCTGGCCTTGCGTGATTCGAGCTCCGTTCCTTTCACGGCCGCGAGCAACATCGGCATCACCGTTTGGACGTCGCCCGTGACTCGCGCCAGCGCGACGGCCGCCAACTCGTTGCCGGGAAGCAGTGGACGAATCAGCGTTGCCGCTTCCTTCGCCTCTGGCCCGATCGCTGACAGAACCATGAGGGCCGTGATTCTTGGCGAGCGATCATTCTCCTTGAGCATCGCCATCAACGTCGGCAAAGTCGCGATCGCTTTGGGAGCGATCTCTCGCTCCACCTCGTCCACGTTGTCCTTCGACGGAGCCTCGAAGATTTGCCGGACCCAGTATTCAATGGCGGCTCTGTCCGTTGGCAAGATCGACCGCGCTTCCGCTTCGGGCGACTTGACCATTCGCTCGACCGCTTTGCGAGCCAGCGTTTTCGCGGCTTCGAGTCGTTGCACGCGTGCGGCGTCTTGACCCGCTTTCGTTTGTTCCTTGACCGGCAGAATCGTCGTGATGTGCAGTTGAAACTCACCCGTGCGGACAGAGAGGCGGTCGTTGCCCGGAACCCAAAAGGCTTCGTCGCCGATGCCGGCCACGTCTTGAAAGCCAGCCGCTCGCGAGCCGGATTCGCGCAGGCGCAGAAACGCCGCGCGGTCGAAACTGCGCACGATGCTGAATTCGACGTTGTAGTGCTGCGGGAGCGTGCGATAGATGCACGTCGTCTGACCCTGCATGGTCGGCGCATCGACGGCTCGACCCATCACGGCTTCGACATCGGCTTTGGTGACAACCGCGCGCGGATCAATGCCGTCGTGGAAGCTGCCGATTGCCGAAATCCGGAAGCGGCCCAGATTGCCATCGGCCCAGCCGGAGCCGTGCTTCAACGTGATGGACAATTTCGCGCCGGACTCAAACGCGAGCGGTTTCTCGAACTGAAAATCGACGTGTCGATTCTCGGTGCCGTTATTCCAGATCGCCCAGCCGGGGCCGGGCTTGCCGTCGATCAAGTTCTGCGCGCTGTGTCCCTGCTGAGTGAAATTGGCCACCGCGTTTTTCAACGCGACGGACTGCGATGCACCGCCGTCCTTCGAGGCCGCGGCGATTTCGACACGAGTCAGAATGAACGTGCCGTTGAACAATCGGCCCGGCCCGCTGGCCGGCAAGCTGTCGTGTTTGAGCACTTCCAATCGCAGTCCGGCAATCTTACGGAGATCAGATTCGGCGGTGATGACATACGTGTCGTTGGCTGGGTTCGTGCCGCTGGCCAGCACCGAATGGTCCTCTTGTTTCGTCAGCGTCGCTCCGCCGGCCGACAATAACTGCACGGGGGCGACCGGCTTCAAGCCTTCCACCCAACTGGTAGTCAGCGGCGGTTCCGGTTTCGGGCTGAGGTTCGCCGGGACGAGTTTGGGTTGCCGTACTTGAAGTTCTTTGAGTGCCGTTGTCGCCGCATTGCCGATGTTTGCATTCTTGTTCTGCGCCTGTTTTTGGAGCATCGCAACCACGTCACCGGCGGTAGCGCTTTTCTCCATGACGATCGACCCCAAGGCCGCGATCGCTCGCGGGGTCAGGAACTGATCCTCCCCCTCCGCCAGTTTCAGCAATACGGGCAGCGCCGGTTCCGCGGACGTTCGCATCACCATCAAGGACTCCACGGCCGCGATTCGATCCTGCTGATTCTTGGTTCCTTGAATCCGCGTGAGGAGTGTCTGCACGATCTCGTCGCGGCGCGGATCGTCGTCTGGCAAGAGGACGCTCAGGGCCATGCACGCGCTCGAACGGACGAACGGATGGCCTGCATTCAGCAGCGGCAGTAAATCAGGAATTGCCTCTGGAGCCGACGCTCCGCCGAGGCCGACCGCGTAAACCAGCGTGTTAATCGCGGCCTGCAACGGGATCGGTTCTGTGTCTTTCAGCCGGCGCAGCATCGCGGCGACGATGCGATCTCTCGCCTCTGCGACTCGGACCAAATGTTGGAGCGCCAATGCCGCCTGCTGACGGACCTGGCCGTCCGCATCAGCGGATGCCTGCAACAGCTCTGGCAGCGCGGCCGCCGACAAGTGTTGCAAACCGTTCAACGTCCGAGCGGCCGCACGTCGCATCTCGACCTTCGGATTCGCCAACTCCGCCGCCATCAACCGGACCACGCCCGCCTCGACCAGATCCTTGGAGTCGCGCTGCGTTTGGCCGATCATCTGGAGGCGAGCAGAATTCGCACAAGCTGCGAGACCGCTGGCCCCGATCAGGCGCGACCGGACGTCTTTCGCTTGCAGTTGCTTCACCAACGCGGGGACGACGGACTTCGCCGACCATGACACTGGTCCCAGCGCGTGAATCAAGTTGTCGAACACAAACGGCGGACAATCGCGAAGTGCGTCCAACAGCGGTTGCACCGCGTTATCGCCAATCTGAGACAACGCCGACCTCGCGTTGGCACCGACACCGGCGCGATCCCAACGGGCGGCTTCGATCAACAACGGAATCGCCGCCTTCGCATCCGACTTGCGCCCCGCTTGCAACGACACGACCGCGATCACATTCGAGACACGATTCATCGACGCGATGTATTCCGGGGAACCGCCACCAATCTCTTGCCAGCGACTCGGGTCATCCAGAACCGTCGGATCCGCCGCGACGGCTCGTTTGACTTTCCGATAGACCGGATCGTCAAGCACCTCGCGCAACAGCGCGATGATCTGCGGCAGCACTTCCGGCCCCATGAAGGCCAGCGTCTTCGCGGCCTCGCCGAGATCGTTACCGGTTTTCGTCTTGAGCACCGCGATCAAAGCCGGCGCAGCGTCCCGCGCGTCGGGACCGATCCGCGACAGACACTGCGCCGCCTGCGCTCGAACCTCGACCGTGTCCGACTTCAACGCCGCGATCAACACCGGCACGGCGTCCTTGTGCGCCAGAGCTTTCACCGCCTCCAGTCTCACAGCCGGATCCGGCGACTTGAGCTGAGTGATCCAAGCCTCAGAGTTGTTGCTCTGAAACATCGGCCCGTCATCCGCCACACACGGCAGTGACGCCAACATCGCGACGGCAAATGCAATTCGGAAGAACAACGGCGACGATGTCATGGCAAACGCCTTTCACGAATGGGAGGACGTGGGGCCGCCAGCGCATTTCAAATGCGCCAACGGGATTCACTCACCGGAATCGACGAAGAGTCGAAAGCAACCGAGGTTTGCTGCCGCCGATGGTGATTCGTGTTTCAAGGTGATGATCAGCTTCACTCCTGTTTCCGACTTGAACGGTTTGTCGAATTGGAAATCGACGTGATGGTTGGCCGTGCCATTGTTGAAGATGGCCCAGCCGGGGCCGGGTTTGCCGTCGATCAGGCTGATCGCGCCATATCCCGGTTGCGAGAAGTCGGCGGAGACCTTGGACACTGCCACCGCCTTAGTGGGTTCACTGCTGCCAATTGGAGCGGCATTGATCTCCACGCGACTCAGGATGAATGTGCCGTTTTCCAAGCGGCCCGGTCCGCCGCCGGGCAGGCTGTCGTGTTTGAGCACTTCCAGGCGCACGCCGCTGATCGTTCGGTGCTCCGTGTCCGCGACGATCACATACGTGTCCTTGTCCGGGTTCTGACCGCTGGCCAGAAGCGAGCCGTTGTCGAGCTTTTGAAAAGTCGCGCCCCCTTTCGACGAAGACTTCGTGAGCGCCAGCGGAGTCCAAACGGGTTGTCTGACAGACGGAGTGGTTCGTGCAATGATCGGTCGTGTCATGCGACGTGCTGCCCGTTCCGGCACCGGCGGACCCCCGAGTTGCTCAAGCCGTTCACGGCGTGCAAACCATGCCTCAATAGTCAGCGTTCGCAACACGCCGTTGGCGTCCCACGTCTGTCCCGTTTGGACTTCGACATAGCATCGAATCCGTTCGGGTTCATCGGGGAATGGAGGGGCGATGTCCCACAACCGCGCGGCGACGCCAGGTTCGCGGCTGGCCGTCATCAGCGTCCGCCCATCCGAACTGGCGGCGATCGAACGAACAACGCCCGATACTTCGTACAAAATGGCGGGGCCGCGAGCTTCGCCGGTCACAGCGTCCCAAAGCCGCGACGTTCGGTCGTTGCTGCCCGTCAGAAAAGTTTTTCCGTCCGACAAGAACGCGACGGAATTGACCGCGAAGTCATGCCGCACCGTGATGTCGCTCGGATGGCCGGAGGCAACGTCCCAAAGCTGTGCGTATCCGTGCTCAGTGCCGGTCAAGAGGGTGCGACTGTCCGGACTGAAGACCACGGCATCCACCTTGCTTTCGTGAACCAAGGGGCCGCCGACCGCATTGCCGGTGGCCGTCTCCCAAAGCCGTACCAAGCCGTCATCACCACCTGTCGCCGCCAGCTTTCCATTCGGACTCAGCGCCACAGCGATCACGCTGCCAGGATGGTCCAAGCGCATCGCCGTGGGCTTGTCGGCGGAGAGGTTCCAGAGCCATCCTGCATCCACGCTGCCGGCGAGCACTCGGCTGTTGTTCGCGCTGAGTTCGATATCGTTCAACGGCTTCTCATGGCGCAGTGGAGCGCCGCGCGGATCGCCGGTGGAGACATCCCAACATTGGGCGACGGTGCCAGACCCGGTCATGATTGTCCGCGAGTCCGAGCCATAGCTGAGGCAAAAGTCCGAGACTTCCTGACGGATGGAAGTTTCGCGTCGTTCACCGGTGGCCGCGTCCCAGAAGAGGAGATTGTTGATGGGGCCGGGGGCGGCGACGGTCTGGCCATCGGGACTCAGCGCCGCGATCCAACCGAATTCGAGGTTGGGATGGCGGCACACGGTGCGCGACTCGCCGGCGGAAGCGTTCCACAGTCTTGCGGTGCAATCCACGCTGCCGGTGAGAATGCGCTGTCCGTCTGGGCTGACAGCCACCGAGAGCACGCTGCGATCATGGCGCAAAGGGACTCCGCGCGTCTCGAAGTTCCGGAGGTCCGTGACTTTCGCCGTGCCATCAGAACTCCCCGTGACCAACAGCGTGCTATCGGCACTGAAGTTCGCCGCGAAGATGTCTAACTCATGACGAACGCCGCGTATTTTGCTGGTGCCCATATTCCAGAGATGGCCAAATTGTCCGGCCGTCACCAGCGCGTGCTGTCCATCCGGCGCAAACACCACAAGTCTCGGAGCGGCCGATAAAGTCAGCGGCGATCCGATGAGCTGACGCGTCGCCAAATCCCACCGCCGGGTTGACCGGTCATCATGCCCCGTGACCACCGTCTTGCCATCGGGACTGATGGCGGCGGCGGTCACTCGCGAATCGTGACGTAACGGCGCGCCATTCGGTTCGCCAGTTGTCGCGTCCCAAAAAATCACCGATGTGTACGCCAAGGTGAGCAGCAATCGTCCGTCAGGGCTGAAGGCCACACCATGAAATCCGATCTGGTGCTGCAGTGGCACTCCCAGCGGGCGACGAGTCGCGGTCTCCCAAAGACGCGCGGACATCGGCAGATGACTGCCTGTGACAAAGGTTCGACTATCAGGACTGAATGCCAACTGGTTGACGAG
Organism: Planctomyces sp. SH-PL62; assembly: GCA_945905295.1. Lineage (GTDB taxonomy): Bacteria > Planctomycetota > Planctomycetia > Planctomycetales > Planctomycetaceae > SXKJ01. The sequence goes on along the minus strand of CAMDPX010000022.1, from coordinate 25,598 downwards.
GCGATCATGCACCAGCGGTTCTCCGCGCGGCTCGCCCGTCTTGGCGTCCCACATGCGAGCCGTTTTGTCGTCGCTTGCCGTGAGCACATGCTCGCCGTTGGGACTCAGCGCCAAGACCGTGATCTTCTTGTCATGCCGCATGGGAGCGCCGCGGGGCGCTCCGGTCTCTGCATCCCACAACCGAGCGATCGGGTCATCACCACCCGTGACGATGGTTTTTCCATCCGGACTGAACCTGACGAACCGCACCGGGTTCGTATGCGGCAGGCAAATCCCCAGCGACGGATCCCACCCCGCCATTACTTTGAGGATGCTCGCGCGGAGCGAATCGTCCGGCTCAGCGGTCCCAAGAGCACGGTGCATCCAAGACAAACCCGTCCAAGGTTTCTTCGCTTCCGACAGTGCGACTCCGCGTTGCAGATAATTGAGCGCCAGTTGATGCCGAGTCGCCTTCAACGCACGTTCGCTGGTCTCTCGTGCGGTCTTTTCTTGATCGGCGAGCTTCACTTTGTCCGCGGCGAGTCGGACGGCTTTGCCTCGTTGTTCTTGCGCATCGGACTTGGCGACCGTCATCTTGCCCAGCGCGTCCTTGGTCAGTGCGTACGCCACCAACGAGACGCAGGTGACCGTGATCAACGCCACGGCCACCGCGGCCGACAGACTCGCCACAACCGGATTCCGCCGACACCAGCGCCACGCCCGTTCCGCGGCCGAGACCGGACGAGCCAGAATCGGTTCGCCATTCAAGAAGCGTTGCAGATCGTCCGCCAATTCTTGAGCGGTTCGGTAGCGGGAACTCGGCGCTTTCTGCAGACACTTGAGAATGATCGTCTCCAGGTCTCGCGACAGTTTCGGATTCAACAGCCGCGGAGCGACCGGTTCCGCCTTCAAGACCTGCATCACCGTTTCCAACGCCGTCTCGGCTCGGAACGGCGGACGGCCGGCGACCGCTTCGTACAAGATCGCTCCCAACGAATAGACATCGCTGGCCGGACCGATCGCTCCGTGATTGGCTCCCGCTTGCTCCGGCGGCATGTAGCTGGGAGTGCCCAGAATCTGGCCGCTCCTCGTGAGCTCGGAACCTCCCTCGATGCGTTTGGCCAGCCCGAAGTCAGTCACTTTCGGTTGCTGGTTCGCGTCGATCAGCACGTTGCTCGGTTTGAGGTCGCGATGCAACACGCCCTTCGAGTGTGCGTACTGAATCGCCGCGGCAATCGTCCGCAAAGACTCCGCCGCTTGCTTCTCCGACAGCGGGTGTTCTCGGAGCTGCGCCGCGAGGTTCGTTCCCTCCACGAAGTCCATCGAGAAGTATTGCTGACCTTGATGATCGCCGACTTCGTGAATGCCGACGATGTTCGGGTGCTGAAGCTGCGCGGCCGCTTCGGCCTCGGAGCGGAACCGCCGCACTTCCTCGCTGCTGGCCAATTGCCCCGCGAGGATCATCTTCACGGCGACGATGCGGTTGAGCTTCACCTGCCGCGCTTTGAACACGACTCCCATGCCGCCGCGAGCAATCTCGGCCAATAATTCATAGTTGCCGAAATAACGCAGACGAGCACCCGGCAGCGCCGCTTGCAGCAGATCGTCTTCCGACATTGATGAATCCGCCGATGAGTCGGAATCGACCACATCCGTCAGCACCGTGGGACTCGGCACGATCGTCGGCTCGCCCACAAAGTCCGCTGCCGGATCGGTGGCGGACTGTCCTGTTGGCCGAATCGGCTCAACGCGATCGTTCAACTCCGCTTGATCACGAAAGTATTCCTCCAATTCGGCCGCGAGATCGGGATGCCGCGCGATGAACTCATTCTTGTCGGGACGCAGTCCGGCATCCTCGGCTCGCAAATAGGCGACGAGAATTTCGTCCAATCGCCGTTCGCGATCCGCCGAATCTTCCGCCGATGACTGCGACATCACTCACTCCAACTCGTGAAGCAACTCGCGCAACCTTCTGGTCCCGCGTTTCAATAACGAGGCAACCGCCGACGGACTCCGATCCAACCGCTGACAAATCTCGTCGAGCGAACAGCCCTGGCAATGCCGCAACACGAGCGCCTCACGCTGCGGCTCCGGCAACTTCGCCAACGCCTCCGCTAGTTGAGCCGCCCGCTCGTGCCGCTGCATTTGCTGGCTTGGAGACGACTGCTCCGCCGCCAACCACTGCTCGATGCGGCTGGAAGACTCTTCGATCGCCTGATCGAGCGACCGCTCGCGCGAGACATCCCGCTTGGCTCGACCGAGCGCTCGCACCGCATCTGCTGCGTTGCACGCCAGCATCTGCCGCAACCAGGCCGCCAACTCTTCATCGCTCTTCCCTCGAAACTGCCTTAGCTGCCGATGCGCATCGAGCAACGTCTGCTGCACGACGTCGGACGCATCGAGCTTCCCGCGCAGTTGCTCCCCGACATGCAGCCTCGCCAACAACAGCAAGTACTCACGGTATCGCTCCACCTGCGGTCGAAACGGTTCGGACTCGGAACTCATCGCAGTCCGTCTCCATTCATAGCCGCCAACCGCAGCCGCATCGGGGCAGAGAAAATCCGAAGATTGTGAAAATGATCGTGAGATCCCATCAGCCGAAACGCGCTAGCGTCCGGTTTCTTCTCGTTACCAACCGGACGCTAGCGCGTTCCGGCTGATATGTGGCGGTTACCGCCAATTCAGCACCTTGAAGATCCCCTCTCGATTCTTGATCCGCTCCGGCAGGGTGAGCAGCCGATCGCGGAAAAACGCCAAGACCAGCCCGGTCCCAAACAGCGTGCTGCCGCCGACGATGATCAGGATGGCGATCGTGTCCAGCTTGCCCCACGGAATGAAGATCAGCAACGTGACGAAGTACAACACGGTCGAGAGGCTGCCAACCAACGTCGTTGATTTCAGCCGGAAGACGAGGCCCGTGCCAAGCAACAGCACGCTCACGAACAGGAAGCCCGCCTCGTCCACCATCAGGATTGGCGGATTCCAACGATGAATGCACGTCGCGATCGCCAGCGGCACGGCCGTCAGCAGACTGCCGAAGAACAGGCTCGTGCTGACGAGGTCGCTGTCGGTCTCGCGTCCTTGCTCGCGATACCAGCCGAGATGTCCGACCGCCAACAGCAGCAGGCCGACGATGACCGAGAACAACTCCACCTGTTGCCAGCCGTTGAGATTGATCAACTGATGCAGACCGAGCAGCGTCAACGCTCCTTGAGCCACCACGTTGACGACGTACCAACGCCGCCAGCCGGCGACCTTCACGATCGCCACAGACAGCATCGCGATCACCAGCATCGTGATGCTGAAGCCGACGAAGCCTAAATTGACTTTCTCTGACGAACTGAATGCATCCGACGCCAGACTCGACAACCCTTTGCAGACCGAGGCCACGAACGCGAGGCTCAGCAGCGAGTTCGCCGCTTGGAACGCTGCTTCCGTCAGCGGCGCGGCGGCCGTCTGTTCCAACACCGAGAATCGGTAAACCAGCAACAATCCCAAACCGAGAAACGCGAACGTCAGCAAATAGGCGTTGGCACTCGTGATGCCGAAGTACATCAGCATCTGCCACAGCGAGCCGCTCGCCATCAGCGTCGCCAGATGGACGCAGAACGGCTTCCGCTGGAACGAAGTCGCCAGTCCGTAGAACACCGCCGCTTCCGCGAAGAACGCGGCCAAGGCGAGGTTCAGATTCTTATCTGGATCCAGCTTCGTGAACCCGTAGAACGCCGAAGCCAGCGACGAGGCCAACATCACTACCGTCGCCGTATGAGCGACCGCCGTCAGCGGCTCTGCGGGACCGCGAGCACCGTACAGCTTCGCAGCGACGAGGTACGCAATCGGGATCAGCATCATGATCGGAGCGTGCTCTTGCCAGCGTTCCAAGCCGAACATCGGCGTGGCCAACAAGGCGACAGCGGCGACCAGCGTGGCTGCGGCGGTCGCGAAGTGATAGGCTGTCGGCAACCATTTTCCGCTGTTGCGATAGATGAACGCGCCCAGCCGAGAAGCAACAGCCGTCAGCACCATCGCGCCGACGTAGCTCCATTCCGGCGGATGTTTCTCAAACGCGGCGCGGAAGCCGAGAAATCGCAGGTACTCGAAAACACCCAGCAGTACCGGCAACAGCGACAGCAGCAAGCCGAACACCGGAAACGCTCGCGTCATCTTCTGATCGCGAGTCATCGTTGCCTGAATCAAATTCACCGCCAGCGACGTCACCGCCAACACGGCGATGATCGCGTCGACTCCGAGCGTCAGGTGCAGCAACTGCACGACCAGCACTTCGGCCCACAGCAGCAGCGCCGCCGCGAAGTGAATGTACGCCCCATGCTTCCTCACCACGATGTCCGAGTAGATGTAGGCGTAGATCCCCGCCATCACCAACACCAACGCGAGCCACCGCTGCGGGCCGCAGATCGGAGACGGCACCGCTTGGAACGACAGATACACCGACTTGAACCAAGCCTCATACAGCCAGTCGCCACCCAACTGAGCAAGAAACACCATCAGCAAACCAGAGCCGAGCAACACATGCCCGCTCGCGAAGAACGCCAAGCCGAATCGCTTCCGACTGAACGGCCCATCGTTCTCGGCGAACGCCCGCTCGGCGTGAATCCCCGCCAGGCCGAGCAACACCAGCAGCGTCGCCGGGGCCGCGATCTCCACGAACTTGTTCATGTCGGCGAGCAACAACAACCCAGTCATCGCCACGCCGGCATTGAAGACATACACGAACATCTCATCTTTGAGCGTCCAAGCCGATGCCCCATACAGAGCACACATGATGGCCGCCACGACCCACAGATGCCCGTCGAGCGTCACCAAGTTCTGCGAGTGGTAGTACCACAGATTGAGCGGCATCACGAGACACGCCAGCAACGTCAGCCCCTTGCCCGCAAGTTGATAGCGAGTCTTCTGGATGATGCCCCAACCGCCTCCCATGACCGCGATGTTCGTGATCCCCATGACCATCGCCATCACCGGCGGCGTGAAGTAATTCTTGACCCACAACAGGATCACCAAGCCGACGGCCATCAACGCGCCGCCAATCCCCATCAACCACTGAATGCTGCGCGGATCGAGCAGCATTTCGAGAATGTTGCGTCGCGGCTTCACCGCCTCCAACGTCGGCAGGACTTCATCGACCGCAGCGGCCGGTTGTTTCGGACTCGCCGTGTCTGGCTGCGACCAAGACTTGAGCACATCGCTGACCCCCGACCCCGCCGCCTGTTGCGCAGAACTAGGGGGCGTCGTAGTCACGATCGTGATGCCGTCATCCGTGAGCCGCCGCTTCAACGAGGTAATCCGCTCACGACATTCTTCCGCCAGAGCATGCGCCTGCGAGAGCGTCAGCCGGCCCGATTGTTTGTTCTGCGCGACTTCGTTCCCCAGGAATCGCCACAGCCGCAACGCTCGCACCGCCGGCGCTTCGTTCGCTTGCACCGGCAGGATTCCGGGAATCGGCGGGCAATCCACGTTTTGCGCCATGAGTCCGCGAGCGTTCGCCAACCGTTCGCGCAGCAACCCCAAGATCACGTCGCGTTGAGCCTCCAGAATCTGCCCTTCGGTGGCCCAGCGAGTGAACCACTCTTCGGCGCGCTCGAAGGTCGAGACGACATTTTCCCACGCGACAGACATCGCTGTTGGTTCCGACGACATAAAACGCTCCTCGTAGCCGCACTCGCCAGAGTGCGGGCCTGCCTCAATGAACTCCCGCGTTCTGGCGAACGCGGCTACGAATTATTCCGACGGCGCACCTGCGCTCGTAGTGACCCCATTTATGGGGTCGAACACGCGACCCCGACCCGATAAATCGGGGCACTACGAGCGATCATGCGGCTCCGACTTATTTGACTCTCGCAACAATCACATCCGCCGAGCGACCACGGCTAAGCACAACGCGAGTCGTGCTCAATCGCAAGTCGTGCGGCGAATCTTTTAACTCCAACGCATACTGACCCGCCGGCAGACGCTTGACCGAATCACCCGCCCCGGCCTCGATTCTCCACATCGCCTGACCTTCTTGACTGAGCAGCAGTACCACGCCGTCAACGTCAGATCGAATTCGCAAGTCCCCTTTATCGGTGACCACTTGCACGACGACCGCCATCACCAACACGAACCCCACGCATCCAAACGCCATCAGCACTCGCTTCAATCCCGCCGCCAACGGACGATGCGAAATGGGACTGCTCGCCATCAGCCCGGCCGCGAGATGACGGACAAGCTGCGACGAGGAAACAAACGGCTCCAACGCTATCGCAAGTTCGGCCGGAGTCTGAAACCGATCCTCCGGCCGCTTCGCCAGCAAGCGATCGAGCACCTGTTGCAGCGCCTGCGGCACATCACCCCGAAACGTCGCCAACAATTGCGGAGCACGCTCCGAATGCGCGAGCACTCGCTCCAACGCCGTCCTCCGACCCGGATGCGGCACCTCACCCGTCAACAAAAAATACAACGTACACCCAAGGCTATAGAGATCGCTCCGAACATCCGCCTCGCGCGAGTTCCTCGCTTGCTCCGGAGCCATGAAGTCCGGCGTACCAAGCAGCGTCCCCGCCGATGTGTCGCTTCCTTCGGTCCCTTCGCTCGCAAACCGCGCCAGCCCAAAGTCGAGGATCTTCACCACCATCAATTGGCGAGCGGGGGGCGTCAGCCCCCCGGTGCTCTTTTTGAGCGGAATGGCGCTAGCCACCGGTAATGCGGTGTCGAAGCTGCTCACGCCACCGGCGGCTAGCGCCGTGCCGCTCACCATCAAGTTCCCTGGCTTGATATCCCGATGCACCATCCCATGCTCGTAAGCGTGTTGCAGCCCCAATGCCGCTTGCCGAATGCACTCGCACGCCTTCTCAACCGACAACGGTCCGCGCTGCGAAACCAAGTCGGCGAGGTTTACTCCATCCACAAACTCCATCGCCAAGAAATGCACGTCCCCCGCTTGTTCGGCGTCGAACGCGGTGACGACGTGCGGATGCACCAGCTTCGCCGCGGCCTGCATCTCGCGCCGAAAACGCATGACCGCTTCCGGATTACTCAGCCATTGCGGCTTGATGATCTTCAAAGCGACTCGCCGCCGCATCAGTCGATGCTCTGCCTCAAACACGGCCCCCATTCCTCCGGAACCCAACGAGCGGATCACTCGGTAGCGCGAATGATTCGCCAATTCGCTCGGCAGACCAACGATGGAAGCACCGGAATCTTCCGACAAAACGGGCAGGCTTCCATCCTGTTTTGAATCCGTCCCACGGCCACCGACCAAGACCGCCGTTTGATGCGCCGCCGCGTTGGCCGAGACGGCGTCGCGCAATAACTCCACATAACTGTCGTGTCGCGGCGACTGCTTGAGCCACTGGCAACAATCCTCGCACTCAGATAAATGCTGCTCGACGACGGCCGAATCGTCATCGTCCAGCCGGCCGGTGTCGAACGCGGCAAGCTGATCGTGCGTCGGATGTGTCAACAATCCGTCCGTCATGCGGCACCAGGGAGAGACTCAAGTTGCGGGGCGAATGCCGGCCTACGAAGGGCGGCAACACGCTAACAACCAGAAGTGCGGACGGCAGCGAATTCTTGCAGCGAATTCTCAAAGATTTGAGATTTCCGAATCAATCCAGTAATCCGGCCCCCAATCGTCGCAGTTCCCGTAGGACTCGCGACTTGGCCGTGAAGATCGCATTGAGCGACAACCCGGTTTCGATTGCTACCGTGTCCGCATCCGCCCCATCGACGACCAACCGACGGAACACCAGCCGAGTCGTCTCGGTGAACCGCGACTCAACCATTTCCATCAGCTTGCGAGCCACCGCCAAGTTGTGTTCGCGATCCCAAATCTGGCTGAGATGACTGCCATCATCTTCCAACTGTCGTAGTTGTTCTTCCAACCGACTGTCGTTCCCTGCCGAGATCAATCTCCCGCGCGATCGCCAGAAGTTGCGCAATCGAAACACGACAATCTGCCTCAGCCAACATCGAAACGCCCCGCGCCGCTGGTTGTGCTGAAACATCGGCAGCTCACGATGCACGACCAACAAGACCTCTTGGATCAGATCGTCCGCATCTGTCGGCTGTACGTCGGCCCGCGTCAACCATGTTCGGAACAGCGGCGTGTAGACCTCGACCAACCGCGACCAATCGGTATCGTCGGGCGACGCACGCAATCGGTCGAGCAAACTCAGAGACGTTTCAGGCATCGCGTATCAGTCCTCTTCGGGGACTGGCGGCCAGCCTCGCGGGAAGTTGTCGTAGACGTCCGAATAAGCTTGGACCGTTGCCGGCGGCCGACGATCAAGAGACTCAGAGATCGCCTCGCGGTAGTCTTCGTCGAGCTTCTCCTGAAACTCCGCCACTTCCTGGTCGCGCTGTTCGTCCTGCTGAGCCTGCTCGATCGCGGCCGCCGGATCGTATTGCTCGAAGTCCTGCGGCTTCTCAGCGTCCAACGCTTCCTTGAGCGGCCGCAGATTCACCAGCCGCAGCCGAGGAAAGTGATACACCCAATCCCAACCCAGCCCCTTCATGCGCGAGAAGATCAGCCGATACACGGGAGAAAAATCCGCTCGGCCAGAACCCCACGCCGTCCCCATGTAAAAGCTCATGTAGTCGTATTGGCGATCACCAAGCCGCCGGTTGAGATGATCGGCGATCACACCTCCTGCGAATCGAAACGATCCGAAATCGATTTCGTGACCATCCGCGTCGAAGACATCATGATTGTCCGAGATGATGTCCCACAGACACTTGCCGACAATCTCACGCAGTTCGAGTTCCGGTTCCAACGGCGACGGCTCGTAGAGTTTCGCCACATCCTCACGAGTCGGCGGAGCAGGCGGCGGCTCATCCTTCTTTCGTCCGAACGCCGACATGTTCTGCTGCATCCGCACGGCCTCTTCGTAGACTTGCTCGAAGGAGGGATGAAACACGGCGACCAAAGGCGACTTGTCCCAACCCTCCGGAGCCAGAGTCTGCATGTTCTCCAGTGATTCGAAGCCATCGGGGAACAATCGGTGCAACGCGGTATCCAACTCCTCGACGAAGTGATCATCGTCGTTGCGGAGCATCTCACGCCACTTCTCAAACTCTTCCGGATTAAACATCGCGAGTGCCTCAAACTCGTTCGCCGCCGCTCACTCAACGAATTGCAACTCGTTGGTCGCCAGCAGGGCCTGAGCGTAGTGACGCCACGCCTGGTCGGCAATTACCCCCTCGGCCTGCGACGTCGCCAGGAACTCGGACCCGAATTGAATGTCTTCGTCCGTCGCTTCACGAGCAAAGAGCCAGCGATGCACCGCTCGAATCTGAGCCGGTGTGTCTTGCGGATGCTCACGCAACACTCGACTGGCCAACGCCGCCGCGCGAACTTGCAGAAACGAACTGTTCAACACAAAGAGCTGCTGCAACGGAGTCGTCGTCGGCATCCGCGATCCGCTGTGAGAAACCGGATCGGGAAAATCATGCAGCCGCAGCAAGTCCGACAACTCACGCCGCCGGACTAAACCATAAACCGTTCGCCGAACATTGGCGACTTCGCTCAATTCCTGCGGGGCACCACCAACACGTCGATCCAACTCCCCGGTTGCCACGAGCATTGAGTCCCGCCAACCCTCAACATCCAACTTCCGTACCGGCATCCGAGCCAACCAGAGATTCTCCGGATCGGCCGAATGCCGTGAGCCGATAGCCGATAGCCGGTGTACCGTTTTTCCTTCGCCGGTAAAAACGGTATCGCGGCTATCGGCTGTCGGCGATCGGCCATCAGCCGAACGCTGCCGGTACGTCGCCGATAACACGATCTCGCGATGCAGCCACTTCAGCGACCAGCCATGCTCGATGAATCGAGCGGCGAGGTCGTCCAACAATTCCGGATGAGTCGGCTTCTCGCCCTGTGTGCCGAAGTTGCTCGGCGTCGCGACCAGGCCGCGTCCGAAGTGATGTGCCCAAATCCGATTGACGATGACTCGCGCCGCCAGTGGAGCCGCATCGGTGACGATTGCATTCGCCAACTCCAATCGCCCGCTGCCGTTTTTGAACGGAGCTGGTTCATTGGGCGAAAGGACTGTCACGAACCGACGCGACACTACCGCTCCGGGATTCGCCGCGTTGCCACGAATCTGCATCGCCACGTTCTGCGGTTCACTCGGCTTGTATTCGATCTTCGTCCGATTCGGCCCATCGGGCAGCACGATCATCGCCGCCTCGGTCACGCCGAACGCGACTGGCGTATTGAGCTGCGGCGTCTGTTGCAACGCCGCCATCTTGCCACGCAAGGATTCGATCTGCTTCGCGACTTCCGTCGCTTTTGCTTTTTCCTCGTCGGTCGCGGTGTCAGACAGCTTTGGTTCCTTGAGCAGTTTGTCTAACTGAGCCTGCGACTCTTTCAATTGCGTTCGCGCGGCTGCCGCCTGATCCGCGAGCGGTTTCGCGATGATCGGACTGTCGTCGATCTTGATGCTCGCCAGCACTCCGGCCAGCCCGTAGTAATCCTGCTGTGTGATCGGATCAAACTTGTGGTCGTGACATCGCGCGCACGCCAGCGTCAGTCCCAGAAACGTCCCGCCGATCGCTTCAATTCGTTCTTCCCACTCTTCCGATACAACTTGCTTGATCACATTGTGGTCGAGCTTCAACTCCTTCCAATATGAAGGACTAAGTCCGAGGAATCCCAGCGCCGCGGCGTCAGTCGGTTGGAAGTCGGGCAGCAGATCGGCCGCCAGTTGTTTGCGAACAAACTCGTCATACGGAACGTCTTCGTTCATCGCCCGCACGACCCAATCGCGATACAGCCACGGCTGCCCGTCGCCGGTCCGCCACGATTCCCCGATGTCGCAATACCGCGCCAGATCGAGCCACGTCCGCGACCAGCGTTCACCGAATCGCGGATCGGCCAGCAATCGCTCGACGAGTTGCTCGTAAGCATCGGGCGATTCGTCCGCCAAGAATTCTTGGACGTCTTCAGGCGACGGCGGCAGGCCGAGCAGATCAAACGACAACCGACGAATCAGTGTTCTCTTCGATGCGTCGGGAGACGGCGACAACCCATGCTTTCGTTGTGCCGCGTGAATGAAGTCATCAATCCGAGTTCGTCGCCCCGTAGCCTGAATCTCCGAGTCGGGCCTCGGAACACTCAGACCCGACTCGGAGAGTCGGGCTACGCTCAGCGGCTGAAACGCCCAATGCTTCTTCCCTTCGGCGATGTCGATAGCTCGCCGGCTCGCTTTTTTCGCGCTGGCCGCCGGGAACGGAAATCCGCGACGCACCCATTCGGTCAGCACGGCAATTTCTGCCTCCGGCAACTTTCCCGCCGGAGGCATCTGCACATTTTCATTGTCGAACCGAATCGCCTGAACGATCAGACTCTTTTCGACATCACCGACCACGGCCGCTGGCCCGCTATCCCCGCCAGTGAGAATCGCCTCGCGGCTATCGAGCAGCAATCCACCCTTCAACTTCTCCGCCTTGGCCGAATGGCACTCAAAGCAGCGTTGCACCAGCAGCGGTCGCACTCGCTTCTCGAAGAATTCGAGATCGGCGGCGGAATCGCTTTTCGGCGAAACGTCCTGTGCCAGAACGAAAAAATTCGCCGTCCCCAAAACGAGGACGGCGAATGCGATCAAACAGTTTTTCATGCTCACACCTTCAACAACTCCATTGCCTCATCACAACCGGCAGCGGGAGAACCAAATTCACTGGCGGTCACACGAGCCAACGCCGTGAGTTGTCGCCAGCGGAACGGTTGCCGCATGTTGGCGAATTCCTCGCTGGCGGTGCGGTAATACTTCTCGGCGTGCAGAGCACCGTCTTCGCTGATCGCGTACTTCAGCAACAGATCGAGCACTGGGCGCGGCGAGTGCTTCAGCTCGCCGATCAGATGCACGATCGCCGCGGCCTGAGCTTGCTCGTTGGCACGGATCGCCGCTTCGGCCTCTGCCAGCAACTTGTTGGGATCGCGCGTCGTGATCTTTTCGAGATGCTCGGCGTGCGGTCGGGGCTGCCAGTTGAGGAAGTCGCCGCCCCGATTGACTCGGTCGTAGGCGACTTGGAACGCACCGAGGATCGTGCAGGCGAACTGATTGCGAGCGTTGCTGAACTTGACCATGTTCCGCCACGCGTTCGCCGAGTCGGACGCATGCACGCCGATCGAATCGCCATGCACACTGCCCAGCGGCTTGCCGGGTTGAACTTCCTTCTCGCGACGACCGACGTCGCGCAAGACCAATTGGTTCGCGGCGAGACAGATCGCTTCGCAAATCGCGTCGGGCGCGATCCCCTCGGCCAACGCAGCTCCCGCGAAGTCAGCGGCTTGATCGGGAGTCGCCTTGAACAGCGTCTGGCAGAAGGATTCCACCCACGCATCATCCGGCACTCGTGTCCCGGGCGTCTTGCCGGCGAGCTTGTGTTGATCGAACACCTTCGGCAACAGCGTGCGCGGCCGATCGAATTCGGCGTTGCGGTTGACCTGTCGTTCGCTCTTCACGCAGTAACGGACCGATTGCCGCAACATCGTCACTGCTTGCTCGGGGCCGACCAGATCGAGCAACGCGTAAGCTCGGTACGGCAACACGACGCGATGTACTTCGGTGTTGTCATCGACGGCGTACATCACCGCGTTGAAGGCGTCTTCCGGAGAGATCGCCGCCGCCGCAAAAGTCTTTTCGGCGTTGTCGATGTCTTTGCTGTGAACCGCCTCGCGCACTGCATCGCCCGGAACGACTCCGGCTGGCAATGTCCCCGCGGTGATTGGGTGCAGCACTTCTTTCTTGCGTCCGCCGAAATCGTGAATGCGGTTCGTGTTTCGATACAGCACTTTCAAAACGGGCAGAGCTTTTTTCTCGGTCGGCAACTCCTGTGACATCTGATAGGCCGGCATCATGGCCATCATGGTGTGGAAGCCGATGTAGTCCTCGCCGCCGAAGGTTCTCGCATTCGCCAGCGCTGCTGCCGCGACGAGCGTCTTCAGGTCGGTGCCGTTGTGCATCTTCTCAACCAGCGCGGAGAGCAGCTTGTTGACCGGCGTGTCCTGCATCAAACCGACGAGCGGCTCGAGACCACCGAACGTCAACCCGTTTGCCTCGGAACCTTCTGCCGCTCTGGCCGTGGACAGCCCCAAATCGAGGGCCGTGCTGTAGCCAACCCCAGCGACCAACATCCCGCAACCGACATCCGACAAGAACTCACGACGAGAGCGACGCATGATCAACCTCCAAAACCGAGAGCACCGGAATGAGGCTCGCACAGCGCGGGCGACTGGGCAGTGAGTGTAACGTCAGAGCGTTCCAGGAAGGCAAGAATCTCGGCGAATTCTCGTCTCGTCGCCATCCGCTACTTCTTCATCCGCGACAGTAGCCACTTTGAGTACTCAGCGTGCGCGTAGAAGATCACGTTGACGCCGAGTTGATAGCAGAACTCGGTGATCTCCGGCTTCACACCGGCGTGGCCATCGGCCCAAGCGTCGCCGATGTCACCGGGATGGTAGTACGCGACGAGCCGGCCATCGACTCGCCAGCCGAATGCCTCTTTGCCGCCGTGCGGGGCGACATACGGCAGGAACGGAATCGGGTAGGGGATGCGATGAATCGTGTCGTCCAGCGGGACTCGGCTGGCGGGAACATTCGGAAGGACCACACGCATCATCGCCATGACTTGGTTATGGAAGTGGCCGCTGCCGCCGTTGTCGATGAACAACATCCCGTGCTTGTCGATCAGGTATTCACGCAACACTTTCGCTTCGTTCGCCGAGATCGAGATGTTTTTTTCGCCGGTCATGTAGACGAACGGCGGAGACTTCTCCGCCGGGAACGCCTTGAGGGCAGCCACCGTGCGTGGCTCTTCTTTTTCACTGACCTTCTGCTTGGTTCGCAGCCCGTATTCGCGGAGCAAATTGTCTCCGGAGTACACGCTCATGTCCTGATCCCAGTCACCGCCGGAGTACTCGAGTCGCAAGAACCGCACTTTGCCGGAACTCGTGCCGCCCGCGAATCCCGCCCCCGAACCCTCGCCATAGCCGACCGTGTAGGCGTGCTGCGTGATCTCTTGAAGCTGCAACTTGATCTCGTCGATCGGCGGCACTTTGAAGCTGATCGCCGAGAACGGATTCACCACGAACTTCTTCTTGATCACTTTCTGAATCTTCACCGCCTGGGCGATCTGAGCTTGCTGCCCTCCGCCGGCCGGCATCTCGTAGATGTCGCTGCAACCACCGATCTGCGTGAAGAGCAGGAACGCGATCGAAAAGCACAACGAATAGACCGAGATCCAAGTCAGAGATTGATTCAGCTTCCGCGCCCCTTGCCCGTAATACCAAGCATGCGGATCGAGCGGATTGTGGACACGCTCGCCATCCACATCATCGTCGTGTGTCGCTCGATGAGCGGCCCGCGCGAACTCGATGGCTTCCGATTGCTCTCGTCGTCGCCGTTCGTAGCGCCGCTCTTCGTAGAACTGCGAGGCTCGTTCGATGAACCACACGACCCACACCATGCCGAGAAAGAACAGGCTCCAGGTTCCCCACGTCGCCAAACCGACTCGCATGCTCGGCAGATCGAACGCATCCGCAAAGAAGACGCTCACCTGCCAGAGAAGAATCGCCGAGATGCTCCACACCAGATTGCGGCGAACCAAAAACGCGGATTCGTCCGAGCGATCATCCAGAGCAACCGAACTCGACTCGCCCGCAATTCGACGCAAGGCGATGAGGATCGGCTTATCTCCATCGTCCAACCGGCAGAGCCAACCAGTCCAAGCCATCCAATACGCAGTGAGCGGCACGCTCAGCGCAAACCAGAATCCCTCCGGCCACGCTCGCCACCACGTCTCGATTGAGCGTCCCCACATCCAATCCGCCAAGCACAACACCCAGACCGCCACGTAAATGGCCGTCGGCTTGATGAGCTTCGCGGGAAAGGAGAGACGAGGGAACATGACTGCGAAACTCCGGCTGGATTAGTTCTTTTTGGAACCAACGATGGCAACTCGACGACGACGCAACTTTGGCGACGGCAATTTCAGTCCATGTTTTTGACAGACTTCGTCCATGGTCAGTCCGCCAGTATCTCGCAAAGAAGTTCGCGAGGCCTCAATGATCGCGATGAACTTGGGATTGTTTGCCAACGCAATCCGCTCACGGTCGTCCTTCGACAGACGCTTGATGGAAAACAGTGGTTCGCCGTTCTTCGTAACGATCAACGTGTCAGTGCTTGCGCGCGGCGCGAATTGCGACAACTTCTTCGAATCCGCTTCTTCCAACGAGACGACTTTCATGGTTTCACCTCTTCTCCGGCGATCATTAGAACGTTGTGCGTCTTCTCGCCGATCGCCACGATCTCGACATACGGCTCCAGCGCCACCGAGGCCGTGATGTCATAGAACACTCGAAAATCTCCGATTCGCAATTCCCATGTGGCGAGTTTGCTGGATTTCAACTTCTTTCGTCGCTTGGTCTCGACGTCCGGTTCGTAGGTTAATTGCCGAAACAGTTCGTCGAGAATCAATTGTTTGTCACGTTTGCTGAACCAGTCCAGGTTCTCATCAGCACTGTCTGAAAAACGGATCTCGAATCTCAGCGCCACGATCTTATTTCACCTTGTCCAACAGATTGTCAAAGCTGTCGAGCGGATTCTTCTTGGGGTCTGCCGTTTTCGTTTCGTCCAAGCCCATCGCCTTGCTGGCCTTTTTGATATCTTCTTCCGATGGCGTGCCGTCAGAGTTCGTCGTCTTCGAGGCAACGGAGTCCGTCTTCGCTGGCTCGGCGTTCGTCGCCGCGCCCGGCTTTGTGGACTTCGCCTTTGCGGGACTACCGAAAGCAAACGGCACCGTCAGCACCGCCAACAACACGACCGTCGCGATCGTTGAGCCAATCATCGCCTGAGTCAGCGCGTTCGAGGCGACGATCCCCATGACTTCCTGAGGACTGCGGCCCTTCAGGCTGCGGACGAAATCGCGCAATTCGGACGTCGTTGTCACCGCGTCCGTTGAGAGCCGTTTCACGCCACTCACCATGCCCGTCTTCGGCCGAAGGTCTTCCGTCAAATGTTCTCGCAATTTATCCACAACGCACCTCGGTTCTGTGTTTCGCCCTGCGGCGGTCGATGATGAACGGTTACTGGTTCTTCTTGTCTTCCAAAATATGGACCAACTCGCCCCCGGCCTGACTGATGGCTTCGATCACCGGCTCAAACTTCGCCGCCGTACATTCGCTGTGAGCCTTCAGCATCACCTTTCGCTGACCAGCCGGAGCGTCCCCTAAGTTGCTTTCGATTCTTGAGGCGAGCTGACCTTCGGACAGCTCCTGTCCGTTGAGATAGACCTTCTGATCCTTGTCGATCGTGACGGTGACTCGCGTGTAACCGGCCCCTTTCAGATTGTCCGCCTTGGCCGGAGTCCACTGAATGTGGCTGTCATCCTGCGACTGAGCCAGGATCACGAAAAAGATCAGCAAATTGAAAGCGATATCCCCCATCGCCACGCTGGGGATATCGACCTTCGGTTTTCCGCGTTTCATCTTCATCGATCAACTTCCACCCCACTGGGCTTGCCCCGGTGGTTTTCCGGCATTTGCACGACTCGTGAAAGTCATCGATTCGAGTCGTCGTGCAAAAGCCCGCGAGCCACCGGGACAAGCCCGGTGGGGTTTGTTTCAATTTATTGTGGCACGTCGACCGTGCGCTCTTCCTCAAGTTGCAGAGTAATGATGCCGCCCGCGTCTTCGATCTGCGAAGTCACTTCGATCCAAGCGTGATACGGCACATCATCGGCGCTCTTCACGATCACGACGCGGTCTTCGGGACGTGACTTGCCCGCCAGCTTGGCTTTCACGCGAGCTTTGATTTCCGTCATCTTCACCGGATCGCCATTAATGAGGATGGCTGTCCGTTTGATGTCGACGGTCAGATGTTCGTCCTGCGGTTCCTGCTGCTGTTGAGTCTGTTCGCTCTTCGGAAGAATCTGCGATCGCCCGGTGTCGGGCTGTGTCGAGGCACACACAAGAAAGAACACGATCAAATTAAACGCGATGTCCCCGCTGGCCACAGCCGGCACGTCGACAAGCAATTTGGTGGAACGGCGGAATTTCATCTTGGATCACTCTTCGGAACCGTACCGCGGCCGTTAGGGAGCGGTCTGCTGGAACACTCGCACTCGCCCGCTCCCTGACGGTCGCGGTACGAATGGCTGGGATTAAGCATTGGCAGCTTCCGCCTCGGTTTCGGCTTCACGCTTTTCAATGGCCAATTGCAATGTCACCGTCTCAATCAACTCGGTCGCGGTCTCTTCCACATCCAGCACGAATTGGTTGATGACCCCCGTGAAATAGTTGTAAGCCGTGAACGCGGGAATGCCGACGATCAGACCGAGGGCAGTCGTCAGCAACGCTTCGGCGATACCGTCGGCCGCGGCCTTCACGATGTTCTGCTCGCCGAGCGTCGCCACGATGTGATCGAAGCCGTTGACCATGCCGCTGACCGTTCCCAGGAAGCCGAGCATCGGTGCCACGCTCGACACGGTTGCCAAAATCGACAGATGCTTTTCGAGCGCCGCGACAATGTGGACTCCATAGTCGTCCATCGCCTTAATGACCTGCTCCTCAACCTTGCCGGAGTCGTAACCAAGTCGTCTCAGCACAACGAACTTCCGCAGTCCCGCGGAGAGGATTGCTGCCACCGGTCCTTGCTCGGCGTCACATCTCGCGAGCGCGTCTTCAACATTGTCGTCGTGCAGTAATTCGGTCACTTGTTGCCGAAGTCCGCTGGCATCGGTCGTCAGCATTTTCAAAGTGCGATACCGCTCGATGATGACCCCCGTCATCAGAATTCCGCAGGCGAGAATCGGCCACATGAAGATCCCACCGCGGATCATCAAGCCCATCGCACCGGTGTGCATCATCTTGTCGACCCAGTCTCCGAAACCGATTCCGGAATCGGTAACCGATTCCTCGGCCGGCTTCTCTTCCGATTTGGCTCCAGCGGGCGGCGCAACTTCCGGAGCCGGCTGGCCGGCCGCATCGGAAAAGCCCGGGATGCTGGGCTTCGCGCTCTTGGCATCCGGCGGAGTTGGCTGCGCTGGAGCCGCCGCAGCGGGTGGCGCAGCCTTCTTGATGCCCTGCTTGGCATCGAGTGTGTCCAGCGGGTCTTGAGTCAACAACGCGAGGGCGAGGATCAGGTGTGTCATGGTAGATGAGTCTTGGTGGGCGATTTCGAAGGATGGAAGTCAGTCAAGTCTGACCGACTTAATTTCGGCAGGTTATGAGGCGCGGTCAACAATCGTGGTTGGTAATTCACGGGCTCCGTGAATCACCGCCAGGATACGAACTTCATTCTGATCGACTTGAAAAATCAGTCGGTATTTTTTGACGAAGGTTTCGCGGATGTCGTCACGATCGATTTCCGGGACAATCGCTCCGGCCATTGGAAACAATTCCAACGAGTCCGCTCTCGCCATGATCTGACGCACGAAGCCGCTGGCATACGCGTTGGATCCGCTGGCGATGTAGTTCGCGATCTGGTCGAGATCGCTCAGCGAATGGTTAGTCCAAACTATTGAGAAAGCCATTTCTGCATCCGCTGCTTGGCTTCCTCGTGAGAAACGACATTGCCAGCATCGACGTCAGCCAATCCTTGTTCGATCTTCTGCCGGATAAAAAGGCGATATTGAACTTCTTCCAAAGTCGTGTTGTCAGGGAGTTGTTCCAAGATTTCCTCAACGATCTCTTTGACTGCGGACATGTCGATTCCCTTTTCAATCACTTTCATTACTGGTTCTCAATGGCGTTCGCCTCCGATTCGAACTGCTGCAACATTTCCGGTAGCGCCAATCGGCCACGAGCGAATTTCGCGGCTTCGCTCGACGGGTGATTCCAACGGCAATTGTTGTAGCGCCGGAACGCTTCTGAAGTTGCACCACCCATGCGGTAGCTCTCACCGGACCAGAACAAGGCGTCCGGAGCGAGTGCGTCGTCTGGGAATGCCTTGCCGAAGCGGTCGAATGACTTGCCGGCGTCGGTGTACTTCTTCGCTTTGTAGAAGCACTGGCCGATGCGGAACGCCATCTTCGGAGCGTGTTGGTGGCCTTCAAACTTCTCGATGAACTTCTCGCCGACTTGCGCCGCGATGGTGTATTCCTCGGCTTTGTAGAAGTGATCGCTGATGCGGATCATCACACTGGAGATCAGCGGGCTCTTGGGGTACGTCGCGGCGAGCGTGACGTAAGCTTCCAGCGCGGCGTCGAAGTCACCTTTCTCTTCGTAGCACTGAGCCAGCTTGTACTGCGCATCCGGGGCCAGCAAGTGGTCGGCGTAGTGGTTGATGATCTGCTCGTAGGCATCGACCGCGTCGTCCCACTGTCCCAATTCCTGAGCGAACTGGCCCAGCAAGTATTGAATGCGCGGGACGTACTTCGGATCGGGGTAGTCTTCCATCACTTCTTGCAGGATGCGGCGGCCGGCTTCTAGGTCGACCAATTCCTCGTCCTTGCGAGCAAGTGCTTTGTGAGACTTGAACAACTCGAAGAAGCTCTCGGCGATATGGAACTTGGTTTCGACTGCGAGCCGCTCGTCGTTGAACGCCTTCGAGAACGCGGCGACGAGTCCATCGGTGCCGATCACGATCGGGATCGTCTTCTCCGATTCCAGCTTGCCGCTTTCGGTGCTGGCGGCGGGATCGACGTACTTCACTTTCAGCGTGTCGCCGAAGTAGCACTCGATGACCGGCACATCGGCGTTCAAGTTGCCGGGGGTCGGCTTGTCGTTCGCCTTCAATTGCAGCGAGCCGGTAAAGACTCCGCTGTGAGCCAGCGTCTCTTCCAGTTGGACTGTTTCCTTCTCGCCGAACTCGGTGGTGATCTCGACGGCGACTCGATCGCGTTCGTCGGAGGAGTCTTGATCGGCGTCGGTGACTTGCAGATACAGCTTCTCGCCGACGTGAAGTTGGGTGATCGCGTTGTCGTAATCGCGATCGACCACGCCCAGGACGCCGTTGCTGATCAAGCGAGCCTGTGCGGTGACAGTCGGAATCTCCGGCTTCGGCGGCGCGACGGGCTGAGCCGGAGCTGTTGTTTTGGCGGTGCCGGTTCCCGTCTTCGTTGTTCCGGTCGCGGACTTCGTGGTGTCCGTTTTGGTCATCGCCGGCTTTGTCGTCGGAGTCGCAGCAGCCGTCTTGGTCGCACCGTTCGTTGCGGGCGTTGCGCCAGCACCGCTTGGCACGGCCGCAGCGGCAGTGGTACGCGGCTTCGCGTCGGGACGTCGTTCGTCGGCGTAGGTCGCGATGATTTTGTCTTTGCCCGTGAGATTCAAAACGCGCGTGACCAAGCTGCGGTCTTTGCCCGAGTTGGTTTGAGAATCTTCCAGTTTGCCGCCGCCGATCAAGTTGCGAGGCATTTCGGACGTGAGCGGGATCACATCCGCACTGGCTTTGCTGCCGAGTTGGAGAACCACCTGACCGAGGAAGCGGCCTTCTTCGAGTGCCCAGCGTTCCGCATCGACCGTCTGAAAATTGCCGAAGTGAGCGTGCTCTCCGCTGATGACGCAGCGAGCTTCGATCTTCGCTCCGTCGGTCGTGGTCAGCGTGACGAGTACTTCAGACTTGCTGTCCTTGGCCATGTCCGGGTCGATGACCTCGATGGTCAGTGGAGCTTCGAAGGCGACGTGCGCGGCGTCCTTGCGATCTTTCGCGTCCGCTTCTTTGAGATACACAGCCTGCGGGGCGGTGTTTTGCTTCGGGTTGCCGGGAACGACGCGCGTCTCGACGATCCGAATCTGCGCGGTGGTCGGCTTGTTGACATACACGACCGATTCCCGTTTGACCGAGTGACCGGGGAACGTGTTCTGCGCGTCGAGATACCGGATGACAATGCGGTCCCCCGGTTTGACCTTCAGCTTGCCATCGGTGTTGTCCGCCTCGGCGGCGGACGAGCCAGCCAGGACGGTGTCGATTTCTTTCGTAAACGTACCGCTGAAAGTCAGCTCGCGTTCGACGGCCGACAACTTGATTGGCTCGCCGTCATTGACGGAGACCTCGAATTCCAGCGTGTCCTGCCCGATGGTTGTGTCGAGGTCATAGTCGGTGATCTCGACGACGAAGCGTTCGCCGGGATCGGCCCGCACGACCGTCTTCGTGATGTTCTGAATTTGGCCGTTGTCCAACCGCACGAAGTCGTAGTTGATCGCTCCGACCGTCGCGTTGAAGTACGTGGCAAACAGCTTCTCGCTGAGCAACACAGAGCTTGAGTTCTCGTTCTGTGTGAACTCGTCGGTGTAGCCGGCCGAGACAACGTCGCCGCCGGCGATCTCCAGGGTGTTGTTGTTGGAAAGTTCAAGCACATCCGAATCGGTTGGGATGTAAAGTCGCTCGGTGTCATCCGCCGCTTTGCCGGCTTCGATCTTCGAGTGCGCAATCCCTCGACCGCCGATCTCGACATGATTTACGGCGATCGCGTCGCCGAGATACTCGTTGATCTTGAACCGCGTGTAACGGAGATCGTTCGACGGGAAACGGAACTCCCACGCACCGGGAGTTTGCACAATGCGGGCGTCGATCGCGGGGACGAGCTTCGCGGAGCGCAGTTCCATCAGGCCGCCGCCGGCAATGGCGGTTGGCTTGATCGACAACGTTTGCTTGCCCGGCTTGTCGATGATGATCGTGCCAAAGCGCGTGAGCTGCGCGACGGTCCAGTTGCCGGTGTTCGGGACAATCCCTTTGAGCTTCGCGCCGGCGCATTCGAGATCGAAGGTCGAACCGCCGCCGCCACCGTGAGCACATTCCAGATACACGTCGTAAACGCCTTGCTGAGCACCATCGAATTCCCACACGGCTGAATCTTCCAGTGCGACCCAAGAACCAATCTGTGCCGGGTTCCGTTCTTTGATAACGCCAAAGGCCTCGGTCTTCTTGGTGAGCTTGATCGTGTCGATGCCAAGCACAATCTCCGTGGCGGGCGGCTTCGTGGACTGCACGACCTCGCGAGTTGCGGCCAGGGCGAGATCAAAATCAGACTTCAAAAACGGGCCGAGTTGGACCTGTTGCCGATTGATGTCGGCTCGCGCCCAGATCGCCTGCGAGATCTGCGTCGCTTGGTTGACGGCGGCGAAGATCGTCACGTCGTGCAATCCTTTGTCGAGCCACACATCCACCGTGCGATTGCCCGGACCAAGCGGCATTTCCAGCACGCCGTCAATTGCCAGCGCGGTGGTCACACCTTGAATTTGCAGTCGTGCCGCTCCGGCTTTCGGCTGCACGAGTTTGCCGTACCAAATCACTCCGAACGGCTTCTTCGAGTCTTCCGCATCATCGGCTCGCGACCAGAGCAGGCCGTTGACGACGTCTTCTTCTTCACTGGGCTTGTTGCTCTTCGCAAGCTGCTTGACCTGATCCCACGTCGTGTAAGCGGTGAAGTTGCCGGCAAAGACGCGACGACGCATCGCGGCGTATTCGTCGAACAGTTTGTCAGCCTTCAGAGGTTCCGGGTGTGACGCGAGGCGGAACCAGAATTCACCGTCGTTGCTCCCCAGCAACTCACCACGAATCGGGATCTGCGTGTCCGGTTTCGGCGACCAAATCTTTACGCGATCGACCGGGTTGAGGTCTTTCATGTCAATGGTCAGAAACTTCGGCACGGCTCCGTCCGGTTCGCTGAGCCAATACGATTCCTTCTTCTTGTCGATCGCCATGAGCGGGCTGTGATCAATCGACGTATCGCTGGCCAGCGCCCCGGCCGGCAGTTCGCCGGTCTGAGCGATCCCCTCGAAGATGCCGGTGTGCGGGCCGGTTTCTTTGACCGCCACCTGCACTTGATCGCCGCTGTCGGCGGTCAGCTTGACGAAGACGGTGTCCGGTTCGTCGGTCAGGTCGCGATCCGGATCGGTCACTTTGAGGAAGACCTGATTGCCCGGCTTGACCTGATTCTTCGGACGAACCTGCGTTCGGCGATTGCGTTCGTTGTCCTGCTCCTGCTCCTCACGAGCCAGCTTCTGCGAGAACGTCTCTTCCTTTTCATCGACGATCTTCTGGCTGGCGATTTCAAACCGCGCGTTCGACGCGATCTTGATCTCGACGTCGGAGAGCGGGACGCTCTTGAACTCCTTCTTGAACTCATCCGGGTAATCGCACTTGATCTGATCTTTGCCGGTGAGTTGCAGCACCTTGTCTCGCTTCTTGACCGAGCCGAGCGCGGTTTCGAGATCGGTGCGGAACAACCCTTTGCCCGCGCCGCCGCTGGTCAGATAGACGATTTCTTCGTCGCCACCGGGGATCGTTCTGACGATCACCGGAATCTTGTTGTGTCCTCGGCTGATGCCCAGGTCGCTGTCCTGAACGACGATGGACAACGCCTGTCCCGGCGAGTGGAACCGCTTGCTGGATCGTCCCAGCCGTCCGACCGTGCGCAGCAGATTGAGCTGATCCATGAATCGCTCTTCGGAGCCATAGACCTCGGCCAGATTGAACAACGCCTGGTTAGCAAGTTCGATATTCGGCACTCGATCGAGCACGCTGCGGAAGATGAGCCGTGCTTCATCCTGATCGCCACGGCGATGCGCGAGCACCCCGCGCAGGAATTCCGCACGCACGACGACGTCCGCCTCACGGCTAGTCGCCAGTTTTTCAAAGACCGCTTCGGCCTGATCGTAGACCTTCTGAGCCATGAACGTCTCGCCGATTCCGAACTCCGCCTCGGTCGAGTACGGCGTGTTCGGGAATCGATTGATGACCGTCGTGTATTCTGACCGCGCGACGTCGTAACGCTGGGCGGTGAAGAAATTCTTCGCCAGCAGCAATTGCACGCCAGCCTTCGTTGGAACGTCATAGGTCGTGCTCATTTCATTCTTGATGAGCCACGAGCGCAACGTATCTTCGACCTTCTCCAAGTTGTCGTTGCCGCCAGCCGCCATCAGGTTCTGGCAGACAAACATCACCAGATCAACCGGCACTTCGTCGCGATGGTCATCAAACAGCTTCTTGTTAGCGGTGTACGACTCGATGGCGAGCCGCTCGTCACCGAGCCGCAAATACATGGCCGCTTGCAACAGCGGCGCGATGGGCGATTTCTCGTCAATCGTCAGGCCGACCGCGCCAATGCGTGTGTAACACTGACTGACGAGATTGCGAGCCACGGCCTTCCGTGGTTCATCGACTTGCGGAATGTTCGTCAGCAATCCGGTCAGCAGAGTTGCTCCGCTGATGTAGTCCTTGGCCGCGACTTTCTGCTGCGCGACGGCCATCATCTGGTCCCACCGATAGGCGTCCGCGTAGAGCTTGCGAGTCGCGTCAGCGATGATCAGCAACCGCTTGGTCGGGGGCACTTGGGCGAGCTCGGCTGGCGTCAGCCCTTCGAGGTGATAAATCTGAGCCTGCGAGGAACCCCAATCGAAATTCACGTCTCGGACGAGCGCATAAATCCGCTGCTTCTGCGCGGGGGGCAACTCCTTCGTCTTGTCCGGCTGGACGCGCACGCCATACACCAAGTTGTACCAGGCGGTCGCATCCCAGTTCGCTGCCAGGAAGGTCTTCTCTTGTTGCTTCGTCAGCGCGTCACGAGTGACTCGTTCGACGCTGTCGATGTCTCCCTTTTCCATGTAGGCAATCGCCGCCCACTGCGCGTATCGCGTGTTGTACGGCGTATTGGTTTGCAGCATCTCGTTGGCGAACGCGATCCGTTCATCGGGCGTTTTCAGCGCTGTGAAGAGCCGCGCCGCGCACTCGGAAGACTCGCTCGATTGGCGGTCGTGCGTGCGGCCGAACTGGTAGTACGCGGTCGCTTCCGCCAGCAATTGATGACGAGTCAATGCGTCGCCGATGCCAGAAGCGTAACCACTGTCCTTGCCGAACTTGGTCTGCGATTTCTGAGCGTATTCGAGGGCTCGCTTGGCGAGGCTTTGATCCTTGTGCTGGTCGGCGATGATGAACAGCCGCCGCCAATGATCCGAGCTGTTCAGCAATGGCTCTTGAGCGACGAACAAATCGAAGATCTGTTTGCTGATGTCGATCGGCCCGTAGTCGCTGACCGCTCCTAGCGCCTCGTCGAGGTAATACCGATTCTTGGGGAGCCGCTTCGTCAGTTCCAAATAGGTACGCGCCGACTCCTCACGATTCTTGACCTGCGGCGGAATATGACGGAAGTAATAAGCCTCCTCGGCCATGAGCTGTTCCCACATCGGCTCTGGGAGCGCGGCGAGATGTGTCTGCCGCAACGCCGCGCGAATCGGCGCGTCCGGCCCGTGATAAATGTTGTGCTGCCACTTCATGTACAACGCGACGAGCGGATCGTCGTTCTGCTTCTTCAGCTCCGCGACAGCGTAGGCCACGCGGTCTTTGAGATCTTTGTTCGCCTTCGCCTGATCGATGTACGACTGCAAGTACGAGCCGAAGGTGGCCATGTGCAGATTGCGTTTGCGAGCGGCTAGATATCGCTGCACGTCCTGCTGGAACTCGGCGTCATTCGTCGCCTGAAACAACAGGTGCGACAGAATGTTCCACGAGTGCCCATCGTTGCCAGGGACTTGATCGAGGAACTCGCGGCACATCGCCTTGCACTTGGCATCGTCTTTCATCCGGTCGCGATAGACTTCCAGCGCCAGCGAGTGTCGCAAGTAGTAGGCGTTGTACTTCGGGTTCTTGGCCAGAGCGTCCTTGAGCACCGCTTCGGCC
>CAMDPX010000021.1 GCA_945905295.1 Planctomyces sp. SH-PL62 | reverse complement strand
GGCGTCAGCCCCCCGGTGCATTCGCCGATGAACCGGGGGGCTGACGCCGCCCCGCTCGCCTGTCTTATTCATGGCCATGCGAAGTAAAGCTCGGCTTGTAGACCGGCCGCAACGTGGGCGGAGGATACTGGCTGACGCAGACCGAGTGCAGGGTGATGACGACGCTGTGGATCAATCGGTCATCGGCGGCGGTTCGGTGGTGACGTCGTGCCACCGCATGGCGGTGCGGTCCATTGGCTCGATGCGCAACACGACTCGACCGTTTTGGAAGAGCCGGACCGTGCCGGTCGATTGCGAGACGGCGATCGCGATGGCTTTGGTGACCTTCGAGATCGCGGCCGCGGCCCAGTGCCGAGCGCCCAGACCCTTCGACAGCGTGACGTCACTGGCGGGGACATCCAGAATGCGTCCCGCCGAGATCACGACGCCATCCGCCGAGATCACGAATGCGCCGTCGATCTGCGCGAGTTCCTTCACACTCTCACGCACGCGCGGCGAACGAATCAAACGCTCTTTGCGAGCATAGCCGCGGAACGGATCGTGGACTTGTTCGTGCGACAGTTCCAGCACCTTGCGATGCTGGCCGACGACGAATAACGCTCCGACTGGTTTCCCTTCGCGGCCCTCGCGGCCGATCTCGATCGCGATGTCGGTGACTTGCCGCAGCGTTTCCAGCGGCACTTGTGTTTCCAGCTTCTGCAAGTCGCGCGAGGTCAATGAGGTGAGATGTTCGCCCAACCGAATGAAGGTCAGCGTGTCGAGCGTTTCCTTCTCGAACCCGGCGTAGACGGCCACGACCGCGTCGCCGCTGCCGAGCAGTTCGTCGCTGATGGCTTCGAGCAATGCTTGGCTGACCTGGTACTGCCGCGTTTGCGGTTCATCCTGCAATGCGACGACGGCGATTTCATCATCCTTCGCCGCTTGCTGCACGTCGGCCTTGTCCGAGGTGACGATCAGCCGGACTTTTTTGAGCGAGTCACGAATCTCGGAAAAGTTGTACGGCACCTCGGCCAGCATCACGATCGCGGCGGCCTCGTTGTCCTCCGCGACCTTGCGCGCGGCGGCCAACAGGCTTTCCGACTGCCGAGAGATGTCGTACCGCTTAATCATGCGGAGGAGATTCCTACCAAAAATGACCTAGGCGAGCGGGGCGGCGTCAGCCCCCCGGTTTGACATCGAGACCACCGGGGGGCTGACGCCGCCCCGCTCGCCAAAAATACGTTAGGGAGTTGTTGATTTGTCGCGCTTGGCGAGTTTTGGGTTGGGAACCGTTCGTTCGGACTGAGTCATCACGGTGCTGACCATCGTGTTCGGCCCGATGCCGTTGATGACCTGGCTCTCGACACGCATCTCTCGCGAGACGATTTGGCCAAGCTGGTGATCGAAGACGATGGTGCCGTTGAGCAATCGACTGGTGATTTGCATTTCGAGTTTCGGATCGCGGAGCGGCGTCAGGCAGACCGTCTTGAGTTCAATCTCCGCCCGCGAGCCAGCCAGTTTGAGCAGCCGATATTCGCGTCGGAGTTTGACTCCTTGCTTGAGCGATCGGTCGAGTTGAACGGTGGCTTCAAACTCGTCCTTCCAAGTCTCGCCGACTTGGACCGGCTGTTCGGGAAAGACAATCAAGAAGTTCAACGTGGGATCGTGCTCGATGTCTTTGGCGGCGGCCGCTCCCCCATTGACGCCGTTGGCTTGCAGCAGCTTGCCGTTCGGGGCGAACTTGATCCGGACCAGCGGTTTGCCAATCGTGGCCAGCAACGGCCGATACTCGGCGGGGCAGTTGTCGAGCCCTTCGGCCGAATCGAATTTTGATTCCGCATCTTCGTCTTGCCGGCTGGTCATGCGTGTGCGGTCGATGACCGGCTCGACCAGAGCGTTTCCGTCAGCATCCACAGAGATCACACGCAGGTGCTTCTCTGCAATCGTCTGGCTGAGCATCTTGCGTTTGAGTTCGGCATGGCGAATGTCCATCGTCATGTTTTGCTTGTATTCGAGATGCAGCGATTCGTTCGGCTGAAACTTGTAGATCAGCCGCACCGCCTCCTGCTCCGCCTCCGCCGCTTCGAGTTGGTGCGCCGCGAAACCGAGACTGACCAGACACAGGGCCAGCAGCCATCGCCGTCGGCAGCGGGTGGTCAACGTGGGCGATGAGTCATCCATCGTTTCGATCCTTCAGAAGCGAGGGGGCAGGCACCGCAGAATTAACGGGCTCCGCTCGCCGGTTTGATTTCGCTTCGTCCTTGTTTGCCGACGCCGAACGTGGCGATGTGCATGCGGAGCACTCGCTTCAACTCGACATGATCGCGGGGCATCGTGCCGGAGATCAGCAGCACGTCGTCGACGACGAATTGACCGGACTCACGCACGAGCGTCACGTGAGCTCCAAACTTATCGTCGCCCAGCACCAACGTCGCGCGGTCTTCCGTCTGTTCGACGGCGACCAGGGACGTGTGCAGGTGCTGGACGACGTCTTGGCTCAGGTTGGGCAGCTTGGAGGTTTGCTGCCAGACGAGCCGATTGAAATCACGCGACGACTGGCGTTGAAGTGTGTCGAGTTGACCCAGTCGCAGGCCGGCGGCGAAGTCGAGCACCGGCAGCATCAGTTCCATCGTGGCCTTCAATGAGCTGGGTCGGCCCAGCGTCGGCATCAGGACGTCATCGACCAGCAACGTCCCTTGCCGGTCTTGCAGCACGTAAGTCAGCGCTCGCGAGCCTTGCGTGACCGTGACCTCGGTCAGCGATCCGGCAAAGACGGTGGATCGAATCTTGGGTGCCTCGTCCTCAATCTCATTCAGCGGCATGTTCTGCAATGTCCCCGCATGTGTCCGCTTCCAGACTCGGCGTTGGAAATCGGGCGAGGCATTGTGAAACAAAACTTCCAGATCGCGTGAGGCCAGAGCCTCCGCATAGATCTGCACCAACGCCTGAGCCGTGAACAGCGCGGAGAGTCGTTTCTCTTGCCGGCTGTCGAGTTCGTACAGCGTCACGTCTTCGATGAGATACTTCGCCGAGTGGTTAGAATCGTCGCCGTCTTCGCGGACCAGACTGAGCTTGATGACTTCGTTCGCACTTTCGACCACAAAGTCCGAATGCTTCCCTTGAAGTTGCTGCATCTGCGGATCGTTGTTCGAGCCACCTTGCCAGGCGACATGCACCTGCACGCTGTCCGGCGGCACGTCACCGCTGGGAAGCGGAACCTGCGACAGATTCGCGGGGGCCAGACTGCCGCTGAAGAACTTGGGGGTGCAGAGCGATTGCAGTTCGGTTTTGTCTTCCTCGTGATACGCGGCGAGAAATGCCGTCGCGGCATGAGTGACTTGCGCCAGTTGCCGCGTCGAAGGGACCGCATCGGACTCTTCACGCGAGTTGACTTCGACTTCATCGATCAGCCAGGTTCCGTCGATCCGTTTCGCCGTCAGCCACAATTCGCCGACCGCGATTGGCAGGCGGACGTGAGCCGTGTTCTCATCGAGTTGTGCTCGCGGTTGCAGTTTGTTGCCGGTCTTTTGCTTGCCGACCACCTGCTGAGTCAACCGGTTGAGATACGCCGGAGGCAACGGCCGCAGCACAGCGGCGAATTCGGGAGTCGCCGTCCGCAATACGCTCTCGCGATTCCCCTCTTTCCAGGCCGCGAGAAACTCGCGAACCGACAGCAACAGATCCATTTGCTCGGTGACCGATTTCGTCGCGGTCACGCCGTCCTTCTTCTGCTTGAGATAGATGTCATCCACGACCCACTTCTTGCTTTGCGGGTCCAGCTTCAATTGATACTTCAGCTTCTGCTTGGTGGTTCCGACCATCGCCGTGACACGCTTCACGGTCGGTGAGATCTCCTCGACCTTGTCGATTTCCAAATCGCCGGTCGGCAGCCGCAGCAGCTTGAGATCGTCCAGCGCGGCGTCTTGCCGCAACGCTCGCGACTCGAAATCCGACGAGGTCGCTTGCTTGAGCTGTTCGAGGTTGCCGCTTTCCATCGCCTTCGTGAATTGGGCGATGGTGCGCGTCTCCACGACATTCGCGCAGCCAGCGAAGCCGAGCCAGCCCAGACACAACGCCAACCGCACGACACACGATCCGCGGCGACGCGAGACACTGTTAGAACCACGCATATTGCCATCCGTGGCAAAGATAGGAACACGAGAGGAGAGTGACCGGTCATCCAAGACCAGTCGGAGGGGGGCGGGCTTGTCCCAGATTTTCGCAACAGGGTCAAGACGGAGGTTTTCCGCGCGAGTTGGCGTGTGCGAGTGAGCCGGGGTCAGGTCTTCGGAGCCGGGGTCAGGTCTTCAAATTTCAAAAATGCCGAGGCAATTTTGAAATTTGAAGACCTGACCCCTGATTCACCGGCTTGCCGATCGTGTCGGCAGTGTCTTCAATGCCGACATGAAGATGCCTTCGACCGACACGTCCGTGAAACTCAGCCGACCTCGGCGCAGCCGTTTGCTCATCGTCTTGATCGCATTCGCCGCGCTGGCTTGGTCATTGCCGAGGCCGCTGTGGCAAGATGTCGTCGTGGAGTCCGACGGCAACTCGCCGCGCGGACGACTCGCATTCCGTACCGCCGCGCGATTGGCAGAGCTGTCCGGTCAAGGGACGCTCGCCGATGAAACCGAACTCTCCGGCCCCTGCTTCGCCGACGACGGGCAGACGCTGTACTTCTCGCGGGCGCGGCCGGGACAGCGTGCGGACATTGTCCGCTCGACGTTCACGGACGAACGTTGGTCCAAACCGGAATTGGTGCGGGAGCTCAACAGCGTCGACGACGACCGCCGCTTGACGTTGTCGGGAGATGGCGGCCTGGTGGCGTTGGCCTCGAACCGATCCGGAGGACACGGCGGCTTCGACATCTACGAGTCCGCGCAATCCAACGAACGCTGGTCGCGGCCGCGTAACGCCGGTCCCGCGATCAACACCGAGGCCGAAGAGTTCGATCCGGCGCTCACACCGGACGGCTTGACGATGTACTTCGTCCGCGTCGTGCCCGGCGCCAGCGCCGACATCTTCGTCACACGACGAGAGAAACTCGGCTCCGCGTGGTCATCCCCGGAACTCGCCGAAACGATCAACTCGCCGGAATACCACGAGCGCAGCCCCGCCGTATCGCCGGACGGAAGCTGGCTGCTGTTCGCCTCGAATCGCGGCGATCGAGCCGGTGAGTCCGCGCCGTTCGATCTGTTCCGCGCGCCACTGCGAGACGGGCACGTCGGCGTGGCCGAGCGGCTGCGCGATGGCATCGCATCCGACACAGACGATGTCGATGCCACCTTCGCGCCCAATAGCCAGTCGCTGGTGTTTGCCAGCAAGCGCGAGGGAGCCAAGCAGATCTTCCTCTCACGCGGCGAATTCGTTGTGCCTCGGCTGACCATCAGCACAGAGCATCTCGCCCCGTTCGGTCCCAGAGAGTGGATGCTGCCGATCCTGGCCACGCTGGTATTGATCCTCGTGTGGAGATGGTCGCGCCGAGCGCTGCCAGTCGTCGCTGTAGAAGCCCCGAAGGTTGCCACGATCGCAGCGCCGTTGCGGCGCAGTGAGCCGCCGAAGAATCCGTTGCAGAGTTGGACCGCCACGCCACTCGAACAGGTTCCACCGTCGGCCCCGGCCGTGAATCCTTTGACCGTGCCGAAGATTCCCAAACCGATCACGACCAGCCAACCGGTCTCGGTTCCGGCCGATGTTTCACCGTCACGGAGACGTCGTTGGGCGGCGCTCGCGGTGCTGGTCGCTGCGTCTGTCGCGTTCGTTGTGCTGCGGACGGACCGGACCGATCAAACCACCTCGAATCCTTCGACCGCGATCAACGAATTGTGGTCCGAGTTCGCACAGTTCTCTGACGTCGCGCCGCCGCGTGCCGAAGAGTTCCCGAAGCTCGATCGCACGGACACGGCGCGAGCCGATGCACCGCAGTCGATTGCCCCGCCGTCGCACGTGGTCGCACTGCGACCCGGCGCACGCTGGCCAGCCGACCGAGTCACCGTGCGGCAGCGATCGGAACTGGCCCGCGTGGACGACGTCGATCAGCGGTTGCTGAGCATGAAGAAAGCCCCCCTTCTCGCGAGACAACCATTACCAGCAACACTGACTCGCCCCACCGAGCGGCCCGGCGAGGAAGTCACATTGGCTGTCGCCGTGGAGACCGTCGAGAAGCCGCACAACCTCGCGCCGGTGATCACCATCAAACAAGTGTTCGACCCACCTTCTGCCGATCGCACGGCGATGAAACCCGTCGCCGCGAATCAAGCGGCGCTGCGTGCTCCGGTCGCGCGTCCTGATCAACTCTTGCCGTCAATTCCCCCAACGCTCAGCGACTCGCGCAGAAATTCGCTCGCGCGCAACGCCGCGGCGACGCGAAGCGCCCTTCCCATCGGCTTGGCCGAGCCAGAGGCGTTGATCGGGGCGAACAAGGCCGCCGCTACGGTCGAAACACCGTTGCCAGCGCGGGAGGTCAGCCTGTCCCGGACGGAATCCGTGCTTGTCAGCCAACCGACACAACTCAACAGCTCGCTGCCGTCCGTTCGTCGCGCGCTACCGATTGCTGTGCAGGACCGAAGTCCCGCGCTCCCGGCCGAAGTCGCCCGTCTCGCGAACAACGTGGATCACTCGCGGCTCCCCAGCAAATCGCCAGGCGCGCCCAAGGTGGTCGCGCTGACCGAGGAGGTCGCTGTTCCCGCATCGAAGACCTCGGTCGTCGAGACGAATGCTCTCTCTCCCTCGGTCGCGTTGTTGCGTGGAGAGATCAGCGGACCGCAGCCGACACTGTCAGCCACCACGAATGGCCTCGCGACGACTCGCGCGGAACTGGCAAGATTGCGAACGACCGCCCGGCTCGATGCTGCGGAGATCGCCTTCCTCACGACAAAGACGACGACATTCGCGCGGCGCGAAACACTCGTCCCCGCCACCGTGTCGATCGCGGCCGTTGATCTCGCGAGCGGAATGGGGACCGCGGCCCCGGCGATCCTGCTGACCTCAGCATCGATGCTGGTCGAATTGCTGACGTCCGCGCCGTTGCCGGCATTGCCTCGCGCAGATTCGGGCAGCCCCGCGACATCGGTCCCCCTGCAACCATCCAGGCAATTTGTGCCGTGGCTGGCGCGAGCCGCGAACGCCGCGAACGCCTGGCCTGTGACCACTGAGCCATCGACCGTGTCGTCTCGGCCGTCGTTGCCGCGACGAGTTCGTGAGACCGTGCCAGCCGAACTGATCGAAACGACTCCAACAACGCGCTGAACGATGCTCACACCGCCGGGCCATGATCCAAACGGAGAGGCTGTGAAGTTTTCGTGGAGCACGTTTTCAACGTGCTCGAAAATAGGCTGATTGGGCACGTTGAAAACGTGCCCCACGTCATTTATTCACAGCCTCGGTGTGAAGTGCGTTGCGTCACCGACGATTCACCTCGGCTCATAGACACCGCTGCAGACTTCGACGGCCGGGCCGGTCATGTAGACTTCGCCGGTCTCGGCCCATTCGAGCTGCAAGTCGCCGCCACGCAGGTGGGCCGTCACTTTGCGTTCGGTCAATCCGGCGAGCACTCCCGCAACGGCCGACGCGCACGCTCCCGTCCCGCACGCCCACGTTTCGCCGGAACCGCGTTCCCAGACGCGCATATTGAACTCGCTCGGCGTGAGCACTTGGATGAACTCGGCGTTGACGCGGCGCGGGAACGCGGAGTGATGCTCGACCAGCGGGCCGATACGCAGCACCCAGTCGTCAGTGATCTCATCCACGAAGGTCACGCAGTGCGGGTTGCCCATCGAGACGCAGGTGACATCAAATGTCTTGTCACCCGCAGTCAGCTTCTGGCGAATCGGCGGGTCACCGAGCAACGTCGTCGGGATCTCCGCGCTGTTCAGGATTGGCGGGCCCATGTTCACGCGGACTTGTCGAACTCGGCCGCCGTCGACGTCGCATTGCAGAGTCAGCACGCCGCGGCCAGTCTCAATCCGCAGCGTTTCTCGCCGAGCAATGCCGTGATCGAACAGATATTTCGCCACGCAGCGAACGGCGTTGCCACACATCTCCGCCTCACTGCCGTCCGCGTTAAACATCCTCATCCGCGCGTCGGCCATTTCCGACGGGCAAATCAAAACCAGGCCGTCGCCGCCGACGCCGAAGTGCCGATCGCTGATCTCAATCGCCAGCTTCGCGACGTCCGCCGGGAATTTTTCTTCAAAGCAGTTGACGTAAACGTAGTCGTTGCCGGCTCCGTGCATTTTGGTAAAGCGCATGATGAACGATGACCTCAATTGATGAGTCGTGAGTAGTTGGAATTAGAACGTTGGACTGATCACTTCGACGATCTTGCCGGTCGGATCGAGAACCTTCAGACGACGATCCAACGTTGCCAAGTAACCGCCATTCTGTCGAGCCACCTCAACCAGCCAGGCATCCGTCACTTGTTGATGACCTCGTGCGTGCTGAAAAAACTCGGGCTCGCAGGCGGGAACCGCCTCCCAAAACACATGATTCGGATGCGTCAGATTATGTTTCAGAATCTGTGCGGCCTCTTCGGGACTCACGGCGTTTGGAGTGAACGCGGGATTCGCCGACAACCGCACGAAACTCAGTTGAGTCAGCGCGCAGGTTGCCCAGCCGTTTGGCGCTTCACGATCGAACCAGACCTTCGAGGCCGCATGGTGCATGTGATTGGGCCATGCCAGAGCGAGTAAAACATTCACATCCAGCAATGCGATGCTCATGGCCCTTCTTCCGCCAAAATCTGAGCGACTCGATCTTCCGGAATGATCGGCGCGTCAGGAGGTACGGAGAAGGTGGCCAACTTCCAAGCGACTTGTGGCACCTGTTGCATTCCAGCGGACGCGTTCGTGGAGCCGGTCACGTCGCGTGATCGAAGGCGCGCCGACTGGAGGTATTCAGTCATCGCAGCGCGGACGGCGGTCGCCGCATCCGGTTGATGCGTGACTTCGCACAATTCGCGAAGTTCCAGGTCATTGAGTTCGACGGTCGTCGTCATGCTTCCTTACTCCAAATCACCAAAGAATCTCAAATCAATTCACTCACAACTCGCGCGCTCGTTGGCAGGACTCGGATGCGAGCACCGGCGACGGTCGTGACCGTCGGGTCTTCGCCGATGCCGAGGTTGTGATACAGCGTGGCGAGCACATCTTGGTAATGAATCGGGCGGTCGATGGCCGAGTCGCCGAACTTGTCTGTCGCGCCGAGCACTCGGCCGACGCGCATGCCGCCGCCAGCGAGGATCGCGCTGTTGACGCGAGCCCAATGGTCGCGGCCGGCGTCCTTGTTGATCTTCGGAGTGCGACCGAACTCGCCAATGACGCAGACCGTCACGTCGCGATCCAGGCCGCGAGCGTAAATGTCCTCGATCAACGCCGAGATGCCGGTGTCGAACAGCGGCAGGTGCTGCTTGAGGTGTTTGAAATTCTGGCCGTGCGTGTCCCAAAACCCGTAAGCCACTGTGACGCAGCGGACGCCGGCTTCGACCAATCGTCGCGCCTGCAAGAGCTGATCGTTCCACATCGGAGCGCCGTCGCCGAGATGTTTCGCGGAGCCTTTGCCATAACGCTCACGCACGGCGGGAGCTTCCTTCTCGACGTCGAGCGCATCGACGAGCCGGCTTGAGGTGAGCACGTCAAACGCTTTCTGATAGCTCGAATCCATGCCGGCCAGCGACAAGCTTTCGATGTCCCGTTTGATGCCGTCGATCGACGCCAGCAGGTCTCGGCGAGTTCCGAATCGGGACGCATCGACAAACCGCAGCTTCATGCTGTCGAGGTCTTCGCCGTCCGCACGCACTCCGCGGAACGACGGGCCGAGCATTCCCGGTGACGGGCTGTTGTAGGGGCGATGCTGCATCGTCGGGAACAAGTCCACGAACGCCGGAGTCATCGCATCCTTTGCCCCCTGGATGTTCGAAACCGCCGATCCGAAATTTGGCCAACCCTCGCGATTAGCCGTATCCATCGTTCGGCCGGTCAGGCTTTGAAAGCTGCTGTGCTCATCGACCTGCCCGACCACGCTGCGAATGATCGCCAGCTTGTCGGTGCAGTTCGCCAGCTTCGGCAGCAGTTCGCCGAGCTGAATTCCCGGCACTTTCGTGTCGATCGGTTTGAACTCGCCACGAATTTCGTCCGGCGCGTCGGGCTTCAAATCGACGGTGTCCTGATGCGAAATTCCTCCGGACAAATAGACGACGATGACGGACTTGTTCGATGCGGCGGCCGATCCGGATTGTTCCGCCCGCAACAGGCTCGGCAGCGTCAAACCGCCGAAGGCCAGCGAGCCGATCTGCAAAAAGTTGCGACGTGACACGCCGTCGCAGAAGCGAGTGCTTTGACCGGGATTCGAGAAATAGCGGAGCATGGAACACCTCAAATTGCAGGAGAAGCGTCTCCCAAACATCGACAAAATAACGCCTTGAACCGCAGGTGCGAAAGGCATTGTCGAAGGGAGAGGGCGAGATTTGAAAAGTGCCCGACGAATGGAAGGAGACGACGAATGGAAGGAGACGACGAATGGTCCGCATGATTCGTCGTCTCCTTCGATTCGTCGGGCACTTCCTCCGTCCGCTATGGAGAGTCGCACTCCCTCGATTACAAACCAGCCATGAACCATTCGCTCACGAACTTCAGCCAACGTCGCCGCTGGGCGGCCGATCAAGCCATCAGTTTTCTCATGCAACAAGGGGTCGAGCATCCGCATGTCTTGTCGCTCGGAGCGGGACTGGTCGATGCCGCTTCGCTGCCCGTGACCGAAGCGATCGAAGCGGCGAGAGAAGTCCTCGCCGAAGAAGTGAGAGGGCAGTCAGCGTTGCAGTACGGCACGACGCAAGGTGAGCTGCGACTGCGACAGCATCTTGCGGACTATCAGACCCGGATCGAACAGACTTCCGCACCGGCGGCGCATCGCGTTGCTGTCGCCGACGAAATTGTCTGCACGACCGGTTCACAGCAATTGCTCGCGCTGTTGGCCGACGCGCTGTTTGATCCGGGCGACATCTGCCTCGTCGCCGCGCCGACCTATTTTGTGTTTCTGGGAGTGCTCGAAGGTGTCGGGGCACGCACGATCGCGCTGCCGGCGGATGAGCATGGGCTGCGAATGGAGGCACTCGAAGGCGAACTACAACGACTTGAAACAGCCGGCGAACTGTCGCGTGTGAAGCTGATCTACGTTGTCAGTGAATTCGAGAACCCGACCGGCATCAGTCTCTCGCTGGAACGCCGGGGCCAGTTGGTCGAGATCGCGAAGACATGGTCAACGCGGCGCGGCGAGAAGATCTATGTGCTCGAAGACGCCGCCTATCGCGAGCTGCATTATGACGCTCCACCGCCACCCAGCGTCTGGTCGTTCGATACCGCTGGTGACACGGTCATCCATGCCGGGACGTTTTCCAAGAGTTTCTCGCCCGGCCTACGAGTCGGCTTCGGCCTGATGCCTCGCGAGCTGCGCGACGCAGTCAACGATTTGAAAGGCAACCAAGATTTCGGCTCGGCCAATTTCAATCAGCACTTGCTGGCGGATTTGCTCGGCTCAGGTCGCTTCGCCATCCACGCGGAGCAAGTTCGCGCGGCGTATCGGATCAAGCGAGACGCGATGTTGGCCGCGGCCGACGAGTTCTTCGCCGATCTGCCGGGCGTCTCGTGGGTCCATCCGCACGGCGGCTTGTATGTCTGGATGACTCTGCCGCCGCACATCGTGACCGGTTTCGATTCACCGCTCTTTCGCCGAGCGGTCGATGTCGAGCAAGTGATGTACGTTCCCGGCGAACTGTGCTTCGGCGGCCCGCGCGAGCAGCGGCAATGCAACCACATGCGGCTCAGCTTCGGGGTTCAATCGCCCGAGGGACTCCGCGAAGGGATGCGGCGGCTGAGCCAAGCGGTGCGCAGATTTCTTTGAGCGAGCGGGGTCGGAGAGCGCGGGGTCGGGTGTTCGGTTTTTCGGAATTGGCGGGACTGCGTGTCGTCTGCAATCCAAGCGTTCTACCCGCCAATTTCGAAAAACCGAACACCCGACCCCTGATTGTGAACTCAACGCCGCAGGTCCGCATCGGTCAGGTAATACAAGTCGATCGACGCTCCGATGCGATGTTTGGGCTCAAAAAATCGGAAGTAAGAAAAGTCGTCGCCGGGATAGACCGCACGGATGCCACCGTGCCCATCGCGAGTCCAATGCGGTCGGCCCATCACGAAGTTCACGCTGACCGCGTGCCAGCCAGGTCGCGGTTGTTTGGTCGGTGGATTCTCGTAACGCAGGCCGAGCGATTCGGGCGGCAGCGTCCCGAAGTACGCGAGGCTCAGCGGTTCGACTTCCGGATGCTTGGCCAAGAATCGCTTGAGTTCGTGGAGGTCTTGGCCCCAGTCGAGGTTTGAGTCGAGCAGGTGAAAGCGTCCCGCCGCCATGCCTCCAGAGAACTCGTTGAAGTACGCCAAGTATTCTGGATGCAAATACCCGAGACCGGGCGACAGCAAGAGCGCCACCGCGATCATTCGGTGACGAGTCTTCGGCCAAGACCAATCGGAAGCGACTTCGCTGGCGAACAGCAACAGCAGCGGGATCGCCGGCAGGATGTACCGGATGCCGAGTTGCATCCCGGACGAGCTAGCCACGACAAGCACCAATGCCGCGGGCATCAGCAGCCACGCTCGACGTCGCCAATCGGTGGCGTTTCGCGACCAGAGGCAGCGAATCGTCGCCCACAGTAAGAGAACCTGGCTCCAGTGCGGCCACTTGTAGAGCAAGGCCATCAGGTAATAGCTCGCGAACCCTTTCGTGTTCAGTTCGCCGTCGAGGTACACCGCGTGGTCCGATTCCATCGCCGACTTCTGGCGGTCGATTCCTGCGACGTAATCACGAGGCAGCGGCACGGGCAGCGCGGCGAGCGGTCCCAATCGCTGCTGCCAAGCGCGAGCCGACTGACTCGCGAACGCGAACTCTTTGAGCGGCGTCCCGATGCCACGAAACAAGTACGACGTGTTGAGGCACAACCATGCCGCCAGCAGCAAGATGCCCCAGCGTTTCAGCAGGTCGCGACGATCCAGCGGATCAGCCGATTCGTTCCGCCAGCGTTCGACACACCACAACCCGACAATCAACGGCACGAGCAACACGTTCGTGAACTTCGCCGCTTGAGCCAGTCCCAGCACCACACCCGTCACCACTCCGTTTTGCATCGTCGGCCGATTGGCAAATCGCCACGCGGTGAACAGCGTTGCGATCCAAAACGTCGCACCTCCGGCATCGGTAGTCACGAGCGATCCGTGCGCGAGCGCCGTCGGATCGCCTGCCCACAGGTACGTCACCAGACATGCGGCCCAAGGCCCGTGCCACTCCCACGCCCAGCGTGCGAGCAACGCGCTGGAGGCGATCGTCAGCAGAATGATCGGCAGCCGCGCGATCACGACGTATCGGTCGATGTTGGAATTGTTCGCGGCCAAGAATTCGTCGCCGAAGCGATTCAAGTCCGTGGTCGGTTCCGTGCGCGGCGACTCGGCGGACGTGAAGAGCAACGGCCAGGTCGCCCACATCCGCAACAGCGGCGGGTTGCTCGGCTCGAAATCGAAGCGGCCGGTTTTCCAATTCAACAGTCCGACCGGGATGTGCCAGTATTCGTCATGCGTCAGCGTCAGCCGAGCGGCCGTCAGCGTCATCACGACCGCTTGGCCAGTGAGCATCAACGCGATGGCGATGGTTGCCCAACGAGGTGCGCGAGGGACGGGGTCGGGAGTCTTTTTCATGCCGCCGTTCTCGATGACGGACGATTGAGTGACAGATGGCGGCATGAAAAAGACTCCCGACCCCTTCGCGTTCACAACGAATACGTCACGAACCGATTCTCACACGGATTGCCAAGCGAGACGTGCAGGCGACGCTGCTTCGGCTCGGCGATCAACGCGGCGACCGTCTTGCCGGACGGGCCAAGCATCGGGCCCGCCGGACCCTCGTGAGAATGCCGACAGATGCTGACGGGAAGCCCGTCGTGATCGGCGAGGAAACGTTGCACGTCCTTCAATTCAATCGAACCGAACTGGGTGTCGATCAGCGTTCGCATCCGATCCAGACGCGGAAACGAATCGGCCAAGCTGAGCTGAAAATTCGCGTCGCAAGCGTGCTCGGAACAGAGATAGTGATTCGAGTGAACCAGAAACCGGTCCTGCAACTCCGGAACGAACGGCCCGTCGCTGGTGAGTTCGACGTCGAGGATCGCTCCGCTGCCATCCGCCAGCATGTAGTTGCCGTTTGAGCAAACGGGGAACTCACGCATCAATTGCATGACGCCGCGCAGCGACGTCTGTTCGAGGATCAGCCGCTTGAGCGGGTAATGCGACAACGCGAACTTCCAGGCCGGGCCGCCGCCGAGCGCGTTCGCGAAGTGCGCGACGCCATGTTCGTTGATGCCGTGATAGCCGAGCATTCCGCCGAACGTCCACATCAGCATTGCCGGCTTGTTCGTTGGCCGGAGTTTGAGCACATAGCCGAACGACTCCAACTCCGGCGGATTGTCGCTGGTCTGTCCGACGAACGTTGTCTTGGTGGCCGTGCCGCGTGGGCCGATGGCAAATGTGGTACAGGCCCCATCGCTCACCTGAGTCAACTCGCCCCGCAATTGAGCGACCAACGAATCGGCCAAGGTCAGCTTCGCGCCTTCCGCGAGTCCGCTCGCCTCAACCAACTGTTCGGGACAGAACTTCTCGAACAGCGGATGGAAGCGCAACGCTCGCAGCCGTAGTTGCTCGCGAGAGACTCGCAGCGACGCAGCGAGGAAATCCAGATAGCCACGAATTTGCTCGGCCGCCTGTTCGCCGTGTTGCCGACCAAGTTCGCGTGGTTCGCCGTGAACTTCAAAGAACGGATATTGCTGAGACATTTTGATTCCTGAGTGAGGCAGCGGAGTATAGAGTCCGCCGAGAATGTTTTCTCCGGCCGATCGCCGTCCGCCGAAAGCCGATGGCCGTGATACCGTTTTTTCGTCGGTCTCGAAAACGGTATCACGGCTGTCGGCCAACGGCGATCGGCATTCGGCCGGACTTCTGTTCGAGGAGGTTTCGATGTTTCGTTCTTGGCAAAGACGCTTCGTGTTGTTGTCAGCCGGAGCCGCATTGCTGATCGTGCTGAGCGAACCCGCGCCGGCTTGGAATGACGCTGGGCACATGGTCGTCGCTCGGATCGCCTGGCTGCGTTTGACGGAGTCGCAACGGCAAGCGGTCTTCGCGCGGATGAAGTCGCATCCGCATTTCGAGACGTCTCTGATTTCCAATCGGCCGGAGAACGCGACGGACGCCGAGTGGGCCTTCCTGCGAGGCTCCACCTGGTCCGATTACATCCGGCCACCGAAGTCGTACTCGAAGGAAAATGTCGCCGAGCACGCGCGTCACAAGTTTCATCGTGGGGTGTGGCACTACGTCAATTTTCCGTACCACGCCGGGCAGAAAGAATCTGAGCTGCCTCGCGAAGCGTTGCCGAACGAAACCAACATCGTCGCGCAGATTGAACAGAGTCTCGATGTGCTGCGCGGCAAAACCAAGCACGATCCCGGAGCGGTTGCCGGTCTATCGGCCGAGGCCAATGACGCCGTGCGATTCTGCTGGCTGTTTCATTTGATCGGCGATCTGCATCAGCCACTGCACGCCGCCGCGCTGGTCGATCCGAAACTCTTCCCGGAAGGAGATCACGGCGATCAGGGGGGCAACCTGTTGGCGATTCGCCGTTCCCAGTCCGACAAGCCGATGCGGCTGCACGCCTGCTGGGACGGCATGTTGAGTTCCGATTCGAGGTTCGATGCCGTTTGCCGATTGGCGGACGAGCTGACACACGATCCGTCGCTCGTGCCGGAGAAATTTCCGGAGTTGGCTCAGCATCGACAGGTCCGTGACTGGGCGGCCGAGAGTTATCTATTGGCAAAGACTCACGTCTACCGCGACGGCCAATTCCCGCTGGTGCGGTACGTGGACGTTGAGTCTCGCAAGGTTTCGGCCGACGAAGTTCCCGCGCTGTCCGAGCAACAGGCCGCCCAGTCGCAGCAACTCGCCCGCCGACGAGTCACGCTGGCGGGCTACCGTCTGGCCGAGGCCTTGAAGTCGATCGCAGGTCGTTGACGTGGCGGATGGTCCTGATTTGGAAAATCCGCGTGACAAAGCGTGAGTGAGCGGCCCTTTCCTGGTAGGACATCCTCAATCGCGGAGTCGCGCCATGTCAGCGTCCGAATCGAATCGCTCTGAAGTGCCACCCCACACGCCAAGCCGCGAGGAGTTGGCTGTCGCGCCGACTCAAGCGCTGCTGCCGGACGAGCCCTCTTCAAAATTGGTGACGCTGCTCGACGCCTACCTCGCCGAGCTTCAAGCGGGACGGAGACCGGATCGCCAACAACTGTTGGCCGAGCATCCCGAACTCGCGGCGCAGCTTGAGCAGTGCTTGTCCGGGATCGAGTTCATTCATCGAGCCTCGGTCGTGCGCCCGTCGTCCGAATCCTTGGGGCAGTTGGGGGACTTCCGCATCATTCGCGAAGTCGGTCGCGGCGGCATGGGAGTTGTCTACGAGGCCGAACAAGTCTCACTCAAACGCCGCATCGCGCTAAAAGTGCTGCGCTACGGAGCGGCGGCTGACAGCGAAGCGATGCAGCGCTTCCAGCGCGAGGCGGAGACCGTCGCGACACTGCATCACACGAACATCGTCCCGATCTTCGCCATCGGCTGCGAGAACGGCGTGAATTATTACGCGATGCAGTTCATCGAAGGACGGAGCCTCGCGGAATGCACCTCCCTTTCGTCCTTTGAGTCCTTTTCGTCATTTCCAAAGG
Source organism: Planctomyces sp. SH-PL62 (assembly GCA_945905295.1). Lineage (GTDB taxonomy): Bacteria > Planctomycetota > Planctomycetia > Planctomycetales > Planctomycetaceae > SXKJ01. The sequence continues at coordinate 34,679 of CAMDPX010000021.1, read as the reverse complement.
ACAAAAAGGACTCAAAGGACCAAAGGCAGCCGCAGGTCGGAACCAGCGCAATCGCCAACTGGGGACTACAAGCCGCCGAAGCGCTCGCGCATGCGCACCATCGCGGTGTGATCCACCGCGACATCAAGCCGTCGAATTTGATTCTCGATCCTGACGGCCGAATTTGGCTGACGGACTTCGGACTCGCCAAGCGGATGGATGATGTCTCGCTGAGCATGGCGGGTGCGATCCTCGGCACGCCGCGATACATGAGTCCCGAACAGGCGGCCGCGTCGAAGAACCCTGTCGATCATCGAACGGATATCTACAGCCTCGGAGCAACGCTGTACGAACTCGCGACCGGTCGGCCGTTGTTTGAAGGCGATTCTCCGCACGCGGTCATCACGCAGATTCTTACGGCTGAGCCACCCACTCCGCGTGTCGTCCGCCCGAACCTGCATCGCGACTTTGAGACGATCATTTTGAAATGTCTCGCGAAGGAACCGGAGCGGCGATACGCGACGGCTCAAGCGTTGGCCGATGACTTGCGAGCGTTCGTCGAAGGGCGAGCGATCAAAGCTCGGCGTTCGACGTTGGTGGAGCAGGCGGCTCGCTGGTTCAAGCAGCAGAAGAGAAGCGTCGGCATCGCGGCGGCGGCGGTCGCGGCGACGATTTTTGTTGTGGTCGGAAGTTTGATCGCGTGGCAGATACACGGGCAGGCGAAGCTCGGATACGTGACGCTCAACACGCCGCGTGAGGGCGATCAGCGGGCTGAGGTCGCCGAAGTGCTGTCGCTCAACGATGAGCCGGTCGGATCACCGTTCACGTTGCCGACGAAGGAGCCGGTTGCGCTACCAGAAGGAGCATATCGGCTGCGGCTCACTGCGCCGGGGAAGGTCAGTCAGACGTATTTGTTCGACGTGGCAGCGGGATCGCAGCAGACGCATGAAGTCGGGTTGGCGAACGAGACGGTGGGTTATCCAATCGCGTTGCGCTCTCCGGTGGGAGCGGAAGTGAGCGGCACGGCGCTAGCCGCCGGTGGATACGAATCACCGGCGGCTAGCGCCGTGCCGCTCAGTGCGGTCGAGCCGCGACTCTTCATCGGGCCTCAGGACAGTGGCAAGCCGACGTTGCGGTGTTACTCCCCGAACTCGCAGCCGAGTGCGAATTCGGATGGCTCGCGAGGCAAAGAGGTCGCGCCGTTGTGGGAGGCGAATTGGAGTGTCGAATCACCCGACATCATTTCGTTCTTGAAGCTGCCCGAAGACCGCGAGGCATGGAAGGTGTTGCCGGCTCAGTGGGATGTCTCTGCCTGGCAGCAGATGTTGTCGTGGTTTGATCCGTGGTGGTTTCGGAATGGGGCACCGCCGCAGATCATCTTCCCCGCGCGGGATCTGAATGATGACGGGGTTGAGGATGTGATTTGGGCGGCACCTCGTCAGCTCAATCCCTTCAGCACGAACTTTGGTGCGGGGCCGTTGACTCCGAAGGCGGCGGTGTTGATGGCGGCGTCGGGCAAGGATGGCAAGCCTCTGTGGTGGTTCCGGCCTCAGGACGCGGAGGGAAACGCGAGCCGCTTGCTGAGTCCGCCGGTGGTGTGTGGTTCGTTGCTGGTGATGGCGTTGCGTTCGACCGGAACGGGAGAAGTTTGGGTCGAGAGTGTCGATGCTCTTTCCGGAGAATCGCGTTGGCGAACGGAACGGATCGCCGTTACGCCGCAGTCGTCGGTTTGGATTTCACCTCTGACGACTTCGGGGGGAGTCAGCGAAGTGTTTGTGGTCGGAGGAACGAAACTGCTCGTGCTGGATCTTCAGACCGGGACTCCGCGACCGGGTTTTCGCTCTCCGAGCACATCAGGCACAGACAACTCGAATCAGCAGTTGCTGCGAGAGAACGAACCGATTCTCGATGCGCGGTTTGGGGATCTCGACGGTGATGGCACGAACGAAGTGTTGCTCACTGTGATGAGCAGCGATCGAGGCATTCGAGACATGGCGTTCTCGGTGACTCAGAACAAGATGCTGTGGGAGGTGCCGTCCAGCTTCGAGGTGGGAGCCTGGCATCAAAACGAAGCGCGACACAGTTGGCCGCTGCTCGCCGATCTGAATGGCGACAACAAGTTGGAAGTGATCCTGCCGGGCGTTCGTGAATCAGGCTCGATCGTGGCGGACGGCTGCCGAGCGTTGGACGGCATGACCGGCGAGCCGCGATGGACTCGGCGATTTCCGCGACGTGCCGGATTCTCGCATCACGTGCCCGAGCAATTCGCGGTTGGCCCGGACCTCAATGGAGATGGGCATTCGGAATTGGTGATGGTGACGGTGCGTCGCGAATTACAAATGCAGGTCGCTCATCAGAGCGTCGGCTATCAACGCGAGCAGTATTTTCTGTACGTCGACTGCTTCTCCGGCCGCGACGGCAAGAGCGTGTGGTGGCAGCGCATTCCGTTCGGGATGTCAGAGTTCTCGACGTGGACGGGGACGCCGGAAGCGCCGCTGTGGTGGGGTGGTCGTGGAACACTCGGCGAGCCGGAGGGCGTTAGCCCCCGGACGGACGGAGCGACGGGGAAAGTCCGGGGGCTAACGCCCTCCGGCTCGCCAAAAGATTCATTCAACGGCTTAAAGCTCGTGCTGCCGGTGCGGCGTCATGCGGATCAGGGAGGCGATGGGATCGGCAATGCGGGAGCCCGATTGCTGTTCGTGTTGTCGGCCGAGACCGGTCGAGTCGAGCATCTCGCCGAAGATCTTGCGTTCCCGCAGATCGTCGATTGGAACAACGATGGGTTGGACGATCTCGCGGTGTTCGCGCCCGACGATCCGCAACGGTTCGCGCATGCTCACTCGCACCCTGACCCGACGAGCGGCAAATTCGTCGTGCTGCGCGGCTCGCCACCGGAAGCGTTTCGGCGGCTGGATCGCTGGGCCGAGGAGCAAGACTTCGATGGCGACGGCATCGCTGAGTTGTCACAGAAGTATCACGGCCACGGCGACTATGCGATTCAGATTGCATCGGGACGCGATGGCCGCATTCTGTCGAAGTGGAAAACGGAATGGCCCGAGACACCGCACAGCTACACAGTCGGCGACGTGCAATCGTTCCCGTTGCCGCTGGGTGACTTCGATGGCGATGGACTCGCGGACTTGCTGGTCTTACGCGAAGGGTACAACTGGGACTTCGAGCGTGTGCCGCTCGTCAAAACGGGACAGGCTCCGCTGTTGATGCAAACGATCTCCAGCAAGTCGGGAAAGCGAATCTGGGGCGGAGTTCCGCTCCCGTTGCCCGATTGGTTGCGACCGACGAATGCCGACGAGAATTCCGAGGAATGGAAGCAATCGCGAAACGGACGGCTGCAACCAGTCTCGACGCAGGCCGTGGACCTCGATGGCGACGGTCGGCCCGAAGTGCTGCAAGCCTTGCGACTGGTCGGCTATCGCCGGTCCGAACAGGTCGGCGGTTCGGCCAGCGAACATCAGCAACCGTTCGTGGCGCTGATCGACGGCCGCGCGGGAACGCTGCGCTGGCTGGAACCGATTGCTGAGATCACCGCCGGCAGCCACTCGCCCGGCCTGGACTACCTGCGCATCGACGCCTCGACCGATCTCAACGGCGACGGCACGCGCGATCTTGTGCTGACCGTGCCGCAACAATCTCCACAAGGCTCGTGGTCGGTGAGTCTGCAAGTTCAGAACGGTCGCGACGGAAAAGTGCTGTGGGGCCCGAAGCCGCTCGAAGGGGCGAGCTTCAACAACAACGATTTCAACCCGCCGATCATCAGTGACTTGGACGGCGACGGCCGCCCCGAAATCGTGCTGATGCCGTCGAAGCAACCGCAAGTCACAGTTCTCCGCGGCGACAACGGCGAACCGCTGTGGACGTGGCAAGGCTCGCAACCCCAGCACTACGCCGCGCCGGGAATCACGGTCGTGGCAAGTAGGTTGGGACTCCGTCCCGACCCTGACCGTGTCGCTCCATCTGATCGAGCGGTCGGGACGGAGTCCCAACCTACACAGCGTTGCGTCGCCGTCGCGTTCAACGAAACTGGCTCGCAATGGGAACTCGTGGTGCTCGACCACACTGGCAAAGTCATCGAACGCGGGCCGTATCCGACGAATCAACTCTGGTCGCACGATCTCGACGGCGACGGCGGCGAGGAATTGCTGAGGTATGTGGGTAACAAGCTCACAGCGACTCGCGGTCTGCACGACGTGCTCTGGACATGGTCGCCGCCGTCGTTCGATTATGTCCACGTCACACGCTTTGACCGAACCGCCGAGGGTCGCACGATCGTGGTCACCGCCAGCGGTGATTCGCTGACGCTGCTCGATGGCCCCACCGGAAAACCGCTCGGCCGCAGTTGGAAGAGCACGAATACGTCACTTCACGAAAACAATCGTCTCATCGACCTCAATCACGCGAACATCGCGACGCCGTTTGAGAACTCGCGACTCCTGACCCGCGTCGGCGACGGACCGCAGGCTCTGAACCACGTCGTCTCGCGAGCCGTGCTTCCGACCGATGAGAACGGACGCTACCAGCAGCGCTCGGCGCGGGTCTCCGACCCCGCCGCCGCCCCGACCGAAGGTCTCCCGAACCGACAAGGAGACCTACGGTCGGCCAAGGTGGCTCGGTCGGAGACCGGCCACAGCGCGGGAGACGACCCGCGGCTGATTCGACAACTTCCGTGGGTGCCCACTCCCAGCGGATGGTCGTCGTCGTACTGGATCTTGGTGCTGATGCAGCTCTCGCGAGCAATCCTGTTGTCGCTCTTCGTCGTGCTGATTCCGTTCTGGCTGATCCGCGCTGGCGTGTGCCGCCGTGAATTTGGCTGGTGGCGCGGCGCGCTGATCTGCGCTGGTTTGACGGTCGCCACGCTGAGTGTGGGCTCGGTGGTTTCTCTCTCGTCACGATCGGGGGTGCGGGACATGCCTTGGGGCGCACAGCTCGCGATGGCGTTCGTCGCGTTGCCGATTCTCGCGTGGCCGACCGAGTTTCTGAAAAGCGTATTCCGTGCCGAATGGCGACGAGTCCGTTGGCTACTGGGCGGCTCGGTGCTCGCTGCGATTGCGCTGGCAGTGATCCTGCTTGCGACTGAGTCAGCTTCGTTGTCTCCCGAACAACACTACTCATTGCACGGCTGGTGGTTCATCCTGTTCTTCGGAGCCTTCGCGGTTGGAGCAATGCTGCTGGTCTGGCGAGGCATCGGTCCGCACGTCTCCAAACTGTGGAACTTCAGTCGGAGGAAACTCGCTCGGCATGGCTGACACTTCGTTTGAGTCGCTGCTGAATCAAGCACGGCGCGGCGAGTCTCCCGCGCAAGGAGATTTGCTGCGCCGCTTCGAGCCGTGGCTGTTGTTGCTCGCGCGCGTGCAACTCGAAAGCCGCTTCGCCGCCAAATTCGATGCGTCGGATGTCGTGCAACAAACACTGCTCGAAGCGATCAAAGCGTTCCCTCAATTTCGAGGTTCGACCGAAGCGGAACTGACCGCATGGCTGCGACAGATTCTGGCTCACGCGTTAGCTCATGAAATTCGCCGCTATCACGGCACGGCGAAACGGGACATCTCGCAAGAGGTGTCGCTGGATGCGGCGCTCGCACAGTCGTCACAACGACTCGGTGCCATGTTTGCCGAATCAGGCCCATCTCCCAGTCAACAAGCCGCACGACGCGAGCTGGATGTGCTGCTGGCCGATGTCCTCGCACGCCTGCCGGGCGACTATCGCGACGTGCTGATTTTTCGGCATCTCGAAAACTTGTCTCACGAAGAGATCGCCACGCGAATGAACCGCTCGGCCGGTGCCGTTCGCATGTTGTGGGTCCGAGCGTTGGCCGCGCTACGCGAAGCCTGCGGCCAGGAACTCGTGGACCCTCGCGCCGGCTCGCGATAGATTGCCGCCCCGTAGGTCAGGCTTTCCAGCCTGACCCGAATGGCCAATGACGTCGAACGCTCATCGGGTCAGCCTGGAAAGGCTGACCTACGCCGGACTGCGCAAATGCCGACACGCCGCATCACGATCGTGAGTGTTTTGCTGTTCGCAGCATTCGCCGCCACGTTCGCCGAGGAACCCGCGCCAAAAGAGAAGTCGAGCCATTGGGCCTTTCAAGCGTTGCGAGCACCGACACTGCCGGTGGTGAAAGAGGTCGCGCGAGTTCGCTCTCCCGTCGATCGCTTCGTGTTGGCGAAACTCGAAGAGCAAGGTTTGTCTCTCAACCCGGAAGCAGACAAGCCAACGCTGATTCGCCGAGTCGCCTTCGATCTGACCGGCCTGCCGCCGACACCGAGCGATCTTGTGGAGTTTGTGTCCGACCAATCGCCCGACGCTTACGAACGAATGATCGAGCGTTACCTCGCCTCGCCGCATTACGGCGAGCGGTGGGGCAAGTGGTGGCTGGATGTCGCCGGCTATGCCGACTCGAACGGCTATTTCAACGCCGACTCGGATCGCCCGCTGGCGTACCGCTATCGCGACTATGTGATTCGTGCGATGAACGCCGACAAGCCGTTCGATCAGTTCATCCGCGAGCAAATCGCCGGCGACGAACTCAGCGGCTTCGATCCCAAGCAGCATGAACGGCACGCGACGCCGGAGATGATCGACCTGCTCGAAGCGACGCACTTCCTCCGCAACAGCCCAGACGGTTCGGGGGAGAGCGACGGCAATCCGGAAGAGGTCATGATCGACCGCTACTTCGCGCTCGAAGGGGCGCAGCAGATTCTTTCGTCGTCGTTGCTCGGCCTGACGATTCAGTGCTCGAAGTGCCACGACCACAAGTTCGAGCCGATCACGCAGCGCGAGTTCTATCAACTGCAAGCGTACCTGCATCCCGTCTTCAACATGCAGAAGTGGCTCAAGCCGAACGAGCGTTTCACGCACGCAGCGCTCCCCGGTGAGGTCGAAGCATGGGAGGCTCAGCAGCGTGAAGCGGAGGCTCGCGTCGCCTCGCTGCGAACCGAGTTCACCCGCTGGCTGCGCGAGCATCGGCCCGTCGCCGGGGTCTTGTTCGCCGATGACTTCGATGGCCCGGAAGCAACCTTCCTCGCGAACTGGTCGAACACCGCTCCCGGCGATGACGCTCCGGGTGGAACGGGAGTCGTGACGCTCGCCGTAGCACCGGCGTCCTCGCCGGTGCCGCCAACCCCCGCCGCCGTCCGCGCGAACGGCACGCTGCGGATCATCGAAGGAGGACCATCCGGCGACAAATGGGTCTCAACCCAACGGGCTTTCGATTGGACACCGAATCAACCGGGCGAATGGATTCAGGCGACGTTCGATCTGATCGACAACAAAGTCAGCTCTGATGACAAGCCCGCCGAGAGAATCGCATTCTTCGTCGCGCTGCACGACTTCAACGACAACAGCTCGACCGCTGGCGGAAACATTTTGATCGACGGCAATCCGGCGGGCGGAGCAGCAGTGCATCTCGATTATCCCGGAACCGATCAAACGCATCGCGGCGTGATCGGCAAAAGCGGTTACGAGCCAGGACGCAACTTCGGCGTGCGGGTCACAAATCTCGACGGAAAGAAATTCAAACTCGAACAACTCGTCGATTGGCTGCCGGAAGAACGAACGCTGGATCTGACGGCCGAAGACTTGCCTGACGGCGGTTTCGGCTTCGAGTTCTGCTGCAACCGTAGCTTTATCGTCGACAACGTCACCGTCGAATCCTCAACCGGCAGCACACAGGACGAAGCGGCTCAAGCGGCATTGAAAACGTTTCGCACCGAATACGAATCGCGACGCAAGACGCTGGCCGATGCGGTCGCCGAAGTTCAGAAGCGTCAGACCGCACGCCCTGGCAAGATCGCTTGGGCCAGCGACGTCGCGGCCGAACCACCCAACGTGCCGATCTTGTTGCGCGGCAACGTGACGACTCCGGGTGAGTTCGTGCAGCCTGCTCCGTTGCGCGTGATTGCAGGGACGTCTGATTCGACTTCGCGACGCCGCACCGCTCTGGCCGAATGGCTAACGCGACGTGATTCGCCCGCCTCGGCGCTGATGGCTCGCGTACAGGTGAATCGACTTTGGGAGCGTCACTTCGGTCGCGGGATCGTGACGACGCTCGACAATCTGGGAGTCAGCAGCGCGGCTCCGTCGCATCCTGAGTTATTGGAATGGCTGGCGGCAGAGTTCTCAGATTTCAAATCGGAGATTTCAAATCTCAAATCTCAAATTTCAAATTCCCAATCAATCAAACGCCTGCATCGCGCGATCCTGCAGTCGGGCACGTACCGGCAATCAAGCCAACTCAACGACGCCGCGTTCGCGGTCGATCCGGACAATCGACTGCTTTGGCGGCAGCCGGTGCGACGATTGGATGCTGAGTCGATTCGAGACGGGATGCTGTTCGTCAGCGGTTCGCTCGAACGGAGACTCGGCGGGCCGTATGTGCCGACACAACGCAGCAGCGCGGCCGAAGTGGTTGTGAATGACGGCCATCCCGGTGCTCATCGGCGTTCGGTCTACTTGCAACAGCGACGCACGCAGACGCTGAGCATGTTGAATCTGTTCGATGCTCCGGCCGTGACGTTTAACTGTGTGCAACGGCCGACGACGACAATGCCGCTGCAATCGCTCAGCCAATTGAATTCCGAGTTCGCGTTGGCTCGTGCGTCCAACTTCGCGCGGCGTTTGGAGCGTGAAGCTCCGCCCAATCCCCGTCTCCGTGCTCGATTGGCGTTTGAACTCGCAACCGGACACGCGCCTTCGGACGTTGAGTTGCGGGCGTCGCTGGCGTTCATTGAAGAGCAAACCCGCGCGTATGAGCCGGCGGAGAATGCTTCGCCGCGTGCCTGGACCGACTTCTGCCAGATGCTGCTTTCGTCGAACGGGTTTTTGTACGTGGAATAGAAACGAATCTTCCCGATCAGCCGCAGGGCGCTAGCCCCGGTTTGTTGATCCGAACCGGGGCTAGCGCCCTGCGGCTCATATGCGACTCCGTTCCTAATCAAACAACCCGCTGACCGATTCGTTGCGATGGATGCGGCGGATGGCTTCGCCGAGGAGCGGGGCCACGGAGACTTGTCGAAGGTTGGGCAGCCGTTTTTCGTCGGAGATCGGCAAGGTGTTAGTGACGACGATCTCTTTGACCGGAGCCTCCCGCAAACGACTGACGGCGGGGCCGCACAACACGGCATGAGTCGCTCCGATGTAAATCTCCGCGGCACCGTGCGCCTTCACGACGTTGGCCGCGCCGACAATCGAGCCGGCGGTGGTGATCATGTCGTCGAAGATCAATGCGACTTTGCCGTCGATCGGGCCGCCGATCAGGTTGGCTTGCTTCGTCTCGGTCGCGCTGTAGCGGCGCTTATCGACGATCGCCAACGAGCCGCCGATGTTCTCCTGGTGCTGCAACGAGCGTTTGATGCTCCCTTCGTCCGGGCTGATGATGACCAGCTTGTCCTGCGGAATCTTCAGCGACTGAAAGTACGCATCGAGCGTCTTGGCGGCATACAGGTGATCGACGGGACAATCGAAGAATCCCTGAATCTGCGCGGCGTGCAGATCGACACAGAGCACACGGTCGGCTCCGGCCTTGGTCAGCAGGTTGGCGACCAGCTTGGAGGTGATCGGGACTCGGCCGGCATCTTTGCGATCCTGCCGAGCGTAGCCGAAATACGGAATGACGGCGGTGATCCGTTCGGCGCTGGCTCGCAGGCAAGCGTCGATCAGGATCAGCAACTCCATCAAGTTGTCGTTGGCTGGTGGGCCGGTCGGCTCGATCAAGAAGACGTCTCGGCCGCGGATGTTGTGCTCCAGTTGCACGAAGATCTCGCCGTCCGGAAAGTTCGAGATCGAGCACGGCCCTAACGTGAGGCCAAGATAATCGGCGATCTCTTGTGCGAGTTGGCTGTGTGCTCGCCCGCTGATCAGCGTCAGATGGTCGTACATGCGCGAGATCGCTCCGGTCGCGAAGAGAAGTGTCTCGGCAGCGGCCGAGCAGGGAGATGACGGCGGCATTTCAGTCGTCGCGTGCGCACATTGTCAAGCCGCTGGTCGTGACCCGATTCATCGGGTTGGGATCGCGCGTTCGACCCCATGAATGGGGTCACTACTAGCGCCGGGCAACACGTTGGCGTCGATCCCCATCTGCGTTGCGGTCGGCAACGGCGCGTCGCACGATCGCAGCAGCGAATCGTGGGGACGTGGCGACGCCGGGGCGTTGAACTCAAACGAACCTGCGACGAGGCCATCAATGTCGAGTCGAGACTCGTCCACAGGCGTCCGCCGACCGTTGGCCGGATCGACTCGAACAATCACGTCGATGTCCGGCGGGACGAGTATTCCCGTCAACTGCCAGTCGATCGCGGAGAGCCAATTCGGCGGAAGTCGCCCGGTCATCCAGGCAATCAGCGCCGGGCGAGCGGCTTCCGCTGAAGATCCTTTCGCAACACGAGCAAGATCCACGACACACCCCGTCGCCGTCAGCGTTAGCCGGCTGAGCGGTGCGTTCTCGGAAACTGGCCAGCAGCGAAGCAGTGGACCGGTCTCTCTCAGAGTGACGCGGCGCAGGTCGCAGAACCATTCGGAACGACCAGCATCGGAGACTTGGAGGAAATCGCCGCCACCGACTTTTAGCACATTCTCAGCCGCGAGCTTTTGGGGAGGGACTTGCAGATAGACCGCGGGTCCGGCTCCGGTCAGTACGACGTCGCGCAGCACGACGCGAGTCTCGCGCGGTTGGCTGGTTTCATTGGGTCGCCAAGCAATCGCGGCTCCTAAGCGATGCGTGCCGGAGACCTCGACGTCACCTTGTTCAAAGCGGCTGTGAATAATCTCCAACTGTTGGCAATCCGCGATCAGCAATGGCGGCGGGCGATCCACGGCGGAAGACTGTCGCACGAGACGCACGTGACTCAACTGGATTCGCTCGGCCCACAGCGACAACGCTTGCTGCGTGATGACGATCTCGGCCGGATCGGTCGCATCGCCGACGATTTGCAACGTGTCACTTCCGGCGATTTCTTCCGCGAGATAGCGACCACCCGGCGCGAGCACGATGCGACCAGCCGCATCGGGGGCCGGCAGCGGCTGAGGTTCAACGAACTGTAATTCGCGATGAACTTCGCGAGCCGTGATGTCAGTCGTGACGTTCGCACGCGGCTGCGCGAGCGACAGCACGAAAGTGCGTGCGCCTTGATCGACCATCGACAGTGCGGCTCCCGTCAGCACAAAGATCACGGCGACCGCCAACGGCCAGCGCGACCCGGATTCCACCGTCTGACGACGCGGAGTCGAACGATCAAATTCCCCTCGAAACACGGCGAGACGCCGCCGCCCCGAGCGAGTCGGCCTGCCAAAATCCGAGGCGGCCTCGCGCAGGGTGCGCGGTCGAGCGGCGGGATTGATCGCCGTCCAGCGCAGCAGAGTTTCCGCCAGCCAGTCCGGCGCGTCAGGCACCCATTCGCGCACGTCGTTGATCGGTTGCGTTTGATGAGCCGCCACCTTGGCGAGCGCGTCTCCCGCCGCGAACGGAGGTCGTCCTGCAAGCAGATGCCACAGCAAGCAACCCAATGCGTACAAGTCGCTCACGCTAGAAGGAGGCAGTCCCGCGGAGATGCGCTCCGGAGCCAACCCGTCGCAGCGATCCGCCGCGCGGATCGTGTGAAACGTGAACTGCGGCCGCAGTTCCGAGACCAATCCACCATCCACCAGCACGGCCTGCCCGTACGGAGTGATGCGGACGTTCGTCAAAGAGACGTCGCCGTGAACGAGGCCGCGCGCTTCCAACGCCGCGAGACCATCGAGCAACTGCCGGCCAATCTCCACAACGGTCGAAATCGGAAAGCGACCGCGTCGAACGATCAACTCGGCAAGATGCGGTCCACGCACATGCGGACTGATCGTGACCTGTTGCCAATCGCCTGGGGCGGGCCACTCGACAATTTGAGTCGCCTGCGGCAACACGATGGCCGGATGATTCACACCGGCCGCGACCGAGACCAACTTCGCTAATCGCTCGCTCTGCGGCCGAAGCTGTTCGGGAGCAGCGGCCGTCAGCTTCAACACACAGACCTCTTCAGCATCGCGCCGCCGAGCCAGAAACGTCACGGCGGTCGCGGTGCCTCCCAATCGCTCCAGCAACAGACAGGGACCGACTTGCAGACGCTCGCCTTGCGACGCTTCCAAACACTGTCCTTGAAAGGCGGTCAGTCGCTGCGACTGCACCAGCGCGTCGATCCAAATGGAATCGAACGCGGGCAGGTCATGAGTCAGCCGCCGGACATAGCCGCGACAACGCCTCAGATCGCGCGGCGAGCAAAGCCGCAACGACGATAGCGTTTTCAGCAACGAAGTGGAGGGCGGCTCAAGCACTCGGACATCCTTGAACGAATCTTGGCGAACGGGGCGGCATCAGCCCCCCGGTTTTTTGCGAAACGCACGCCTCACCGGGGGGCTGACGCCGCCCCGCTCGCCGAATTGGTGGGCGCGGCGTTATCCCACATCCCCGAAAGCACAACAAGACGGGAGTTCCGTGGGCAAAACGACTCCTTCCCCTTACGATGGCAGAGGTTTCGTTTTGCCTCTTTGCCAGGAGTTTTCCGAATGTCCGAACGCTGGATCGCCGACCGAATGCACCTGATCGATGCGTCGGGAATTCGGAAAGTGTTTGACCTCGCGGCGAGCATGAAAGACCCGATCAACCTCAGCATCGGGCAGCCGCACTTCGACACGCCGACACCGATCAAAGAGGCGCTCTTCGCGGCGGTGAACTCAGGCAAAAACGCCTACAGCCAGACGCAAGGCATCGCGCCGCTGATTCAAAAGCTGCAAGCTCAGATCGATGCTGAGTTCAAACATTCGGATCGCAAGGTGTTCGTGACCAGCGGCACCAGCGGTGCCTTGATGCTCGCTTTGCTGACGCTCGTCAATCCGGGGGACGAGGTCATCACCTTCGATCCGTACTTCGTCATGTACAAGCACCTGACGACGGTGGCCGGCGGCAAGATCGTACCGATCAGCACTTATCCCGACTTTCGACTGGATGTGGCCAAAGTCCGAGCGGCGATCACGCCACGCACGAAAGTCATCCTCTGCAACAGCCCGTGCAACCCAACCGGCTACGTTGCCAGCGAATCCGAATTACGCGCCCTCGCCGAACTGGCGGCCGAGCACGACATCGCGCTCATCAGCGACGAAATCTATCGCGCCTTCTGTTACGACGGCCCGTTCGTCAGCCCGGCGACATTCAATCCCCAGACGATCGTGATCGACGGATTCAGCAAATCGCATTCGATGACCGGCTGGCGGCTCGGCTGGATGCACGGCCCGGAAAAGATCCTGCAGCAGATGATTAAGCTGCAACAGTTCTCGTTTGTGTGCGCGCCGCATCCATTCCAATGGGCGGGATTGTCCGCACTCGATGTGGACATTTCGCTCTCGGTGGCTGACTACCGCCAAAAGCGCAACTATTTGATCGGGGAGTTGAGTCCGCTCTATGAAATCGCTCCGGCCGGCGGAGCGTTTTATTTGTTTCTGAAAGCTCCCTACGGAACGGGCACGGAATTCGTGACCGAAGCGATCCGACACGACTTGCTCATGATTCCCGGCAATGTGTTCAGTTCACAGGACACGCATTTTCGGATCTCCTATGCCACCGACAACCGAACGCTAGAACGCGGTGCCGAAGTTCTCAAACGGCTCGCGAAACGGCCCTAAGTAGCGAAAGCGATGATGGCTTACTCATTGAATGATTGGCGGGAAGTTTTGCGACGCGAGTTTGACGCGGATGACGGCAGCTTCCTCGCGATCGCCCAAGGGGAATTCCGTTGGGATCCAGACGCCTTCCGCGAGTTGATCGAAGCCATGCGCGACGGCTGCGTTCGCTGCGCGGAAGAAGAACAACTCGACCGCTGGATGGCTCACGGTTACTTCTACGTTCCCGCGTTCATCCGCGCCTGGACCCAACAAGAGGACTTCGATCGCCCAGACGGTGCTTACTGGCAACGCGCGATCAATCTGCTGGAGTCGTTCAGCCACTGGTTCTTTTGGGGCGAACCACCCACTCAAGACGGCAACGTGGATGTCCTCACGCTGAATTGAACTCCGTCGGCGAAACGCTCGGCGACCCAGAACGGCCCAAGTCACGCCACATCTGGGTCAGGCACGTCACAATTCACAATTGGCCGACTGGCGAGCCGAGAGGATTTCAACGTTGCTCGTCGGCCAATTTTGAATTCTGACGTGTCAGACCCAACGTGAAAATCAACTCGCGCATTTCGGCGGCGATGAAGAACGAGCCGGTGACGCAGATTAGATCGTTCGGCGTCGCGATTCGCCGGGCGATCCGCCAAGCCTCGGCCGGTGTGGGTGCGACATGACACGGCACGTCACTGACCGATTGAATCAATCGCCGCAAAGACTCGGCGGGAACGGAACGTGGATTGTGGAGGTACTGCGTCAGGACGATGCTGTCGAATCGCGGAAGCAGTTGCCTCGCGAGGCCGAGCACGTCTTTGTCTTTGGTCGCCGCGAAGATCAGCACGCGGCGCGAGTTGGTCTGGCCAGACGGCGAGGTGCAGAATGACTCGTCGAGCGTGCGGCCCAGAGCGGAAATCGATTCCCAATTGTGCCCCGCATCGACAATCACCGTCGGCCTGCGGGCGACTACTTCGATTCGCATCGGCCAGCGGACTTGGTCAAGTCCTCGCCGAGCGATGTCTGACGAAACGTCCCAATTCAATTGCCGCAGCCGATCAATCGTCGCCAGAGCGACCGCCGCATTGTGGGCTTGATGCTCACCCGCCAGAGTCAACGGCATTGCCGGCCAGTGTTGATGGGGAGTCGTGACAGACACGGAGCCAAAGATGCCGCATTCCGAATTCGGCGACGAGGAGGCGTATTCATACGAGAACTCACGGCCGAGTTGCCAGATTTCTGACTGCTGCTGGCGACAAGTTTCTTCTATCACGGCTTGAGCTTCATTGCCGATGACCCCGCTGATGACCGGAACTTGCGGTTTCACAATCCCGGCCTTCTCGGCGGCGATCTGAGACAGCGTGCTGCCTAGCAACTGCGTGTGATCTCGGCTGATCGTCGTCAGCACGCAGGCGAGCGGCGAGCAAACATTTGTGGAGTCGAGTCGCCCGCCCAGGCCAACCTCCAAGACGACGATCTCTGCTTGCTGAGACTCGAAGAACAACCACGCGAGAGCCGTCGTGACCTCGAAAAAAGTGGGGTTGAACGGCTGGGGATCAGACTCGCATTGCCGGACCGCGACCTGCACGCGGCGGACAAGGTCCACGATTTCGTCCGGCGTTGGTCGCTGGCCGGCAACCTGCATCCGCTCTTCAAAGGCTTCGATGTGCGGGGATGTGTAGAGGCCGACTCGATGTCCGGCCGCCGAGAGCATCTCCGCCAGCATGATGGCGGTGGAACCTTTCCCCTTAGTCCCAGCGATGTGGACGCAGGGCAGCCGGCTCTGTGGATTGTCGAGCAATTCTAGCAGTCGCCGCATTCGGTCCAGCTTGAAGTCTTGCTTGCTGAACGCTGGGGTCCGCTCAAAGTTCGTGCGGTCGAACAGAAAGCCGATCGCCTGTTCGTAGGTTTGCGCTGGTTCGATCATAGTTCGATTGGAAAGGGTTCCGCGAAAACTTGGTTGAAGTGTTGTAACGACCCGCCAAGGCGAGGTCTCATGTGGGCGATTCCTGGATGCGGGGCTACGGGCGTTTCTGATCCCAAGATATTGTGGCTTCAGGGCGTCAGGTCGTTTGACAAAGAAAATAGCCACCAGTATCTTTCGCCCCCTTCCTACCTCGTCCCCCGTTTACGAACGCGGAGTCGAATTGGAAAAACTTGTGTCAGGGTTGGAGTTTAGGACGCATCAGGAACGGCCAAAGGTATGAGTCAAGAGCGTATTCGCATCCGCATGGAAGCCTACGATCACTCCGTCTTGGATGTGTCGGCGACGGAAATCGTCGATACCGCCAAACGCACCGGAGCCGATGTTCGCGGTCCAATTCCACTTCCGACACGTATTGAACGCTACACGGTGCTTCGTAGTCCGCATATCGACAAGAAGTCTCGTGAGCAATTCGAAATCAGAACGCACAAGCGGCTGATCGATATTGTGCAACCAACGGGCAAGACGATTGACGCTCTGAATCGTCTGTCGCTGCCGGCTGGCGTAGATATCAAGATCAAAGCCTCTTCGCTGCATGGTTAATTTTGGTGCGCCTTTCTCCGGCTGAGTGCTTGTGCCTCGTCGGATCGCAGCCTTTAGTGCTGACTGCGAGGGGAAAATGTTTTTGCTGGGTCGTAAAGTCGGAATGACGCAGGTCGCGGACGCGAATGGTCGCGCCGTGCCTGTCACGCTGGTCCAGGCGGGGCCGTGTCGAGTGCTGCGAGTCAAGTCGCTGCTGTCGGACGGCTATCACGCTCTGCAGATCGGTTTTGAAGAAAAGCCTCGTCGCTTGGCGTCGCGTGCAGAGCGAGGTCAGGTGGCGGGTTTGGAGCGATCGGCGTCCTCGCAAAAGTCAAAGAAGCCGGCTGGGGTGAAAGTTGGCGGCGAGCCGAGCCGAGTCGTTCGTGAGATTCGATTCCAGGTCGAGCCTTCTGGCCATGAAGTTGGCGGAATTCTGACAGTGGAGTTGTTCGACGGTAAGAAATTTGTAGATGTGATTGGGACGACCAAGGGTCGTGGTTTTGCTGGTGCGATGAAGCGTCACAACTTTCACGGTCAGCGAGCGTCGCACGGCGTAAAGAAATGCCATCGTGCGCTTGGATCGGTTGGCCAGAACACATACCCTGGCCGAGTTCATCCGGGCCAGAAAATGGCCGGACGGCTTGGTGTTGATCGGGTCACAGTGCGGAACCTGAAGTTGTTCTCGATCGACAAAGACAAGAATTTGCTGCTCATTCGCGGGGCGATTCCGGGGCCGAATGGTGGTCTCGTGATGGTTCGCTTCCCGAAAGAGCCGCCGCGGTCGCAGGTCTAATTGAATATCGGGGTTTAGGATTTGGTCTCTTCGGTTGGGTGACAACATGGCGTCGGTGGAAGTGAAAAACGCAGGTGGTGCGGCGGCCGGAACGGTCGAATTTGATTCGGCATTGCTCGAATCGAAGGTGACCCCGCGTCTGTTGCGCGATGCCTATATCATGTACGAAACCTGTCAGCGACAGGGGACGGTCAAGATCAAGACCAAGGGCGAGATTTCCGGCAGTAAAAAGAAGCTGTTTCGGCAAAAAGGGACCGGTAATGCTCGTATGGGGCAGAAGCGGACTCCGGTTCGAGTTGGTGGCGGCAATGCGTTCGGTAAGCAGCCGAAAGATTGGTCGTATCGGCTGCCCAAGAAGGCGCTGCGGGTGGCAACTCGAATGGCGTTGGTTGGCAAATTGAAGGACGGCGAAATCATCGTCGTTGATGAGTTCAAGCAGGAAAAGCCGAAGACCAGAGAGGTTGCTGAGCTTCTCAAGGCGTTGTCGATCGCAGGTAAGAGCTGTCTGATTGTGGTCGGAGACTACGACAAGACGTTGTGGCTCTCGACTCGCAACATTCCACGTCTGAGTCTGACGACGGCGGCTTGGCTGAATTCGCATGATCTGTTGAAGCATCGTGCGGTCGTGATGACTCGCGAAGCATTTGGTACTTGTGTGGCTCGATTTACGGCCTGAGAACGGTGAGATTCGCGATGATGAATGCGGCCAGTGAGATGTTGGAAACCTACCAAGTGCTGATGAGCACTTTGGTGACGGAGAAGTCCACGTATCATCGGACGGCTCCTCTGAACAAATTCACGTTCCGTGTGCCGGTTGCGGCAACGAAGACTCAGATCCGCAAAGCGGTGCAAGACGCCTTTGGGGTCAAAGTTATCTCGGTGGCGACTCAGCGATACAAAGAACTCGCGGCGCGGTATCGCTTCCATAAAGGCTTCACAGCCGAGTGGAAAAAGGCGATTGTCACGATTCATAAGGAACAGACGCTGCCGGTTTAGTTGGCGAGCGAATGCAAGCAGTTGAGTGAGTCAAAGGAAACGCGATGGCGATTCGGCAATACAAACCGACGAGTGCTGGGCGACGAGCCGGCCAGGTCATTATCTGTGATGATCTGACGAAGGGTGCGAAGGCTCCCAAGGCGTTGCTCGTTCGCCAGAAGAAGCGCGGCGGACGAAATCATCACGGTCGCATTACCGTTCGGCATCGCGGTGGCGGCCACAAGCAGATGTACCGCATCGTCGATAGCTATCGAAGCAACAAAGACGGTCAAGACGCGACGATCCTCTCGATTCAATATGATCCATGCCGCTCGGCTCGTTTGGCATTGCTGGAGTACGCAAGTGGCGAGAAGACGTTTATTTTAGCTGCCGTAGGTATGAAGGTCGGGCAGAAAATCTACACGGGAGTGGGCTCGGAGCCGGTTGTCGGCACGAGCATGACTCTCGAAAAGATTCCGCTCGGCATGACGATTCACAACATTGAGATGGTGCCCGGTGGCGGAGCCAAAATGTGTCGGGCAGCCGGCACGGGCGCGGTTCTGAACGCTCGCGAGAAGGCTTGGGCGCAGATCACTTTGCCGTCCGGCGAAGTGCGTCGCGTGCCGGTTGGTTGCAAGGCGACCATCGGCCGCGTCGGAAATATCGAACACAACATGGAGAAGATCGGCAAAGCCGGACGCAATCGCTGGAAGGGCATTCGGCCTACAGTGCGCGGCTCGGCGATGAATCCGATTTCTCACCCGATGGGTGGCGGTGAAGGTCGCAGATCTGGCGGTGGTCATCCCTGTAGTCCGTCAGGAGTGCTGGCCAAGGGTGGCAAGACCCGAAAGCCTCGTAAGCCGTCAAAGTCGGCGATCCTGCGTCGGCGTAGTTCGCGGCGGTATGGTCAGCAAGTTCTGTAGTCGTTGGGAAAACTGATTTGAAATTGAGATTTCAAATTTGAGATTTGAAGTCATGAGGTGGTGTGATGAGTCGTTCCGCAAAGAAGGGCCCGTATGTTGACGCGAAGCTGCTGAAGCGGCTGGAGCGGCTCGACGCGACGGGCAGGAAAGAACCGATCAAGACTTGGGCGCGGCGTTCGACGATTTCTCCGGATTTCATCGGGCACACGTTCCTCGTACATAACGGCAAGGTGCATATCTCGGTGTATGTCTCGGACGAAATGGTCGGACATAAGTTGGGTGAGTTTTCGCCCACTCGAACGTTTCGTGGACACGGCGCGCGGGGCAAGAAATAACGAAGTGAATCTGCTGGCAAATGCCGGTAGAGTCTTGAGGCGATCTTTATGGCTCAAATTCGTAGTGAATCGAAATTCGTTCGAGTTTCATCGAGTAAGCTGAAACCGACTGCGGACTTGATTCGTGGCAAGCAGATTCGCTCGGCTCAGCAATCGCTGGAGTTCTTGCCGAATCGTGCTGCGAAGCTTCTGCGAAAGTGTTTGGCGTCACTCGTGGCGAATGCGGAAGACCGAGGTGTTCGCAACGCGGACAACTTGGTGCTCACGAAAGTTGAGATTGGAACTGGCCCGATCATGCGTCGGATTCGTCCGATGTCGCGCGGCCAGGCGTTCGTGATTCGGAAGCGTTTGGCGCACATCTTCATGGCGGTGGACGTACCGGAATTGTCGTAGTCGAGTTTGGTGGTTTCACAGGCTGAACTCGGATGAGTTTGGCGGACTCAGTCGCAGTGAGTGACAAGTTATGGGACAAAAAGTTCGACCTACTGGATTCCGGCTCGGTATCACCGAAACGTGGAAGAGCAAGTGGTATGCGGCGAAGAAGGAATTCAGCACGCTGTTGGGCGAAGACCTGCGGCTGCGGAAGTACATTCTCAACAAGTACCAGTATTCGGGAATCCCGCGGATCGAGATCGAGCGGACTCGCGATCAAGTGATCGTGCATCTGCACACGGCTCGCCCGGGAATCATCATCGGCCGTAAGGGGCAAGAAGTAGACAAGCTGAAGGCGGAGTTGGAAGAGTTCACCGGCCGGCGTATGGATTTGAAGATCGTTGAAGTCGCTCAACCGGCTCGCAATGCGATCCTGATCGCCGAGGAAATCGCTCAGCAGTTGTTGAAGCGAACGAGTTTTCGCCGAGCCATCAAGAAGTCGATGGATACGGTCATGGAGTCCGGTGCATTCGGCGTGAAAGTTCAGTTGTCGGGTCGCTTGGGTGGGGCAGAAATGTCACGCACTGAGAAGGCGATTCGCGGCTCGATTCCGCTGTCCACGATTTTGAGAAACATTGATTACGGCTTCGCGGTTGCGAAGACGGCGCAGGGTACGATTGGTTGCAAGGTTTGGATCGATAACGGACCGTTTGTAGACGGAGTGAGTACACATGGCGTTAATGCCGAAGCGAGTCAAGCACCGCAAAAGCCAAAGAGGTCGCATAAGAGGTGACGCTAGCCGCGGTGCGACGGTCGCTTTTGGTGATTGGGGTCTTCAGTCTTTGGACGCGGGCCACATTGCCGCGACCACCATCGAGGCTTGCCGAATCGCTGCGAACCAATATATACGCGGTGAAGGCAAGTTGTATATCCGCATCTTCCCGAATAAATCGGTGACGGCGCGGCCGTTGGAAACTCGAATGGGAAAAGGGAAGGGCGAGCCCGACCACTGGGTCGCGGTTATCAGGCCTGGAACGATACTGTTCGAGTTGGCGGGCGTGTCTCATGACGCGGCTCGTGATTGTTTCGCACGGGTTGCTCACAAGCTTCCCCTGCGAGTGGCGTTAGTTGCACGTCATGCGAGATAGGTGAGTGTCAGATGCGAGCGAAAGAACTTAGAGTTCAGACGACAGAACAATTGCAGCAGACGAAAAGTGTGCTGGAATCGGACTTGTTGCATCACGTCGCGAGTGTGGCGGCCAATGCTGGGGAAGCGAAGCATCGCCGCGAAATCCGTAAGGACTTGGCGCGCGTGTTGACGTTGTTGAATCAGAAGTAGGCGAGCAAGGGGCGGACGACAATGAAGCGGCGAGTCACCGGACGAGTCACCTCGGACAAGATGCAAAAGACGATTCGCGTGTCGATTCCTCGACGCGTGAAGGACGTTGTGACGGGCAAGTTTCTCAATCGCGAAACGGTCTGCCTGGCTCACGACGAGAAGGAAGAAGCCAATATGTCCGACGTGGTCGAATTGGTTGAATCCCGTCCGTTATCGAAGCTCAAGCGCTGGGAATTGGTGGGAGTGGTGTCTCGCGGCGCTAAGTAGTCGATCGCACTATTCCGACGGCCTACCAGTCGAGATTGAAGTGAGTTTCTTATGATTCAAATGCAGACAATGCTGGACATCGCCGACAACACCGGCGCAAAGACGGTGCGGACGATCAAAGTGCTCGGCGGAACTCATCGTCGCACGGCCGGCATCGGCGACGTCGTGGTCGCCAGTATCCAGAAGGCTCTGCCAGGCGGAGCGGTAAAATCGGGCCAGGTTGTGAAAGCGGTGATCGTTCGCACGAAGAAGAAAGTGCGACGTGAAGACGGCGGATACGTCAGCTTCGACAGCAACGCTGCGGTGTTGGTGGATGCGGACAATAATCCTCGCGGCACTCGCATCTTCGGTGCGGTGGCTCGCGAACTGCGAGATAAGAAGTTCATGAAGATCGTCAGCTTGGCTGTGGAAGTGGTGTAGTCATGAAACTGCGGCGCGAAGATATGGTGATGGTGCTGAGTGGCAACTTCCGGGGTCAAGGTCCCGCGAAGATTGTTTCGATCGACCGTAACTCAAAACGAGCGATCGTCGAAGGAATCAACAGTGCCCTCAAGCATGTGAAGCGCGGACATCCTAAAAGCCCACAAGGGGGTCGCGTGACGATCCCGGTGCCGATTGATGTCACCAACTTGGCGTTGCACTGTCCAAGTTGCAATCGAGGTGTGCGAGTACAGAGTCAAATGATCGATGGTGCGAAGCGGCGTGTATGTGGCAAGTGCAAGAAGTCCCTCTAGTTGATGCGGTAAGTCGTCATGGCCCGTTTGCAAAAAATCTATAACGAGACGCTCATTCCAGTGCTTTCCGATAAGCTCGGGATCGGGAATCGCCATGCGGTTCCGCGATTGACGAAGATTGTCGTCAGCATGGGGGTCGGCAAAGCGACCCAGGATCGCAAGCGGCTTGAAGAGGCCGTGACACACTTGGGAATGATCACGGGCCAGAGGCCGAGCATTAAGAAGTCTCGCATCGCTGTTTCCGCTTTCCGTCTTCGTGAGAACATGGAAATCGGCTGTGCAGTGACGCTGCGTGGACAGCGGATGTACGAGTTTCTGGATCGGTTTATCCTGTTGGCGTTGCCTCGCGTGCGCGATTTCCGAGGGCTCAACCCGAAGTCGTTCGATGGCCGTGGCAATTACTCGACGGGTCTGACCGAACAAATGGTGTTCCCGGAAATTCCGGCGGACAAAGTGGCGTTCACTCAAGGCATGAACATCACGTTCGTGACGACCGCTCGCACGGACGAGCACGGACGAGCACTGCTCATCGAGTTGGGGATCCCGTTCAGCAACAAGTAATCAGTCTTCAAGGTCAGTGAGTTATGGCAACGAAAGCACATATCGCGAAAGCGAAACGAACTCCGAAATTCAGCTCGCGTCGCGAGAGTCGATGCCAGGTGTGTGGCCGCCAGCGTGCGGTCTATCAGAAGTTTCGATTGTGCCGCATCTGTTTCCGCAACTTGGCTCTGGACGGCATGATCCCCGGTGTGACAAAGGCGAGCTGGTAAGCAGGCAAACTCATTATGATGACCGACCCAATTAGTGATATGGCGACCCGCATTCGCAACGGCCTGCAAAACGAGGCCACGCATGTGGACGTGCCGACTTCGATCTTGAAGGTGCAAGTCGCGGCTGCGATGCAGCGCGAAGGCTTCATTTGGGACTTTGAGTCGCATGAAAACGAAGGCGCTCCGGGTGGCACTCTGCGGATCAATTTGAAGTACGGTCCTAGTGGCGAGCGTGTGGTGCGGAGCATCAAACGCGTCAGCAAACCGGGACGTCGGATTTACTACGGTTGCGAAAACATGCCGAAGGTTCTCGGTGGCATGGGTGTGCTGGTTCTTTCGACGAATCAGGGTGTGCTCAGCAATCGTGAAGCGAAGGACCGAGGAATCGGCGGTGAGGCGCTGCTGGAGATTTGGTAACAAGTCAGCGGGGCAGGTTTTCAACCTGCCAGTGAAATAGTTTGGCAGGTTGAAAACTTGCCCCACAAGAAAATAGTTCGGGTGGCGAAATGTCCCGAGTTGGAAAAATGTCTGTAGTTGTGCCGAGCGGCGTCACTGTTGACGTGGCTGCGGGACAGGTCAGTGCCAGCGGCCCCAAAGGAAAGCTGTCGGTCGCTCTGCATCCGGCGGTCATCGTCGCGAAGGACGGGACGACTCTGAATGTCTCGGTGAACGGGACAGGCCGCAGCGAGCGATCGTTGCACGGGCTGTTTCGGTCGCTGGTGAACAACGCGGTGGTCGGAGTTCACACGGGTTTTGAAAAGCGATTGGAACTCAACGGCGTTGGTTATCAGGTTCAGCTCAAGGGAAAGAGTTTGGAACTGTCGGTCGGTTACTCGAAGCCGGTGGTGTTTGAAGTTCCCGCTGGTATCACAGTGACTCTTCCGGACAACACGCACTTGGTGGTGGCGGGAGTCGACAAGCAGGCGGTCGGTCAGTTTGCCGCGAAGGTGCGTGCGTCGCGAGTTCCCGATCCGTACAAGGCCAAGGGGGTCAAGTACGCGGGCGAGTTCATCCGTCGTAAGGCAGGCAAAGCGTTTGGCGCGGGTGCCAAGTAAGTTTGAACAACACAAATTCGGCGTCGTCAGGATGCCAGATCTCAACGAAGTGCGGTCATGTCGATCACAAAATCTCTTCAACGCAGTCGTCAACGCCGAACGTGGCGTGTGCGCAATCAAGTGCGCCGCTCAGCGAGTGGTCGATTGCGTTTGTCGGTGTTCCGCAGCAACAAGCACATCTCCGCGCAGGTCATCGACGACGCGTCTGGTCAGACGGTCGCGTCTGCCAGCAGCACGGAGAAGGATTTGCGCGGGCAGTTGAAGAACGGCGGCAACGTCGACGCTGCCACGGTTGTGGGTAAGACGCTCGGCGGACGTTGTGCTTCAAAGGGAATCACCGAGGTGGTGTTCGATCGCGGGCAATACAGGTATCACGGGCGTGTCGCGGCGTTGGCCGACGGTGCTCGTGCGGCGGGTTTGCAGTTTTAGTCGAGTGAATCGCGAGGGGAACTGTGGCAGAAAAACGATCAGATAACCGTTCCGAAAACCGCTCTGACAGCGTCGAACACACATTGCAAATTCGGCGATGTGCTTGCGTGGTGAAGGGCGGTCGCCGTTTCAGCTTCGCAGGCTTGGTCGTGGTCGGTGACGGTCGCGGCACGGTTGGCTGGGGCTACGGCAAAGGGCCGGAAGTCCCGATCGCCGTTGAGAAGGCGACTCGTGCGGCCGAGCGGACTCGCATTAAAGTGCAGGTCGTTCATCAAACAGTTCCGCACCGAGTCGAGGGCCGTTTTGGAGCGTCTCGCATCGTTTTGATTCCGGCCAGTCCTGGAACGGGCATCATCGCCGGCGGTTCGGTTCGGTCGATCATGAACGCGGTTGGTATCACCGACGTCTTAACAAAGAGCTTTGGTTCAAACTGCCCACTGACGTTGGTCAAGGCGGTGTTCGAGGCTCTCAAGTCGTTGCGTACTCGCGAAGAAGTGGCTCGGTTGCGCGGCGTGCAGTTGTAGAAGCATCAGTTTCTGGAAGAATTTTGAAATGCACATTCACGAAATCACCGCTGTTGCTGGCCGCTTAGGTCCGAATCGCAAGCGCATCGGCCGCGGTATCGGCAGTCACGGCAAGACCTCCGGTCGCGGCCACAAGGGCGAAGGCTCGCGTTCCGGTTCCAAAGGATACTTGTTCAAAGAAGGTGGCCAGATGCCGATGTTTCGCAAAGTGGCGAAGCGCGGTTTCTCGGCTGGCGACTATTCAGCTCAAAAGAAGATCGCGATTGTAAACGTCGGAGCGTTGGCAAAGTTGGACGCTGCGGTTTCGGTCGTGGATGCTGAGGCGTTGATGGCGGCGGGATTGATTCCTCGCCGAAGCCAAGTGGTTCGAGTGCTGGGTGGCGGCGACCTGACGAGAGCATTGACGGTCCAGGCCGATCATGTGTCGCGCAGTGCGGCGCAGAAGATTGAAGCAGCGGGCGGCAAGGTGGTCTTGTACTAGACTCCCCGTAAGAGTTCGCCAAACCAACCCACGGTGTTCGTATTGAGGGCTGAGTCCCTCTGAGTGAGTGATGATCCAGAAGTTAGTGGCCATTCTGGCAATCCCTGATCTCCGCCGCAAACTGCTCCTAACGGCAGTGTTGCTGGCGGTGTATCGCTTGGGATTTTGGGTGCCGCTGCCGATCGTCAACCAAGCCCGCTTGAAAGAGACGATTGCGAATGTCGCTCAAGGCCAGGGCGGAGCGTTAGGTCAGATTCTGCAAACGGCATCGCTGTTCTCTGCCAGCCAGGTGGGCTACAGCACGATCTTTGGTCTGGGGATCATGCCCTACATTTCGTGCTCGATCGTGTTTCAGCTTTTAGCCACGGTTTATCCGCCGTTGGAACGCCTTCAAAAGGAAGGCGAGTCCGGTCGTCGTCGCATCAATGAATTGACCCGGCAGATCACAGTTCCCGTCGCGTTTGTGCAAAGCGTCGGTTGGGTGATGACGATGTCACGCGGGTCATTAACCGGCAGCAGCCTGGTTTTAGATGGTTGTGGCGGGCCTTTTGATATTATTTCTACGGCTCTGATGATGACCGCTGGGACGATGTTTTTAATGTGGATTGGCGAGCAAATTGATGCGTTCGGAATCGGCAACGGGATTAGTTTGCTGATTATGGCGGGCATCATGGCTCAAATGCCGAGCGCCGTCTTTGAATTGTTCAAACCGGTGCTCACACAGGGCGTGTCGATTGGTTCTGATAGTGGCATTGACCGAATCCTGCTGTTGGCGGGGTTGTTCGTGGCGATCGTGTTAGGTGTGGTTTTCGTCACACAGGCTCAACGAAGAATTCCAATTCAGAGCGCGAAGCATGTCCGTGGACGTCGCATGTTTGGTGGGGCAGAGCACTTCTTGCCACTGAAGTTGAATCAGTCGGGAGTCATGCCGATCATTTTCGCCTCAAGCCTGCTGATGATTCCCAGTTACCTGTATCATCAGTTGATTGAGAATTGGAGCGTCCCCTATCTCAATGAGTTCTTTGCTCTGCCTGCCGTTTACTACCTCAGTTATGCCGGGCTGATTTTCTTCTTCTCGTATTTTTGGGCGGCGGTCACGTTCAATCCGAAAGAGATTGCCCAGAATCTTAAAGACTATGGCAGCTTCATTCCGGGATATCGTCCGGGTGAACGCACCTCAAAGTACCTGGAGCAAGTTATTGTCCGGGTCACGTTTGTCGGGGCGGCCTTCTTGAGTTTGTTAGCGATTTCCCCCAGCATTGTGGGGAAGGTCATTAACGTGAATCCGTTGATCGCCGGTTTTTACGGTGGTACCGGTTTGTTGATTGTCGTGTCAGTGTCGATCGACTTGATTCAACGCATTGACAGCCATCTGCTGGTGCGGAATCAGGCGGGCCTGACCGAAGGTTAGAAAAGATTCGAGGTTGTCATGAAAGTTCGGTCGAGCATTCGGCGAATCTGTGAGGGCTGCAAAATCGTGCGGCGTCGCGGTCGCATGTACGTTGTCTGCCGTCTTGATCCACGCCACAAGCAACGCCAAGGTTAGGGAGAGGAACGATGCCACGTATTCAGGGTGTCGATATTCCGAACGACAAGTTCGTGTATATTTCGCTGTCGTACTTGTACGGCGTGGGACAGAAGGTCGCGCTGCGGTTGTGCCATCAGATGGGCATCGATCCGTGCATGAAGGCCGGCCAACTGACTGACGACAATGTCGCCAAGATCAACACATACCTCGACAAAGAGGTGTTGGCCGAAGGTCAGTTGCGTCGGGCGATTCAGCAGGACATCGGCCGGTTGAAGGACATCAAGAGTTATCGCGGAATGCGGCATCGCCGCAACTTGCCGGTTCGCGGCCAGCGAACACGAACGAATGCTCGCACACGCAAAGGTGTGAAGAAGACAGTCGCCGGTAAGAAGGGCGTCAAGGACATGAAGCACTAGGCTCGAGCCTAACGGCTGAACTCCAATAGAGGGGCGGAACAGTGGCAGCGGGAAAGAAAAAAGTAAGACGGCACGTCAATAAGGCGATCGCTTTCATCAAGGCGACGTTCAATAACACGATCGTCACCGTGACCGATCCGGCGGGTGATGTGCTGTGTTGGGCGACCGCCGGCACGGCGGGTTTCAAAGGAAGCCGTAAGAGCACTCCGTTCGCCGCGCAACGTGCGGCGGAGATTTGTGCAGAACGTGCGGCAAAGTTCGGTGTCCGCGAAATGGAGGTCCGTGTGAACGGTCCTGGTTCGGGTCGCGAGAGCGCGATCACCGGATTGCAGAACTCCGGGATCGTGGTCCGTTCGATCGAGGACATTACGCCGTTGCCGCACAACGGTTGCCGTCCGCCGAAGAAACGTCGCGTGTAGTTTGTAACGGCGGCTGACAGACGTTTGTCTTGGAATCAGAGTGCGGTTTTCTAGGGAGGTTTGCGATGCGAATTCGTTGGCGAGGTCTGGAACTTCCGAGCAAAGTGCAGTTGCTACCCACAACAGCCACTCCGACTTACGGCATGTTCGTCGCCGAACCATTCGAACGTGGTTTTGGTGCGACGATTGGCAATAGCTTGCGGCGGATTATGTTGACCAGCTTGGAAGGTAGTTCAATCACCAAGGTGCGGATTCAAGGTGTGCAGCACGAATTCACGACCGTGCCTGGGGTCGTTGAGGATGTCACCGACATTTGCTTGAACGTCAAGTCGGCCGTCGTCAAGAACCACAGTTCAACGCAGAAGATTTTGCGGATCGAGCGGCATCAACGCGGCGTTGTCACGGCTGGCGACATCATTTGCAGCGATCAGGTCGAAGTGCTCAACAAGAGCATGATCATCGCCACGATGACCGATGACGTGCCGTTCAACATGGAACTGACCGTTGAAAACGGACGCGGATACATTCCGTCGTCCGAGTATCATGCCGCGCACGATGAAGAACCCGGCTTACTGTTGCTCGACGCAATTTTTTCGCCGGTTGTCCGTGTGCGTTACAAGATTGAAGATTGCCGTGTCGGTCAACGCACGAACTACGACAAATTGATTCTGGAAGTCTGGACCAACGGGACCATTTCTCCGGAAATGGCTGTCGTCGAGGCGGCCAAGATTCTTCGGAAGCACCTCACGCCATTCGTTTCGTTCCGGGAAGCTGGCGCGGAGATCAGTCCAGAAGGCGGTCTGCGTGGCATGATGGACGCGACCGGATACTCGCCGGTGGATTTGGAATTGGAAGAGAAGCTCAATCAAAGTTTGGCCGAGCTGAACTTGTCCGTGCGAGCGACCAACTGCCTGGAGTCGGAAGGGATCAACACGATCCGCGATTTGGTGACTCGCAGCGAAGATCAGTTGTTGCAGGTGCGGAACTTTGGTGAGACGACTTTGGTCGAAGTTCGCGAGCGTTTAAGCCTGATCGGTCTGCGATTGGGCATGAAGGTGTCTCGTTCGATGGCGGCGAGATCATAGGTTGGTTGGGTTGTGGGATTGGTCGAGAGACTGAACCTCAACGCGGATTTGCGACGAACGAAGAGAGACGAAGAAAGAGTTGGGTGATTGATCATGCGTCACAGACTTAAAGGCCGGCATCTCGGGCGAACGGGTACGCATCGTCGGGCGTTGATGCGCAATTTGACTCGCGCGCTGATTTTGACACTCGATCAAGAAGTGGCAGGAGCGGCGAAGGCCAGTGGTCGGATTCGCACGACCTTGGCGAAGGCGAAGGAAGTCCGGCCGTTTGTTGAGAAGTTGGTGACGACTGCCGTGAAGGCGAAGAAGTGTCTCGACATCGCAAATAAGATTAAGAGCCCGCATGAACGTGGGAGTGACGACCACAAGAAGTGGCGAGCGACCGATGCCGGGCAGGCGTGGTTGAAGGAGCAGGGCAAATATATTCAACGTCGCCGCCAACTGTTTGATGTTCTCCGCAGCAAGAAGGCCGTGATCCTGTTGATTGAGCAAATTGCCCCGCGTTTTGAAGATCGTCCAGGCGGATACACCCGGGTGGCGAAGATCGCGAAACGTCGTTTGGCGGACGGAGCCTACTTGGCATACATCGAGTTCGTTGGTGAGCCGACTCGATTGACGGTCGAGAGCAAGAGCTAGCGCGACTCGGAATTCATTCAAGCCCGGTGGCTGCAAAGTCGCCGGGCTTTTTCGTTGGTGGAGTCACCGATACGCTCAGTGACGCGAATCGAGTCGCGATGTGAAGGAGGCTTCCTTTGTCAGCGTCGATCGGCACGGTCTATTTGGTGGGTGCGGGGCCGGGAGATCCGGGGTTGCTGACGCTGCGCGGATTGGAGTGTCTGCGCCGAGCGGATGTCGTGTTGTACGACGGCTTGGTGAATCCAATTTTGTTGCGGCATTCGAAGGCCCGTGCGGAGCGAACATGTCGGGTCTCGGATGGTCGTGAGCGTCGGCTGGATCAGGAGGAGATCAATCGGCGACTGATCGCGGCGGCGCAAGCCGGGAAGACGGTGGTTCGGTTGAAGGGGGGCGATCCGTTCGTGTTCGGCCGAGGCAGCGAAGAGGCGGCGGCGTTGGCAGCGGCGGGGATTCCGTTCGAGGTTGTGCCGGGTGTGACCGCGGCGGTCGCGGCGGGAGAGTATGCGGGGTTCTCGGTGACACACCGCGATCATGCGTCGGCGGTGGCGTTCATCACCGGGCATGAAGACCCGGCGAAGGACTCGCCGAGTTTGGATTACCGAGTGCTCGCCGCGTTTCCGGGGACGCTGGTGTTCTACATGGGTTGGCATCGTCTGTCGCAGATCGCAGAAGCGTTGATCGCGGCGGGCAAGAATGCGGCGACGCCGGTGGCGGTTATCAGCCACGCGAGTTTGCCGTCGCAGCAAACAGTGACGGCACCGCTGGGAGCAATTGCGGAACACGTCGCGTCTGCTGGTCTGCGTCCCCCTTCGTTGATTGTGATTGGTGAGTGTGTGCTGCAACGCGAACAGCTCGCGTGGTTCGAGAAGCGGCCGTTGTTCGGGCGACGGATTGGTGTGACACGCGCGGACGAACAAGCGGACGCACAGATCGACCGCATCTTTGAGTTGGGAGCGGAGGCTGTGTTGATGCCGACGTTGGAGATTGAGCCTCCAGAGACATGGGATGCGGTGGATGAGGTTCTGCGGCGGATCGGCGAGTTCGACTGGATTGTTTTTACGAGTGCGAACGGCGTGCGAGCGTTGTTGGGTCGCCTTTGGGAATTGGGGGGCGACTCGCGGAAGCTTGGCAAGGCGCGACTGGCGACCATCGGTCCGTCTACGGCGGCGGCGCTGCGTGAGTTTCAATTGCGAGCGGATGTCGTGCCCGAGACTTATCGGGCGGAGCATCTGGCTGCTGCGTTGTGCCCGCAGATGGCCGGGCAAAGAGTGTTGTGGGCGCGGGCCAATCGCGTGCGGTACGTACTGCGAACGGAATTGACGGCGGCAGGTGCTCAACTCGAAGAGGCCGTTGTCTATCAGCATCATGATGTGGCGGCCTGGTCCGATGACGTCAATCAGCGGTTGATCGCGGGGCAACTCGATTGGATCGGTGTCAGCAGCCCAGCGATTGCTCGCAATGTCGCGCGGTTGATGCCGGAGCAGGCGCGAGCGCAGCTAGGACAGTGCATTCGGATCGCGAGTATTAGTCCCGTGACCTCGGCTGCTTGCCGGGAGGTTGGCTTGCCGGTGTCGGCTGAAGCGACGGAGCACACTTGGGATGGGATGTTGGCGGCGATTCAGCAGGTGGAGTCCGCGAAGTAGGTTTGCGTTTTCGGGCTGGGTGAACCGGAGTCGGTGCGCTGGTGAGCGTTCGTGTCAGGCTGGAAAGCCTGACCTACTTGTGGGACGCTCGAATCTCTGCGGGCATGGGGCGGGCGGCGTTGAGCGTTCTGTCGGTTGAGTTTTCGATGCCTTGGATCAGCGTTTCGTCGAGCAGTTGCACGAGCGTGCGTTGGCCGAAACCGTAGAGATTCCAGAAGCCGAGTTGGGTGGCATCGACAGAGCGGTGCAGCAGCTTCGACGTGGGGAGTGGTGATTGGCCGGTGACATCGCCGAGGTTTTCTTCGATGTCTTGCTCGCGGCGCTGTACGTAATCCACGGCGGCGTTGATGCGGCGGAGGTTGGTTTGCGAGGTAATCTGGTAATCCCAGATCGTCGCGTTGGTGAGGTCGACGACGTTCGCGCTTTCGGAAACCCACTCGCTGCGATGGTGCCGAAGTGCCAGATCGACGCGGTCGGTCGCGGTGATGAAGGGGTGGCGGCCGCGCGTCAGCGGTGAGATCACGTCGTCCATGATGCGGAACACGCTCAGTTCGGTGAACAGCAGCGCGTTGTACATGACGTTGTTGAGGTCATACGGGCTGGCGGGATGATTGATGGTCAGGGGCTGGTCCGGGTATTCGGGGACGGGTTGGTAGCTGACCGGTTGCCACGCCTTCAGATCGACCGAATCCCAAAAGACGGCGCGCATGACTTGCCCGGAGGTCAACGTGATGTCGCCGGCGGGGCTGCGAGCCGCGATCTTTGAAGAGAGGCCATTGGAGTCATCGGCTGAAGCGAGCTGGATCGGAAACTGACTTTGTTGGATGTGTTGAGAGAACATCGGGGTCGGCAAGTGCGGGATATCGGGTTGATAGATCGCACGGATCGGTTGACCGTCGAAATGATCCATTGGAACGCCGCTGCCCACCATGTCGAGCAGAGTGGGAGTCAAGTCCACGAGCCGGCAAGGTGAGTCGATGCGGGCACCGCGGCGGACGTTGGGGCCGGCGACGAACATGCTGGCTCGCATGGCATCGGCCAACGGGTAGCCGTGCATCGTGCCGGGGGAACTCTCGCTGCCGAAGTACCAGCCGGGTCGTGCCGTGATGACGAGATCAGGAGCGGCATCGACTTCTTGCGGAACGATGTTTTCTTGCCACAGCATGTGCCGCGAGAGGGTCACGACGGAATCGGGGTACAGGCTGGGGGTCTGCGTTTCGAGCCACTCGCGTTCGTTGTGCCATTCGCGGAGGTAGCTGGCATCGACGAGTTGTGTGAGGCCGAGCGGGTCGCGCAACGGATGCTCGACGACGTTGTAAGTGACTTGTCTGTCGGCGGTCGGCTTCACATCGGTCACGACGGAGTACCGCAGTTGCCAGCGGATCGTGTCGGTTGATGTCCGTTCCAGCGGCTGTCGTTCGATGACTGCGGAGCCGCGATCGGCGGTCGTGATCAACAGGGAGTTCTCGGTGAGCTTCATCAGCACGAGATCAATCGCTCGTTGCCGTGACGGAGACGCGGCGGCCTCAAACAAGCGAGCGGGTTCGTCCCGTCCGCGTTCCTGCTGTTGTCCGTCGGGGTTGTTGAACTCGGCGCGGGCGATGAACTCGGGGAGATTGATCGGCGGCAAGTGCTTGGCGAGTCGATAGGTCAGCAAGTCGGCGGCACGGTTCGGTCCCGTCCAGTTGTTGCTGCGGTAGTGCCCTCTGGGAAAGAAGACGCGGGCGACTCCGTCGGAGTCACCGTCGATGAAGACGAACTGACGCAAGCCGTCGCCGTCGTGATGAGCTCGTTCGCGGTGTTGCCGCACGGTGACGCCGAGTCCTCCGCCAACCCAGCGGCCGTCGGCGTCGAGTTCGCGCGGCCGGTAGAACAACTCGTGGGCAACGTCGAATAGCGAGAGGTGTCCGGTGCGTCCGCCGTGATGACCGTGATCGCTGACGAGGCAGAAGTAGGTCGAGTGCAGTCGATTCTGAGCTTTGAACTCGGCGACCATCTGGCCGATGAGTTCATCGGCACGGGCGATCGTTCGGCGTGTTGCTCCGAATTGGCCGCGGCATTCTTTGTGGCTGACGGAATCGGTTTCGGGCAACCAGACGATCGTCACCGGTTGTTCGCGCGGGATCAGTTGTCTGACGGCGTAGTTAGCGTTCGCGTCGTCGATGTATTTCCAAGCGTCATGAGAGTTGAGGTTCGGCACGGTCCGCGCGAGGCTGCGGCTCCAGAGAGGAGGAGGCGTGTCGGTCATCACGGGCAAGACTCCGGTGGACCAGTCGCGGCCTTCGCTGCGCAGGATTTCGTAGATCGGCGCGATGTCGCTGGTGAGTGAATGCTTCCAGGCGTGGCCGTCTTTGTGACCGTAGATCCATTTGCGGACGGTCGATTGGCCATCGACCAGCGCGCGATCGACTCCTTGTGGCGACAACATGCGTGAACTGCGGCTGGGGCCGAGCGGATCGAGGTACGATTCCGAGACGAGCCGTTCTCGGCAGAACCGCACCTGCCCTTTCAGTCCGTGCCGGTCCGAGAAGCAGCCGGTCCACATCGTGCCGTTGGAGGTGATCGTGTCGGACGGGAAAGCGGTGAAGCAGTTGGACATCCAGCAGCCATTGTCGAGGAACAGCGATTTGATGTTCGGCAGATGTCCCATCGCGGCCATTTCGCGGACGACGTCGGGGCGCAGGCCATCGACATAGAAGACGACCGCGTGGCAATTCGGCAAGGGCTTGCCGTCGGCCGAGTTCCCCGGGACGACCTCCTCGTAGCTCATCGGTTGCACGAGCTTCGGCCGCGAGACTTCCGCGTGAAACGCTCCCTCGCTGTCGCTGGGATCGAAGTCGTTGACCGCGAGTTGCAAGCGGCCGCTGCTCGAAGCTTGCCAACTTTTGCGCTTGCCGACGAAGAATGGTTTGCCGTTTTCGCCGATGCGGCCCATCAAGCAGAAGCAGGGAGCAGGTCCGTGATTTCCGCTGGGGAGCGGGAAGCTCTGGTCTTGAATGCCGTCGTGGACCATGAAGGTTCCTTCAGGGCTGACGGTCGCCTCGAACTTCTGGCCGAAACGGTCGGATTGCCGCACGACGACGCGACCACTGGCCGTGATCGAGAGCGGTTCGCCATCGACAACTTGCAGGCCGGTGTCCACCCAGCCGACGGTACCGGGGACGGTGACGGCGGTCCCGTTGGTCTCTGTGGCGCTGTTCGTGAAGGCATGGCCGGTTGAGGACGCCGTGTGCGTGCAACCCAGCAGTGCCAGCGGCGCGCACAGGCACAGCGCGAGCCAGCCGTGGCTACGTGAAACGATGGTCAATCTTGTCGAGTTCCGATTCACGACCGGCATCCCTGCCATCCTGACGATCTAGCGGTGTGGAGTCTTGCTGGAAGCACCGCACTACGAATTCGTCGAGAGGCCCGCGAACAATTGATGCCATCGACAAGATCGTGACAGTCGGATGAAACCCGCGTTGCGACCTTGCGGGCTACGGAGCCTCCGCAGTTGTTTCGGGAGGACGCAGACTTCGCCGAATCGAAGAGGTTCGCGTGATCGTTAAGGCTTTGCAGAGAGTGTGAGCCACACGACTGGGGCGAGGTCTCTGCTCCGAGATCACGAAGCGAACGCCGCACGTGTCTGGAATGAAACAGGCGAGCGAGGTGGCGTCAGCCCCCCGGTGAATTCACCGAGGGGCTGACGCCCAATGGTGCTGACTTTGATTTTGCGTTGGAATTGTCCGGACCACGGCATGGGGTTTGCGCGTAGCTGTCAGATTTCCTCACGGAGGTCATTCTGGCATGGTCAAGCACGGTAACGCGGGGGTTTCGGGTGATTCTGAGCGTG
>CAMDPX010000020.1 GCA_945905295.1 Planctomyces sp. SH-PL62 | reverse complement strand
GCTGGGTTGCGTTGGCACCACTTTCTGGCTCGTTCCCAGTGGGTGATGGGGCGGGAGTGGATTGGCTCGCCGTGGAGGAAGCGGTGGAGTTCTTGGGCGAGGGCGGCGGCGGTGGGGAAGCGGCGGGACGGGTCTTTCTCCAGGCACTTCAGGCAGAGCGTGTCGAGGTCGGCGGGGACTTGACTGTTGAGCTGCGACGGCGGCGGAGGGTCCGCATTCAGAATCTGCTGCATGAGCAGTCTCTTGTCTCGCTCGGCGCGGAAGGGGCGTTCGCCGGTCAGCAGCTCGAACAGAATCACCCCCACGGCCCATAAGTCCGTGCGGCGATCGACGGCGTGGCTGTCTTGCCATTGCTCCGGCGACATGTACGCGGGAGAACCGAGCAGTTGACCCGCTTGCGTCATCACGAACTCGGCCTCGGTGTCACGCTTGGCCATGCCGAAGTCGGTCAGGTATGCGTGGAGAGCGTCGTAGGTTGGGACTCCGTCCCGACCGGTGTTCGAGTGACGATTTGAGTCGGGGGTTGAAGACGGGTCGGGACGGAGTCCCAACCTACCGATCAGAATGTTCGCGGGCTTCAAGTCTCGATGCACGATGCCCGCCTCGTGAGCGACGTGCAACGCCTCGGCCACCTGAGCGCAGAGCTGAGCAATGTCTCGCGGCGGCAACAACCGGTTCTGATCTTTCTGGGCATTCGCCCGTGCGGCCAAGTCGGTGCCGAGGATGTACTCGCTGGCGATGTACGGCCGACCGTCCACCTCGCCCACTTCATACGTGCCGACAATGTGCCGATGCTGGAGCTGCGCGGCCGATCGCGCTTCACGAGCAAACCGTTCAGCCAACTCCGGCGGCAACCGCCGCTGATGCGGACGCTTGATCGCCACGTCTCGGTCCAACTGCGGATCGTAGGCCCAAAAGACTTCGCCATAGGCTCCACCTCCCAGCCGTTTGAGCAGTTGGAAACGCCCGAAGGCTTCGATCATCGGCGGTCGCTGTATTGCGGTCGGTGTGGTTGCCGATGCAGAGGCTGTTTGCGAAGCGGGAGGCAGAGAGAATGGCAGCCCGCTGGGTGAGGCTGGAAGCAAAGTTGTTTCTCGGCCATCGCTCACGGGCGGTGCGACGGGCCGCTCGGTCTGAGTCCGCTCGGCACTGTTGATCTGGCTGCCGCAGGACGGACAGGTGACGTCGCTTTCCGGCGGCGCTTCAAGAAGCTGAATGGCAACCTGGCAATGAGGACATTGAATTTGCATCGCAGCCATTCGCGGTGAAAGTGACGTCGGCCAATCGGCACCTCTGCTGGATCGCCGACAGAACGCCCGACCTCAGCACTAGACCACCGAACTCGCCAGCCCGCAAGGAATCCCTGTTCGTCACACGCGGTGAATTGACTCGTCCGTGGATGGGGTTAGCCTACCCCCTCCGTTTGACCTACCAGTTACCGCTCTTGCCTGACCACACCCTCCCCTGACCGCCCACCCAACGAGGACCAATGATGCAGAAGAATTCTGGCAACGAACGAATGGACGACGCCGACCTGCGTGCCGCCGAGGAGCTCACCGCCGCTTATCACAAGATGACTCGCGAGTTGGAGCGGGTCATCATCGGGCAAGGGGATGTGCTCAAGCAGATTTTGATCGCGTTGTTTTCTCGCGGGCACTGCTTGCTCGAAGGCGTTCCGGGGCTGGCCAAGACGTTGATGGTTTCGACCGTCGCCGATCTGCTGTCGCTCAAGTTCAGCCGCATTCAATTCACGCCCGACTTGATGCCGTCCGACATCACCGGGACGGAAATCCTGGAGACCGAAGAAGGGACCGGGCATCGCCGCATGAAGTTCGTGAAAGGCCCGATCTTCGGCAACATCTTGTTGGGCGACGAAATCAACCGCACGCCGCCGAAGACTCAGGCCGCGCTGCTGCAGGCGATGCAGGAATACAAGGTCACGATCGCTGGCCAAGACTTTCCGCTCGAACGACCGTTCCTCGTGCTCGGCACGCAGAACCCCATCGAGCAAGAAGGCACGTACCCGCTGCCTGAAGCGCAGCTCGACCGATTCATGTTCCGCATCCTGGTCGATTACCCCTCCTACGAAGACGAACTGAAAGTCGCTGAGACGACGACGTCCGGCGAGTTGCCCAAGCTGCAACCGATGCTCGATCGCACCGAAATCGTGCGGCTGCAACAAGTCGTCTTGAAAGTGCTGGTCGGCAAATCGGTCTCCGCCTACGCCGTGCAGTTGGTCCGAGCCACCCGACCGAAGAGTGACGAGGCTCCCGACTTCGTGAAGAAGTATCTCACCTGGGGGGCCGGCACACGCGCGTGTATGGCACTCCTTCTGGCCGCGAAGTCGCACGCGCTGCTCGATGGCCGAGTTCACGTCTCCGGCGACGACATCCGCGCGATCGCCAAGCCAGTGCTGCGACATCGCCTCGTCACCAGCTTCGCCGCCGAAAGCGACGGCATCACGACCGACCACATCGTCGAGAAGCTGTTCGAGGTCATTCGCGAGCCGGAATAACTTCCAAACGGATGTCGGAATGATACTGAGGAGTTGTCATTTCCAACGGGGATTCGAATCATGGCTACCATGAACTCGGACACGCCTGCGGTTTCATTTGTCAGTCCTGCGTGGCGCATCTTTTCCGAACTACCAGAATTGACTGACGAGCAGCTTGTTCAACTTCTTCAGGAAGCTGAGAGATTGCTAAGAGAACGTAGTTCTGATGGATCGTTCGGCAACACCGCCTTTACGTCGGTAGCGGATGAGCTATCGAATGGCGCTTCTGTCGCCTGTTCAGCCTTTCGACACGATTTGCCGAAGCTCTGCGCGGATTCGCAAGTTTACGAACGCTGGGTGCTGTACATCGGAGATCGCCGAGATCAGGTCGCCGACACGAAGCGCGAACTCATCCGCGACTGCAACGCGCGCGGACTTTCGCCAAGCGACTATTTCATTGGGTACGTCGATGATGTCGCCGCGTTGGATTTCGAGTCGGGCGACATCGACATGTGCGATGTACACGAACCGATTTTCCGAGAGGAACCCACGGCATGAGCGTCATCCTGAATGTGTTGCCGTACCATTCCCGTGAGTACCGACTGAGGGATCCGCAAACGGACACGGAGCGATACGTGATCCGCCAAAATCAAATTGTCTGCTGGGCTAGTTTGACGCCCGAGAACAGTGAGCAACCAAGTGGTAACGACATTCCGAAGTTTCCCGTGACGATCGATACCGGCAACGGTCGCAACTTCAACATTCGCGAAGAGCAACTGGCGTCGTGGGCTGGCTTGACGAATCTCGTGGAAGTCTTCGGCACCAATGTCCTCGTAAATGGCCAAAGAGTTTCGCTGAGAAAAGCGACTCTCTGGTTGTATCGCAACATCCCCGGTGAGCTGACTTACGACACGAACGTTGAGCCATTTCCGATCGACTTCTCGGATGGAATCGAAGTCTTCACCGGTTCTGGAGCAACTTCCTTTCCACGGCTGCCGCTCTTGGGAATGCGTGCTCTGCATGTGTCTCGGTTGGAATTGACCATCAATGGCCCAGAGCGACGCGTCTTTCTCCGAAATCTGCCCACGGCCTCGTCGAAATAAGGTTTCATTATGTCCTACTTAGATCCCGCTGGTCTCGCCCGCATCGGCAATCTCGAACTGGTTGCCAAGCAAGTGGTCGAAGGCTTTCTGACCGGCAAGCATCGTAGTCCGTATCACGGGTTCTCGGTTGAGTATCTCGATCACCGGTCATACACGCCGGGGGATGAGATGCGGATGCTCGACTGGAAGGTGCTCGCACGCACGGACAAGTACTACGTCAAGTTGTACGAGGACGAGACCAACCTGAGAGCGACGATCCTGTTGGACTGCTCGAAGTCGATGGACTTCGGCAAGGGAGGCACTGCCAGCGATCAAGGGCTGAGCAAGCTGCAATGGGGCAGCTACCTGGCGGCGGCGTTGTCGTACTTGTTGATACGTCAGAACGATGCGGTCGGGCTGATGCTGTTCGACACGAAAGTCCGCACCTACATCCCACCCAAGGCACACCCGACGCAGTACCGCCGCATCCTCGATGCGCTCGACGGTGTCGAACCGGGCGGAGAAACCGACTGCGGCACCGTCCTGCACGAAGCGGCCGAGCGAATGAAACGGCGCGGATTGGTCATCGTCATCAGCGACTTGATCGACAACGAAGACAACGTCGCCAGCGGCCTGCAACACTTCCGGCATAACAATCACGAAGTGATCGCCTTCCACACGCTCGACGACGCGGAATTGAATTTCCCGTTTGATCGGATCACGCGCTTCCATGACATGGAAGGTGCCGGCAAAGTTGTTGTGAATCCGAAATCGCTGCGAAAGAAATATCTCGAACGCATCCAAGCCTTCACACAACGACTCGAAGACGACTGCCACGAGCGGAAGATCAGCTACAACCTGGCCAACACCAAAGAGGGCTACTCGAAGTATCTCGCCGCGTATCTCGACAAGCGGCATCGGCTGGGGTGACGGAGACGACTCATTGCGTAGCCTGACTCTCTGAGTCGGGCGTTTTTTGACGAAGTCCCGACTCGGAGAGTCAGGCGACTGGATTCAGCAATCCCTTTTGATGATCGGAGTCAAACATGATCCCGGTAATTGATCGTTCAAAGTCCGTTGGTTCCCGGTTCGGTTGGATGTGTGGGTTGCTGATGCTGTCGATGACAGCCGTCTCGTCGGCCGATGACGCTCCGAAGCTGCGCTACGACGTGAAGCCCGGTGCCGTCTTTGCCTACGAGGTGACGATCAACGTGGACTTGCCCGATTCCGAAGATCGGATGCACGGGATCATCAATTACACCGTGAAGTCGTCGGGCGATGAGCAGATCGAGTTCGTCTACACCGGCAACGTTCAATCCAGCGAAAAGAAGAAGGCCGCACCAACCACCACCGGACCACGTCGCGGTCCCGGCGGCCCTGGTGGTCCAGAACGATTTGGCCCGCGCGGCCCGCTGTTTGGTTCCAATCCCATCACTGGGCTGAGCTATCAGACCAATGAAGTTCGCATGACGAAGGCCGGTCAGTTCGTTGCGGTCAAAGGAACGTCGCATCTGCCGTATCTGCTCGGCCAGCTTTCGTTGCTGCCGTTTGAGCGGCTC
Source organism: Planctomyces sp. SH-PL62 (assembly GCA_945905295.1). GTDB lineage: Bacteria > Planctomycetota > Planctomycetia > Planctomycetales > Planctomycetaceae > SXKJ01. Next base: position 46,417 of record CAMDPX010000020.1, on the reverse strand, counting down.
CCGAAGGAGCCGCTGAAAACTTGGGAAGCCAACATCGGCGCGGTGATCGAAGAATCCAAATCCGAGACGCGCACTCCGGGACCGCCGCGGCTCTCGAACAACGAGGACAAGAACAAGAAGACCACCGCCGGTGGCGAAACGTTGCGTTACGAAATCCAAAAGCAAGAAGGCTCCAAAGTCACCGTCCGTCGCACCTGTAACCTCCAGACCGCGCCGATCGAGGGCAAGAACATCAAGCTGCAACTCCAGACCGCTGGCACATTCGATTTCGATACCGACAAGGGACTGATTTCGCTCTACGAGTCGAAAGGGAAGCTGACGATTCAGCAGGAGAATGTCTCGGTCGACTTGCCGATGCAGATCCATTTCAAACTGCTGAGCGAAGAAGAACGGCAACAGATCGAACAGAAGAAGAAGGACCAAATCGCGAACGCGAAGCAGCAACAGGAAGACGCCGCCGCCAAGCTCAAGCAACCGCTGACCGATGACGAGCGTCAGGAGATCATCAAGAAGTTGGAGAGTACCAACGTCGCGTTCGTGGGTCAGACGCTGCAGATGTTGGCCAAACGCGAACCGGCCGCCGAAGACAAGGCGATCGCGTTGGCGATCAAGCCGCATCTCGAAAGCAAGTTCCCCGTGATTCGCGGTTGGGCCGAAGGAACCTGGAAGACTTGGTCGGAGTTGGTCGAAGACAAAGACACCGCCAAGACCGAAAAGGACAAACCGAAAACGGAACCGGCGAATCCTACGAATCCCAACCGCCCCGCTCGGCCAGCGCGTCCCGGACGTCCGCCAGCGAAATGAATTCCGATCACTTCATCCCGCGCAGATGCTTGTCGAAGAAATCGTAAGCCACCTTGCGGACGTCTTCGGGAAAGTCGTGAGCGCAGTTCGGATAGTTGGCTTGCAGGGCATCCGCCGCGCCGAGCAGTTGGTAGATCGGTTTGGCGGATGCAATCGAATCGCGCACGCCGCTGACCTCGAAGTTGCTGTCGCCGATGGGACTGCTTGCGAGGAACGGACGCGGAGCGAAGCCGGCGACGATTTCCGGGAAGTCGAACGGCACTTCGTCCGGGCTGTTGTGATGACGGCTGTCGATCAGCGGCATGTAACGAGAACTCGTCCAGCCTTTGAGTGCCCCGTTGTAGTACTTGTGGAAACGGGTGAAGCCGCAGTTGGAGACGAGGCATTTGATGCGCGGCTCGAAGAAGGCCGTGAACATCGTGTTGTGCCCACCCAGCGAATGGCCGATGCAGCCGATCCGATCCTTGTCCACGTCCGGCAGTGATTGCAGCAGATCGACGGCGCGGATGTTGTCGTAGATCGCCTTCATGCTGCCGCTCGTGTAGCCGTGTGCCGGAGCGAAATCGAACGGGTACTCGCCGAAGCTGGGATAGTCCGGCGCGAGCGTCACATAGCCACGCTGAGCCAGGTGCAGCGCGTAATGCAGGTTCGGACTGCCTCCCAATCCGGACGGCTCCGACTTCCCAATGTTGGTCGTTTGATGCAGGCACAGAATCGCCGGAGTTGGCTTCTTGTCCGTCTTCGGCAGGAAGAGGAACGCCTTCACACGCCGCTCGGTGGAGTCGGTGTGATAGCTGATCTTCTTGCGAATCAGCTCACCGACAGCGACTTCCTCTTCGACTTTCACATCGAGCGGCACCGGTTTCACCGGCTTAGGGAGCGGTCCCATGACCGTCTGCATCCAAGCGGCGATGTGCTCACGCCGCTTGGCCCAATCGGCGGGCGACTTGATCGGACGCGTCTGGCCGTTCGCGTCGAGGTAGTACGACAAGTCTTGATGCTCGGCATATTTCGGAGCGGGATCCGCAGCGCGAGTTATTGACGAGATCGCGACGAAACTGATCGCTATCAACAACACCGACAAATGACAGCGCATGTCAGGCCTCCCTTGGAAGAGTTTGAATCGACGTGAAGAAGCCCGTCTTTTCTAAAAAGCCGGGCTTCTGGTTGGGCCGCATCGTATCGCCCGCGAGTGACTTGTCACCTTTGCGGCGTGCTCCAAACAATGCCCGCATGAGCATGAACTCAGACTTTGCGGACGAAGTGGTCGAGCGCTTGGGTCGCGTGGTGCCGAGCCTCCGCGCACGCCGGATGTTTGGCGGCGTTGGGCTGTATTCCGGAGAGACCTTTTTCGGGATCGTCGCGTTCGACCGACTGTGGTTCAAAGTCGATGACTCGAATCGTGGCGATTATCAGGCCCGCGGAATGGACGCTTTCAAACCGTTTCCGGATCGACCGACGACGATGTCGTACTTTGAAGTCCCGACCGACTTGCTGGATGACTCCGAAGAACTGAAAGTCTGGGCGATGCGATCTGTGGCGATCGCTCGCAGAGCAAAACAGAAATCTTCCCTCAAACAATCGCGCCGGAAATCGAGCGTCCGCTGACCAGGAGTCGTTTCATGACCGCAACACTCGTTTGGAGTCGCCGCAACCTAGCTTTGATGTGGACGGCCCTCGCGCTGCTGGCCTTGGGCTGCTCAGTCGATCCGCCGGCCCCAGTCCCCTCCCCTGCTTCGGTGACTTCCCCAACGGTGGCCGACGCACGACCGGCGGCGGCATCCGCCTGGAGTGCCGAAACGCTGGCCAATGGCGACTTCACGTTGGAAGACGGTTTCCGCAAGTTGTCGCTGGAGGACTTCGATCCCTTCTTCGCCAAGCCGCCTCAAGGGGGACAGGCGACATGGTTCTCGATTCACGACGCGATCGTCTGCACGGGCAAGCCGAAGGGCTACCTGTACTCGAACGAGAAGTTCGCCGACTTCACGCTGCGGTTGGAATTACGATTTGCTCCTCCCGCCGACGAGGCGGCCGCGAAGAATTTCAATCCAAATACCGGCGTGATGATCTACATCAACGAACCGCACAAGCAGTGGCCCAAGTCGCTGGAAGTGCAAGGCAGGTACGCCGATTTGGCGACGATCAAAGAGAACGGCGGCGCGGCGAAGTTCGAGATCGTTGATGAGGGATCGGCTCGTGAGTCTGCGAGGAAACCCGCCGGCGAATGGAACGCACTGGAAATCGTCTCGAAAGCCGGAGCGTTGACTGCACTCTTGAATAAAACCAAGGTCTGTGAAAGCCAGCCGAGCGATGTTGCGGAAGGCTTCATCGGGCTTCAATCAGAAGACTTCGAAGTCCACTTCCGCCGCGTCAGAATTCGTCCTGAGTGATGGTTCAAGAAAAGGAGCCCGACGAATGAAAGGAGACGACGAATGTTGAAAACCATCATCATTCGTCGTCTCCTTTCATTCGTCGGGAACTTCCTTTCCAACTTTGCCCAAGCCACTTTGAGTTAAGCTCAAATTCCTTCGCGTCGCGTCAGAAAGCCTCGACCTTAATGACTCACACCACGCGATATCGCATCGAGGGGATGCACTGCGCCAGTTGTGTCGCACGTGTCGAGTCCGCGATTCGCAAACTGCCCGGCGTGACTGACGTGGCGGTGAACTTGGCGACGAACGAAGCTCGGATTCAACACGCCGATGATCCGCCGTCAGAGGTAATCTCGGCCGTTGAAGCGGTCGGCTATCACGCGAGTCTGCGGCCGGAAGCGGTCGATTCGAGCACGCTGGCCGGCAACGCCGCCGGCACGTTTCGCTTTCGTGACCTCGCCCGGCCCGCCGCGCCGGCGCTGGCGGTTGTCCTGCTGGCGTACTTCGTCGAGTCGGTGCCGCTCGCGCCGGTTTGGATGCTGCTGCTCGCGACGTTGGTGCTGTTCACAAGCGGTCGCGAGTTTTTCGTCAACGCGGCCCGGTCACTGCGTCATGCCGCGCTCGACATGGATGTGCTGGTCGCTTTGGGGGCCGGTTCCGCGTACCTCGCCGGAGCGTGGTCGTTTGGGGAGCTTCTGAAATCAGGATTGAGCCACCTGGATCACACCGCCGCGAGCGGCCAGTGCGGATCGGACTTCACCGCCGCCGTGCTGATCGTTGTCTTCGTGCGGTTGGGCCGGACGCTCGAAACGCGAGCGCGTCGCAAAGCCTCGGATGCCATTGGCCGTCTGCTGAATTTGCAATCGGCCACGGCGCACGTGCTGCGTTCGTCGAACGACCTATTGAGCCAAGAAAATGAAGTTGATCTCCCCGTCGATCAAGTCGTTGTCGGCGATGTCGTGTTAGTTCGCGCGGGCGAGCGTGTCCCAGTGGACGGTGTCGTCTTGGCCGGCGTCACTGAGATTGACGAGAGCAGCTTCACCGGAGAACCGCTGCCGGTTCGCAAACAGCCGGGCGATCAAGTGCTGGGCGGTTCTGTGAATCAATCGGGCATTTTTCGTTTCCGAGCCGAACGTGTTGGCGAAGAGATGGCTCTGCGTCGCATCGCCGCTCTGGTACGAGATGCTCAAGGGAGCAAAGCTCCGATTGCACGGCTGGCGGATCGCGTGGCAGGCATCTTCGTGCCGATCGTGCTGGCGATTGCGATCCTGACTTTGATCTGGTGGCTCACTCACGCCGACATTCACACGGCCATCTCTCGCGCGGTCGCGGTGTTGGTGGTGGCGTGCCCGTGTGCTCTGGGCTTGGCGACTCCGACTGCCGTCATGGTCGCGATGGGCAAAGGGGCGGAACTCGGTGTGCTCTTCAAAGATGGAGCGGCGCTCGAACGGACGGCGTCCGTGCAAATCGCATTGTTCGACAAGACCGGCACGCTGACCGAAGGTCGCCCGGAGATCGTCGAAGTCATTCCGTCCGAGGGAACCACTCGCGCCGAGTTGTTGCGTGTCGCGGCTACGATCGCGTCTGGTTCGAATCACCCGCTCGCGCGAGCGGTCGTGACGTTGGCGAAGCAGGAGTCTGTTTCGCTCGACGCGATACCGGACCATGTGCATTCCGAACCGGGCCTTGGATTGAAGGCCGAACTCAGTGGCGAGACGGTTCTGCTCGGAAATTGGCGATGGTTGGAACGCGACGGGGTCGGGAGTCTTTTTCAGGCCGCCGAAAGTCGCACTGCAAATGACGTCGATTCGCGGCGGCCTGAAAAAGACTCCCGACCCCTTTCCGCTCGCATCGAATCGCTCGGCCGCACGCCGCTGTTTGTCGCGCGCAGTCAGCAGGTGCTCGGCGTCCTTGCCGCTGAAGACCGAGTCCGGTCGACGGCGTCCGCTGCGACTCTGGCTCTGCGGCATCTGCATGTCACCACCGGTCTCGTCAGCGGCGATCGTTTGGCCGTCGTGAAGAACGTCGCACACAAACTTGGCATCACGTTGATCGAGGCCGAGCGCTTGCCGACGGAGAAGGCTGACGTCGTCCGCTCACTGCAAGCGACCGGCCGCCGAGTGGCCATGATCGGCGACGGAGTCAACGACGCTCCCGCCCTGGCGTCTGCCGATGTCGGCTTCGCGATCGGTGCCGGAGCCGACATCGCCATCGAAGCCGCCGACGTGACGCTCATCGGCAGCGACCCGCGAGCGGTGGCTCACGCCATCGAATTAGCTCGGCGCACGCTGAGCATCATCCGTCAAAACTTGTTCTTCGCGTTCGCATACAACGTGGTCTCGATCCCGCTGGCGACCGGGTTGCTTTCGGCATTCGGCGCAATCATCCTGCCACCGGGCTTCGCCGCCGCCGCCATGTCCGCCAGCAGCGTGCTGGTGGTGACCAACAGTTTGCGACTGCGGCGATTCAAGTCCAACGATCCGTGATGTTGTCAAAATATCGGGGAATCAGAATTGGCAATGGAGCCTTTTGAAATTGTCTACGCCGACGAGATTGGTATCCACTTGGCGGCCATCGAACGAAAACATCACACCCTCATTAGTGCCACCATCAAACAACAACTGACACATCAACCAGAAGTTGCCACACGGAATCGAAAGCCACTTCGCCAACCGGCAGCGTTCGGCGCGAAATGGGAACTTCGTTTTGGACCGGACAATCGGTTTCGAGTCTTGTACCGTGTCGAGGGATCGCAACGCGTGCGAGTTCTAGCCATCGGTGTTAAGTATCGAACACGATTGAACATCGCCAACGAGGAGATCGACCTATGAAAACCGCCACATCGACGACCGTTCGTGCTCAGTTCTCGAGTTACCTTAATCAAAGCGAACCAACCGTCGTCACACAGAACGGACACTTCAAGGCGGTGCTCGTTCCCGTCCAAACGGCAGAAGATGTCGAACGCCTCCTCATGGCTGACAACAAGCGGTTGATGGAAATTCTGGCCGAGTCGGATCGACAGATCGACGAGTCCGGCGGAATTCCTCACGATGAATTCTGGAAACGGATTGACGCGAAATACGCCAAGAAATCCAACGGGAAGCACAAGCGAAAGGCGGGGAAATGATGCGAGCACTGACATGTTTTGCGAGTAGTCTGCTGGCGTGTGTTGGACTCATTGCCGGTTGCATCGGTGGTGAGCCTCCGAAAGAACCGCGTCAACTGGTTGTCAATGAGGCCGTGACGGGAAACAGCACTGAAAAGGCCGAGCCGTCGGTTGCAGTCGCCGATGCGTCTGACAAGGAATCGGCAAAGGGGGCCGTATCCAAACAGCCGCCGAAGCCGCATCTCTCGGCCGACGAGATCGCCGACGGTTGGGTGCAACTCTTTGATGGCGAGACGCTCTTCGGTTGGAAGGCGAACAGTGACGTGAACTGGTCGGCGACTGACGGCGTCATCACGGCGGACAAGGGAACGAAGCCGGGACTGCTGCTGACCTCGGTGCCGTTTGCGGACTACGAACTGCGGTGTGATTTCTGGATGGCCAAGGGAGGCAACAGCGGTGTCTTCTTGCGGACTCCGTTCGTGCCGACTGATCCGGGAGCCGATTGCTATGAACTCAACATTTGCGACACGCATCCGCAGGGCTTCAACACCGCTAGCTTCGTGAAGCGGCAGAAGCCGACGAAGGAAGTCTCCGGCGAAGAGGCGTGGAAGACGTTTCATATCCGAGCCGAAGGGCCGCACGTCGTTGTGAAGCTCGATGGCGAAGAGGTGCTCGACTTCACCGACAAGACCGACAAGCCTTTGACGTCTGGCTTCATCGGCCTGCAAATGAATTCCGGGCTGGTCAAGTTTCGCAACGTGTCCGTGAAGCCGCTGGGGACGAAGGATCTGTTTAACGGCAAAGATCTCACCGGCTGGCGTGAGGTGCCTGGCTCGAAGAGCAAGTTTGAAGTGCTCGACGGCGCGATCCACGTCACCAACGGCCAAGGCTATTGGGAGTCCGAAGTGACGTTCGCCAACTTCGTGCTACAAGCTCAGGTGAAGACGAATGGCGACGCGCTCAACAGCGGCATCTTCTTCCGTGGTCTTCCCGGCAAAGAGGGAGCGTACCCCGGTTATGAATTTCAAATTCAAAACGGCATCAAGAACGGTGACCGCACTCAACCGGCTGACTTCGGCACCGGCGCGATCTTCCGTCGCCAAGCCGCGCGGTTCGTAGTCTCGAACGATCGCGAGTGGACGACGCTCACGCTGGTTGCTCACGGGCCGACGTTCGCCACCTGGGTGAACGGCACCCCGGTCACCGTCTGGACCGACGAACGCAAGCCTCACGCCAGCGGCAATGCTCGCGAGGGACTTCGACTTGAGGGCGGACACCTCAGCCTGCAAGGGCATGATCCGACGACGAACCTCGACTTCCGCAACATTCGCGCTGCGGCTTTGCCGAATTAGTGCGCCGACTGACTGTGCGGATCGCCTAGCGACACAACTCAGAATTGATCGATGACGAGAGTGCCGCTGCCGTTCAGAAAGTGCTTCTTTCGTCGAAGATCCCCACGGATGGCATCGCAACACCTCGGATGGAAGGCAAGGGACTCCGCTTTATCCGAGGTCTTGCCATGCCATCCGTGGGGATTGTTGCTCTTCATGACAGGTCAATTGCGATCTGCGGCACTCGTTGCATCGTGCGTCCGCAGGATTGTGATTGTGCGATTTGCTGTTTCAGTAGTATGGTCCCGCGCGTCGTACTGAAGCACGGCCACTGTTGGCCGAACGAGTGTCGACTCAAAGTCTGTTTGGCAAGGAGGGATCATGACTGAGCAAGAAATTCTCCAGATCGCACGCAAACGAGCTGACGCAAAGCTGGGGTTCTATATCCATCTTTCCGTCTATGTGCTGGTGATGATTCTGCTGTTCGCCATCAACTATCTCTCGGCGGCCCACCCGTGGAGCCTCTATCCGTTCCTCGGCTGGGGACTGGGCGTGGCCATTCACGGTTTCGTGTCTGTGGGAGTTGTGGGTTCGGGATTCCGCGAGCAACTCCTGCAAGCGGAAATCTCCAAACTCAAGAGTCAGCAAAGCACGAACGCTTAGTTCTCGGCCTGCTGAATTCGGAGCAGTTCAGCATCGCCGATTCTCTGGAGATGCAAACAAGCTGGCGAACAATGAAGGGCGAAAATGGGGCCGACCAACGGTCTTCATTTTCGGCTCTCCATTTTTTGCCAGCTCTTTATTTCTCGTCGTGAGTTTTCTTTTTGGTCGCTTTCTTAGCTGCCAGCTTGGTGGCTCGTTTGTGCGACTGTTGTGGCGTTGCTCTGCATGACTTCCTGATCTCCCGTCATGCCGCCTTAGAACCGTGTGACGGCGCGGCACTGGAAAGATCACACAGCGAAGCGTCGACGTACAAGTGATGCCACAACTGAGTGCTGAGCACTCCGATCAAGCCCTGGCGAATCACCAGGCTGCGGCCGATGCTTCGGTTCCAGGGGCCATTCACATGGCGGCAGAAGAAATCAACTCGCTGAGGATCGAAGTAGCCCGTCTTCCGCAATGATTCGGGGCTGAGCAATTGGCGCGAGTACGACGGGAACTCGCTGAAGATGTCTCTGGGCAGCGGAGCTTTGAAGATCACTTTTCGCTGCTTGATCGTGTTCTCTGGCAGCACGGTCGCCGCGTATTTTCGGAGCAACACTTTGTCCTGCCGCAGGCCGCGGAGTTTCCAGCGAGGATGAATGCTCGACACGAACTCCACGAGATCCTCGTCGAGAAACGGATACAGCGTGCGCACACCGTTCGCTGCGGCCGGCCGGTCTCCTTTGTGGTTGAGCAACAGCCCCGGCAGCATCACATGATGGCCGAGATACAGCGAGCGATTCAGCGGATCCCAGCGTTTCATTCCGGCCAGATTCAAATCGAGATCGTCGTAGGCCGAAAACCCTCCGAGTTGTTCCCACATCGCGTCGCTGTAGAACAGGAAGCGACTCAGACCAAACATCGTGTAGAGATCGTGATAGGCATTCGAACCACCGAGCGCTCGCTGCTCGCGCCGAGTCTCTCGGAAGCTTGAGCCCGGAGCGAAGACTTTTTGGACGTAGGCTCGACCGAGATTGCTGATGCGGAGCGGGCCAAAATCAAACTTGTTCGAGAAGCGATTCACCTTGAACCACGGATGGCCTGCCAGAATCTCATCAGCCCCTTCGCCGGTCAGAGCGAATCGGCAACCGTGATCGCTGACCGTCCGCGCCAGCCGCATCAAGGCGGTGCAGGAAGTCACAATCACGGGGGACTCGGCCGCGTGGACGATCTTGGGGAACTCGGCGACGACGTCCGCACTGCGACTTTCGACAATCGTATTCGGACATTGCAGCAGAGCCGCGAACTCGGCAGCGCGAGCGGACTCATCGAGATCTCGATCTTTCACACCGATCGTGAATGTCGGCAGCGGTCCCCCTTTGATGGCACGGCCGACGGTCAGCACCATCGACGAATCCAATCCGCCGCTCAGGTAGCTGGCAACCGGCTCCGAGTTTTGCAGGCGCCGCCGCATGGATTGCTCAAAGCGTTCGGCGAACGCGGCCACCATTTGCGATTCGTCACCGTCGATCTCGTCGCCACGATCGGGATAACAAGCGTCCCAATAGCGGTGGACTGCCACCGTTGCCGGCGAACCGTCGTTGTGCCATTGGATCTTCAAGAAACATCCCGCCGGAACAGCAGAGATCTCTTGAAAGCAGGTGCGACTCCCCGTGATCGCGAAGAACGTAAAGAGCTGATCGAGGCCACGGACATCGACTTCTGGCTTCGCGGCTCCGACCGCCAACAACGCTTTGATCTCGGATGCGAACCACAGCTTGTCACCACGCTTCGTCCAAAACAAGGGGCTGATTCCGGATCGGTCACGTGCCAGGATCGCGACATTGCGCCGAGGATCATGCAGCGCGAAGGCGAACTGGCCGCGAAGCAATCTTGGCATTCGTTCCTGATCGGATTCCCAAAGCTGCGCGATCCGCCGCGTGTCGCTCGTGGGATTGCTGCCATCGCCGAACAGCATCCCATCCAGCACAACGGCTGGCGTATTGGCAGGAATCTCTGACGGCTGTTCGTCTCGGACGTCGGTGTCGCCGCCACAACTGGTGAAGAGGCTGCCGGGGCGATTCGTCAACGAGCAGACCGATGCTCCGCGATGTCGCAGAGCGTTCAGCATCATGCGAACTTCCGCAGCATCGAGCTTGGTCCCCGTCCGAAGGGCCAATGTCCCGGCGATTCCCCTCATCCGTGATTCCTCTGGTTAGGCGGCAAGGCAAAATGATTTCGTGTTTTGGACCGATTAATTCCACGGCTCATTCGCGCTTCGTTTGATTCGCGCGGCCAATTCCTGAAGGCCGCGCGAATCAATTGGAGCGCGAATGGACCACAGCTCTCTCGCGTAACAGAAAGTTGTTTTGTCTTGTCCGCAAAGCGTCAGGCCGCACGTTTGGTGGCATCCTTGAGTTGATCTTCGTGGCACATCTCGACGGCGCTGTTGTCGATGTAGACTTCCTCGCCGCTGCGGGCGTATTCCGGGCCGAGCACTTCGAGCACCGTCGGATTGCGATTCTCACCGTCATGAGTCGGAAGGAAGTAGCCTTCGACGACCAGTCCCTCATCGGCGTATTCCGGATAACGCTGCAAGAACGCGTGCAGCTTCGGCAGCCGATAGTGCGGCACGGTCGAGAACATGTGATGTCCCAAGTGAAAATCCATGCCGAACGGAAACACCGCGTAGCGAATAAAGGTGTTGACCAAAAACGTTCGCGTGTTCGTCAGCCAGCCGCGATCTCCGTTGCCGTGTTGCACGACCTGTCGCAGCATCATGAAGAACGGGAACGTGCTGAAGATCGGAGCGATCCACCAGACGTAGTAATAGATCCAGACTGGAGCCCCCGTCATCACCTGAGTCCATGACAGTGCGGTCGCCAGTCCGGTCAAATAGCCGACTCGCGAGATCCAGGTTGTCCGCTGCCCGATGATCGGCCGCAGCTTCGTGACGAAGTACCGTTCCTTCGGAATCATCAAGAACATCGTCGCGGCAATCGCGAAGGCCACGAGCGGCGTGATCGTCAGCACCTGTCGGGCATCGAGAAAGCTGGCGGTAATCATCGTCGGGAAGAACGTCACGAAGAACGTGATGCCGATCCGAGAGGGCCACTTCGAGAACTGGCGGTCGGTGTAGGCATACGGGTTATTGGTGCCGCCGACGGCGTTGTATTTCGCACGGGCAATCGTGTACTTGATCAGCGGCCAGACCAAAAACTGCTGAGCCAGCATTCGCAGGAACCGCAGCTTCGAGGCTGGGAAGTTAAGCCAATGGCCGCTCATCTTCAGCGATGCGAAGTCGGGATCGAGGTCCGGGTCGTTGATGAATTGGTGATGTCCGAGGTGATAGATGCGGAACGAGTACGTCGAACTAAAGAGCGGAAACATGCACAGCCAGTCGGAGGCCAGTTCGTTGAGCTTTTTGTTGCGGAACAGCGTGTAGTGGGTCGCCTCGTGAGTCGCGCCGCCGAATTGATGCTGCGACGCTCCGACCACGACCAGTGCGGCATACGCGACCGGCAGGTTCCACCAGAAGCTGATGCCGCTGGCCATTTGCCATTGATTGAAGGCGACCGCTCCGCCGACTGCCGCCGCGATGATCAAGTAGACCTTCGCCAGATACCACCAGTTGGTGACGTTGTCGGTCTGCCGCAGACGCTGCAACTCTTGCTTGAGCGCCCCGTCGTTGAGCATCCGGGCCTGTGCTGCTGATGTCGCCATGATTCGATTGCTTCCTTGCCGTCGCTGCCGAGATCCCAATTGTTCCCGATCACTCACCCGAAGCATCAGTTTTGAAGTTGCGTGTTTGGTGGATCAAAGCAATTTGATCGTTCGAGTTCTCCAGGAATCGTTGTGTTTTGCTTCATCCGTGTGGGCTTCCTATCCGTGTGCTTGTGGTTCGTGTTCTGAGGCTTCTTGGGGACAAACGCGAATCACAAGCACACGGATAGGAAGCCCACACGGATCAAGACAATCCACGAAACAGCGATCGATTGATGCGTCAGTCATGAAATTTCGCCACTTCAATAAGCGTCAGCGAGGGTTACTTAGGCGGCGGTTCGTTCTCGGATGTCCGGAATCGCTAGTGTTTCCACGTTGTCGCCGTCGACCAATTCTCGTCCGTCTTTCAGTCCGCCCTTCTCCGGTGCCGCCGCACCCACGTTCATGCCGACGCCAGGATTTGTCAGGAGACTGGGCAGCATCGCTCGCATCGCCGCGAAGTAAGAGGGGAACACGGGATAGGCGACTTGTGGATTCGCGGTTTGATTTTGAATCATCTTATCCTCCAGCGCTTCATGCGGAGCCTTCGGATAACGGTGGTGTGGTCCATGCACGATGATGTCGAAGTTCACGAAGGCCGCCAGCCGTGTGTGCATTCCTTTGCCAATCACCGTTCGCGTGCCGATTAGCGGATCGTAGCTCTGCATTCCGAGATGCTCGGTAAATTTGCGAGCCGTCTGCATGAAGCCATAGATCGTGGCAGGCAACAGCAGCCACAAGATTCGCTCGGTGTCCAACCAACCTTGCTTCATGCCGAGAATGCCGCCAGCGATCCAAAACGCACCCATCAGTCCGGCCGCGATGTATTCCTTGCGGATCGTGCGTCGCATCTGTGGATCGGTGATCGGCGAGTTCTTGTCGAAGAAAATTCGTCCATAAATGATCGGCGCGGCGACCGCGCCGGCGAACAGGTCAAACCACGCAAAAACCCTCCGAAACGTCTTCGACTTCGTCGGGTCCGAGTACGGCCAGAGTTCCCAGTCGGACGGCTTGTTGAGGTAGGCGTGATGCCGAATGTGGCTTTCGCGATAGACGGTGTAGGGTGTGAACATCACAGTCCCGATCAGCTCCCCCAGACCGACATCGAACCAGCGCTTACGGCTTAACGTGAGATGCACCGTTTCGTGGAAGCAACTTCCAAAGCAGAGCAGGAAGTACCCCGTCCACACGGAGATCGCCAACCGAGTCAGCGGGTCTTCGCCGATCCAGCCAAAGATGAGCGACAGATAACCTAGATCCAGCGCGGGAATGATGAGCAGATGCAACCACAACTTGATATTCATCGCTGACGGGGCGGCTTCTTGAGTCTTCGTCATGTCAAAACTTCCTGTCTTGTGACGGCATTGGTTCGAGGAACTTATCCCTCGTCGTTCCGATTCAATCGACCGACACGGGGACGTCGCATGGACCGAACGGCGGCAGAATCTGCCGCACCGTCACATCTGCGCCCAATTGGCGGAATAACCGGTAGAGTCGCAATGGCTCGGTGTGGCCCACATTGCTCAACAGAGGCGGAATCGCACATCGGCAGTCACGAAGAATTACGGCTCTCCGCCATTCGTGCTGAAACCAGTGTCCTGTGAGCGGCAAGGCGCTAGCCGCCGGTTGTTTTCGTCTGCACCGGCGGCTAGCGCCATGCCGCTCACTCAAATACTCAACACGAATGGCGGAGAGCCAGAATTACGCACGCGTCGCATTCATCCTTCGGACTCGTTTAGCGTCTGCGAAAGTGTTTCATAGTCGATGAACTTCGGAGCCAAAGTTCCGGCCACAGTACCGTCAGGGCCTCAGCTTTCTTTAACTACTAAAGAACTTGGACCGTGAAATGTGAGTCGGTGAATCGCGAACATGCTGGAGTCAATGACTTTTTGGGTCACTTGAGACCGGCCTTGCAAATGCCGATAGATTCCTCTCAGTGACGCGATTGGAAAGGTTCTTTTTTCCCTCGGCTTGGAACTCACCGAATCAGACCGATTCTGTTTTTGTGCCAAGCAGGGTTGGTCAGCCGGCTGTCTCAGCAGGCCCTTTGGAAGTACCAGCGAGCGATGGAGAATGAGTGAAACCTCGCAGCGAGTTGTCATCACCGGGTTGGGCATCGTCAGCCCATTGGGGATTGACTTGGAGCCGTTTGCGTCGGAACTACTGTCCGGGAAGAGCGGCATTGCTCCACTTGTATTGATTCCCGCGAGCGCGGTTCCTGGCCATCTGGGCGGTGAGGCCAGCGATCTCAACGACGAGACTGCAGCTTCCAAATGGCTGAAGAGCCAACGAAAAAATCTGAAGGTCATGAGCCGTGAGACTCAATTGGCCGTGACATCTGCCATCATCGGAATTGAGCACTCTGGGTTAAGTATGGCGGACCTCGAGCACGAGCGGGTCGGTGTGGAGTTCGGCTCCAATCAGATGCACACCCCGGCAAGTGTTTTGCGAGATCCGGCATTCGCCTGTTCGGACAAGAAGCTCAATTTTGAGTTGGCCCGGTGGGGGATGGACGGCTTGGAAAAGATGGAGCCGCTGTGGCTGCTGAAGTATTTGCCGAACATGCCGTCGTGTCACATCAGCATTTTGGCCGATGCACGCGGGCCAAGTAACTCGCTGACGATGATCGAGGCTTCGGGCAACCTCTGCATTGGCGAGTCAATTCGGATCATGCGTCGCGGCCAGGCGGACGTCATGATCACGGGGGCGACCGGAACTCGCACGACACAGATCAAAGCGTTGCACGCGCGGATGTACGACGAGTTGGCGGACTTTCCGGGGGAGCCTCCGGAAACTTGGAGCCGTCCGTTCGACGCGACTCGCAACGGACAGGTGCTGGGCGAGGCGGGGGTGACAATCATTCTGGAAACGGAAGCCCACGCTGCCGCGCGCGGCGCGAAAGTCTACGGGGAGATCCTGGGAACGGGCTCGGGATGCGCCATTGATCGGAGTGGCAAACCGAATTTCCGACTTGCCCTCGTCAATGCGGCTCGTGCGGCGTTTCACGATGCGGGAATCGGACCGGATGACGTCGGCCATGTGAATGCCTTCGGTCTGAGCGACAACGTGGTCGATGCCGCGGAGGCGGCGGCGATTCACGATCTCTTCGGGGCGCGAGGTGCTGAGATTCCCGTGACGGCGTTCAAGAGCTACTTCGGAAATTCGGGAGCCGGTTCGGGGCCGTTGGAGATCGTTGCTTCACTGGTCGGACTTCAGACCGGTGAGGTCTTGCCGACGTTGAATTATCGGACACCCGATCCGGCGTGTCGGTTGAATGTGATTCACGGTTCACCGGCCAAGGCCGCGAACAAAGTCTTCTTGAAACTCAGCGTGACCTGCATGGGGCAAGCCAGCGCGCTGCTGGCGGTGGGTGTCTGAAGCGCATGACGGCCCGACTGCGATCCGCTGATGGTGACTTGGTCGATCAAATCGAAAACTCTTTCAACACCAATGTCACATTCTGCCCGCCAAACCCGAAACTATTCGACATGGCCACACGAACTTTCCGCTCGCGAGTTTCGTTCGGGATGTAATCCAGATCGCAATTTGGATCAGGCGTTTCATAGTTGATTGTGGGCGGCAACACATCTTCGTTGATGGCCATCAGGCAGATCATGGCTTCCACCGCACCCGCCGCGGCGATCAAGTGCCCCATCATGCTCTTGGTACTGGAGACCGGTGTCTGATAGGCCCGTTCGCCAAAGACTCGCTTGATGGCCTGTGTCTCGGTGCGATCGTTCACCTCGGTGCTCGTGCCATGTGCGTTAATGTAATGCACGTCTTCTGGATTCACTCGTGCGTCGTCCAGAGCCATTTTGATACAAGCCGTCGCCCCGCGTCCTTCCGGGTGCATATCGGTGATCCGATACGAGTCCGCGCTGGACCCGTAGCCAATGATCTCGCCATAGATTTGGGCCCCGCGACGCTGGGCATGTTCCAATTCTTCCAGCACCAACATCCCAGACCCTTCGCCCAAGACAAATCCATCACGATCCCGATCAAACGGCCGAGACGCGGCCTGCGGATCGTCATTGCGAGTCGACAGCGCGGTCAGCAACGAGAAACCCGTGATCCCGAAATGGTGAATCATGCTGTGAGCGCCACCTGACAGCATCACTTCCGCGTCGCCTCGGCGAATCAATTCGGTGGCCTCACCCAGCGCCTGACTGGAAGCCGCACAGGCCGTCAGGCAACTCAAGTTCGGCCCTTGCGCGTTGAACAACGACGCCAGATGCGCCGCCGCCATGTTCGGCTCTTGCTCTAGTTCCCGCGCCGGGTGCAGATGCACAAAGCCCAGTTCCGTGAACCGCGAATAATCCAATTCGCCGTCTTTCTGCGCACCGGCAATCATCTGCATGAACGCGGGAAAATCCAACTGACCTTCGCCCGATCCGAGATACACGCCGAACCGAGTCGGATCGACATTCTGTTCGTCCAGCCCTGCGTCCTTGACCGCTTGCACTGCGGCACCGATCGCAAAATGGATGTTGCGGCCGCTGTGCTGAAATCGCTCCGGGTCTGGAACGTAGCTGGACAGTTGAACGTTCTTGACTTGCGCGGCGAACCTGGTCGGGAGAGTCGAAGAATCAAAATAGTTGATTGGACCGACGCCGCTGTTCCGCTCTGTCAGCGAATTCCACATCGCATTCACGGTGTTCCCAACAGGGGTGATGCACCCCAGGCCGGTCACGACAACTCGACGTTTCATACTGTAACCCACCACATACTGTGTCGTCATGCGGCAACTCGCGCCGCTTCGCGACGATCGACCGCTGACGCGGCCAGTTCGACGACACGGTCGGCATACAAGTCGAGCAGTTCTTGAGCGGTTTCCTGAGTGAAGATTGCGGAATCGCAACGAACACCCAGGCGAAGTTTGTTGCTGTAATGCCAAGTCGTGAATGCGGCATGCGTGTGAGGACGAATCGGCGGAGCGGCGTTCAGATCCGTAAAGACGAGATTACCGAGGATCGGATTACCGTCTTCGTTCACGGGAAAGTTCCCGGCAATCGCCAGTGACGGATCGCCGATGCACGACAGAATCGCCGAACTCGTGGCCTTCTGGCGATTCAAAATCAGACGCAGCGATCCGGGAATCCAGCGGAGTACTTTCAAGGCATCCAAGGTCACGGCGGCATAACGCCAGCGTTTGTAGAACTGACTTTCTGCGCTGATCGACTCCAGCAACTTTTCCGGCTGATTCAGATCGGCCACCGGACGCTGAAAGGCGACCAGCCCCATGATATTTGCAGCGGGCATGTGATCGTGATCCAAATTTCGCAGATTCGTCGGCACCAAGATCGATATCTGGTCCGTGTCTTTGATCGACGAGTGACGTTGATTCCAATCACGAATCGCCAACATCAATTCGCGGACCAAGAGTTCGTTGACCGTGACACCGTGACGGCGAGCCACTTGCCTCAGAGCACGCTGTGCGAAATCAGACAGCGTCCGGGTCAGCGTGCCCGGATAGACGAGCGGCGTTGCAGGGCGTGACGAAGGGAGCGCGCGGGCTAATGGCTTCGCGGAATACACTCCATACTTCCAGGCATAGGCCAGCGTCCGCCGAAACAAGCGGAACCAAGACATCGTTTCGTCCCGATGAACGTCCAAATCACCTCGCCGCAACAAGTGACTCGCAATCGCGGGCTGATAGGCCGGATGCTTCTCGGCGCTTGGGAACAAGAACCGTGTATAAGCGCAAAACAAATCCGACAGATACTGAATCGCGCCTATTCCGTCACAACAGGCATGATGAAATAGCGCGATCAGTCGTGAGTGGCAATTTCCAACTCGGACAAAAAATCGGACACCAACCTCTTGAGTCAGATCGATCCCCGGGTCGTCCGGAAAAACCACCGGTTCATTGAACGACAGCCAATCGACTTGGGGCTGTGTGTTTCCCGCGGAAACCCAGCGCCAACTGCGGAAGCGGCGTTTTTCGATGAACGCTTTCAATAACGGGTGCCGCTCGGATGCCTCGGCCAAACCAAACTTAAACGCCGGGCGATCGATCCGCCCGTCAAAGGTCATCTCAAACAGAAAAGTCATCCGGTATCCGGGTCGATCATCGATCGCCAGGTACTCTTCAAACGGAACCAAGGGGAGTGGGAACACATCCGACATGGATGACCTCCATATCAATCCGCACCGACCGGCTTGGTCGGCGGATCGCGAATAGGAGGTCTTATCGGCAGCCCCGTTGAAGGGATTCATCTCGTCAAAAACCGCGCCGCAAGTCACATGGCTCCGACGTCGGTTGTGCGATTTGTATCAGTCATTCACGGCCAGTTAATCGAGTCAGGCGAACCGCTCCTGTTGTGATCAGACTGCCGCCAATTCGGGTCGTTGTGAGCGTTTGGTTGTGGGCGTTGGATTGTTGTTCCATTCCTTCTGCCACATCAGCAGTTGTCGTCCGGCATCTTTGGAGGCCTGATCGACTTGATGCCAAGCGAGAAAAGTTTCACCGTCATCGGCGATCATCAAAAGCGCCGTCAGCGCTTTGGCTTTCTTCAACGCGACCAATGCTTGCTCGGGTGTCTGCACGATCGGACTGCCGACATTCAACGATGTATTGACGGAGACTTCGACTCCCAGATGCCGCCCCATTGCCTTGAGGTAAGCGTAGGTAAAGGGATCCTGTTCGCGGCGAACGATCTGCACGCGGGCGGTGCCATCGTGATGGATGACAGCGGGGATCGCGGCGTACGCGGCGGGTCGAGCCTGCGCGGTGAGGACCATGTAGTTGTAGGCGTTGAAATTGTCGTCCGCCGAACCGGGCGAAAGTTCAAAGAAGTGTTGCGCCGCTTCGAGCGTGGCCATCGGAGCCAAGGGGCGAATCCGCTCGCGAAACTTCACGCGGCTGTTGATGTTTTCCAGCGTGTTGGGATTGCACGGATTCGCGACGATCGAACGGTGTCCCAACGCTCGTGGGCCGGTCTCGGCGGAGCCTTGGAAGAAGCCGATGACGCCGTCACGAGCCACAACGAATGCGGCGAAATCCGCAATCGCTTCGAGTTGCTCGTCGCTGCGAGCACAGCCCATCCTCAGAAAGCCAATCTCCGAGTCTGATTTCAGCGCCTGCTCGATCTCCGACTTCTTTGGCGATCGGCCGCAATAGAAGGCGTGCTGCATGACGTGGCCGGGCCGAGCCCCCGACTGCAACGCAAAGTTGAAAGCGGCACCTGCGGCGGCTCCCGCGTCTCCCGGAGTCGGCGGCACCCAGATGTGAAGCCGCGTGTTGAGACCAAGATTTCGCTGATACCACTTCTCGTCAAAGCGTTCGACCAACCGCATATTGGCGATGCAATTCAGAGCCGTGCCGCCGGTCAACACGAGTTGATCGGCCTGCGTCGAACGGATCAGGTGCTCGACGATGTGGAACAGCGCGTCCTCGAACACCAATTGCGTGGCGGCCGCCAGATCGACTCGATCTCGCGTGACCGGAGAATGCTCGACGTTGTCCACACTCAATACGGCATCGGGGTTCCACATCTTTTCCGGTGGGATCGGATCACCCAACATCTCGCGCAGCTGCTTGCCATACGGTTTCCGCTCGCCGCTCATGTGCCAGTTGACCATCGCGCGGTTGATGTAAAGCTGCCCCTCAGGTCCGAAATAGAAAATCTGTCGCAGCTCGCGGTAGTACGGATTCGTCAGCCGGTCGCCGTCGCCCCAAGCGGCCGCTCCCATGTAGCGTCCTTCGCTGCTGAGCGAAGTCCAACCACCTTGGGTCGAACTGATCATGGCATAGAAGATCCCCAGCGAGTCAAAGAAGCTGGCGTTATCCCGCAAGCACCGCAACTGGCCGTTCTCCGCCATAAACAGCGAGATTGCGCCGGTATCGCCGAACCCGTCGAGGACTGTGATCAGGACCGGCTTCTGGCTGCGATTGAAGGGAGACAAGGCATACGAGAAAGCCGCATGGTTCATATGGTGCGACATCCCGATCAGTGGCAGAGCACCGCGACTCAGCTTCAATTGCTGCTCCAGCTTCCGAGCGGATCGGGGAACCTCCAGGAAGTGCCGAACGAAATTGTTCTTCGGAGTACACGACGGGGAAAGCAGCGGCAGGCTGCGGGGAAGATGCTCGAGGACCAAGCGGACGCCCAACGGAATCAACTTGTCGAAGTCCCAACTCGTCAGACAGGCGTGAATGTCGCTCGGTTGGATCCCCAGCTCGGTCAGTCGTTGTTGAAAGCATTCAATGCTGTAAGCGGGGTAGTCGGCGCAGTGCTTGTCGCCGGTGAAGCGTTCCTCTTCGTCGTTCGAAATCAGGCGAATGCCGTCGCGAGCGGATGCTTCGACAAGCGAGATTCCGGTGTTATGTGTCGAGACTCCGAGCCCCGCGAGATAAACCGTCTCTCCGGCAGCGAGTTTGTCTCGCATCGCCGCCACTCGGCCGCGAGCAAACTGGCTCCGTTCCGGATGGACGCCACCCAATCGCAACCAGCCGGTCAGAACACCCTGGGCCACCGACTCAGCGAATCGTCCCAGGCGAGGCCAGGTCGGACCATATTTTCCGTAGACCGCAGACACGGGAAAACCTCATTCGTTACGCAGCTTTATTTAAGGGGCTCTCCGGCCACTTTCCTCCGCGGCTGTCCGGTTTCGCCGGCTGCAAGCCGGTCAATGTTTTATTTAAGGGTCTCTTCGGCCACTTTCTTCCGCGGTGAGCCATCTTCTTCAAGAGTTGCTGGTAGGGGTAGAAGTCGACCTGGATCGTATGCCGTGCGCCGTGGGTGTAGCGCTTGGAGATCCGCGTGCGGTGGTGCTGAATCTCAGCCAGCATCTCATCTCGCGAAGGAAGGCCAGACTCTCCCGTGAGCAATTTGGCAATCCATTTCGATTGAGCCTCTGCCAAGGGCATCATCGCTCCCCACGGCTGCACCAGGCCAATAAAGAACAGGCTCGGATGATTCGGGTGTACGACCCGCTGATACAACGAGACCTCGTTGTTGAGCGGCTCGATGATCTGTTGATCGAGGAACGGAAACGAAATGTTGTAGCCGGTACACCAGATGATGACGTCGATCTTCTCCACGCTGCCGTCCACAAACTTCACCGAGTCGCCGCACAGTTCCTCGACGTTCGGCTTGATGCCGAGATAGCCGTGTCCGAGTACGTTGAAGAGATCGGCCGAGATCGTCGGGTGCTCTTGGAGGACGCCGTGTTCCGGTTTGGGGAGGCCGTACCAGCTCGCTCTGCCGCGAGACAGCCACAAGCCATAGGCGAAGACCGGCCGAATCAGCCACCACGGGAGCCGCTCCCAGATGAACTTCGGGATGATCGTGTCCATCGCCCGGCCAAACATGTATTTCGGGATGACGTGCGCTCCGCGCCGCACCGACATGAATGCCGCATCGGAAATTCGAGACAACTCACACGCGATGTCGCACGACGAGTTCCCAAAGCCAACCACCAACACTCGCTTGCCGAGACCTACATCGGGGGTGCGATAGTGATGCGAGTGGAGTTGCTCGCCGTGGAACTCGCCGGGATAGGTCGCCTGGCGTGGATTCCAATGATGCCCGTTGGCGACGATGACGGCTCCGTAACGATTGGTGCGAGACTCCCCATCCGGACCAACGACCGTGACGTCCCAATCGTCCTGGCCGACCAGTTCGACCTTCACGACTTTCGTTCGAAAGGTGATCGTGTCGCGGAAGCCGAAGTGATCGACGTAGCTCTCAAAGTACTTCAACACTTTGGAGTGATCGGGAAATGGCGGCCACGATTTGGGCAAAGGGAAGTCGGAATACGCCATCGTGTCGCGTGACGTGTTGATGTGCAGCGACCGGTAGGCCGAACTGAGGCCATTGTCATTCTGAAATCGCCACATCCCGCCGACGCCACTGCCAATTTCAAAGCAGTCGTAGGGGACGCCTTGTTCGCGCAGCGTCTTACACGCGGCGATGCCGGATGATCCGGCTCCAATAATGCACGCCTTGCGCGGAGGACCGCAGGAAGAAGCGACGTCAACCATTGGGCAATCCCTGCCGTTCGAGCCAGCGGACCAGTAAATCCTGATACGCCTGCGTTCGCTCTGCGAAAAACAGGTGCCCGGCTCCCGGCCACAGCACCAATTCCGCCTTTGGGACGTGATCGGCAATCCAACGTGTGTGGGACACCGAAATGTAGGGGTCCGCGTCTCCGGCAGAGATCAGCGTCGGACAAGCGATACGACCGATTTGATCGGCCAAGTCGAACTGTGCGATCTTCCGGAACATCTCTGACATCACCACCGGATCGTGGTTGGCGAACGCGCTGAACCAGTCCTGCATGGTCCGCTCGCGAACCGCCGAGGCGTAGTACGCGGAGGCATCGCCGGTGGCAGACAACATCAAGCGATCAAACAACCAACGCTGTCGCCCGACCGAACGGATTCCGGTCCGCACGCCCCAGCGTGTGAACGAACTCAGGCTCAGCCGCTGAAAGAGACCGAGCCAACCCAACCAAAGTCCGATGGCGAAACCTGAAATGCTCAGCAGACTACGCACACGTTGCGGATAATGCGTGGCCAATGTCAGCCCGGTGAACCCGCCGGTGGACCAGCCGACAACATCGACCGGCTGATCGCCAACCAATTGCGCCAGCGCCAGTTCATACCAATCGGCCCAAACTGTCGGAGTGACCGCGTCCCAAGAGCCAAACGTCGCCCGATCAATTTGCGCGGGATGATGGCCCGGCAGGCTGAGCGAATACCAGCGGCGACCATCACGAATGGATTCGGGAAGCGACGGCTCCCACAGATCAATGTTCGCCGTGATTCCATGAATGAAGATCACGGGCGTGCCGCGCAGTTGCTCATTCGCGGCGCGTACCGCCAGCCGTTGACCGGGAATTGAAATCAAGTCGTGAGGCATGTCCAACAGATCTTGCCCGATGGCATTAACCAACTAGTGCCACAGATCAGAAATAACCTTCCACCAGAACCATCGCTGGCTGCCTGCTGATCAAACCTTGAGTTTTTAGACCGATGATCCCCACGGATGGCATGGCGATACCACGGATAAAACAGGGGTTCTCGTTTTTCATCCGTGGTATCGCCATGCCATCCGTGGGGATTTTCGGGCTCCACGGCAGTTCAATTGCGATCTGTGGCACGAGCCTTCCCATCGCGTCATCAAGCGGCAACGCGAGCCGCTTCGCGTCGATCGGTCGCCGTGGCCGCGAGTTTGATGACGCGGTCAGCGTACAAGTCGAGCAATTCCTGGGCGGATTCCTGGGTAAAGACGGTGGCATCGCAGCGAACACCGAGCCGCAACTTGTTGCTGAAGTGCCAAGTCGTAAACGAAGCATGCGTCAGCGGCCGAATCGGTGGAGCGGAGTTTAGGTCACTGAAAATGAGATTGCCCAAGATCGGGTTTCCCTCTTCGTTGACCGGGAAAACCGCGCTGATGGCCAGTGATGGGTCGCCAATGCACGACAAGATCGCCGAACTGATGGCTTTCTTGCGATTCAAAATCAAACGCAGCCCTCCGGGGATCCAGCGGACAACTTCCAGGCCGTCCAACGTCGAGGCGGCATAACGCCATTTTTTATAGAAGTGACTTTCTTCCTTAACCGACTCCAGCAACTTCTCCGGCTGATTCAAATCGGACACCGGACGCTGAAAGGCGACCAGCCCCATCACGTTCGCGGCGGGCATTTGGTCGTGATCCAAGTTTCGCAGATTCGTTGGAACCAAGATCGAGATCTGGTCGGTGTCTTTGACCGATGAGTGCCGCTGATTCCAATCACGAATCGCCAACATCAACTCGCAGATCAATAGCTCGTTGACGGTGGCATTGCGACGGCGAGCCACTTGTCTCAGCGCTCGCTGCGCGGAATCCGACAGGGTCCGAGTCAGCGTGCCCGGATAAGTGAGTGGGGTTGCGGCCTGCGGCGAGGGGAGAGCGCGGGCCAGCGGTTTCGCCGAATGGACGCCGTACTTCCACGCATAGCCCAGCGTCCGCCGAAACAGGCGAAACCAAGACATCGTCTCGTCTCGATGAACGTTCAAATCGCCTCGCCGCAACAAGTGGCTCGCTTGAACGGGCTGATATTCCGGATGCTTTTCGGCGTTGGGAAACAAATAGCGCGTGTAAGCGGCAAACAAATCGGAGAGGTACTGAATCGCACCCATTCCATCGCAGCACGCGTGATGGAACTGAGTGACGAGCCGCGATTGGCCGTTTCCCACTCGGACAAAAAATCGGACGCCAATTTCTTTTGCGAGATCAATGCCGGGATCTTCAGGGAAATTCACCGGTTCGTTGAGTGACGCCCAATCGACGGGGGGCTGTGTGTCGCCTGCGGAAATCCATTGCCACGTGAGAAGGCGTCGCTTCCGGACAAACGCGCTCAAGAGCGGATGACGCCGGCAAGCTTCGGCAATTCCGATCTCGAAGGCCGGACGATCGATCTCACCGTCAAATGCCTGTTCAATCAGAAAAGTCATCCGATAGCCGGGCCGGTCATCCGCCAGCAAATACTCCTCAAAGGGAGCCAAAGGAATGGGCAGCACATTCGACATGTAATGACTCCGTATCAGCCACACCGATCGGCGTGATCAGTGGAATGCGAATACGAGGCCATATCGGCGAGCCAATTGCGAGGATTCAATTCGTCAAAACCCGCGCGACCAATCGCATGGTGCTGCCGCCAATTGTGCGATCTTTACCAGTCTTTCACGGCCACTTAACCGGGTCGCGGGGATCGCTCTCATTGTGAATGTGCTGCCGCCAATTCCGGTCATGACGAATCTCGTCACGCTGCCCAATGTCACGATTGGAATGGCCGATAAAGGGAGGGCGAGGCTCCCGCCGAGCCGCTCATTAGAGGAACTCCATCTCGGCTCGACGGGAGCCTCGCCCTCCCCTTGGCGAGAGCATTCATGATCAACCGGTTCTACCAACGATTTAGCAAGCACCTCGTCGCGATGGTGCTGCTGACACAATTGCCGTTCGTGTGGTTGGCATTGAATGTCACGACAAACAACGACACCGAGACTTGGATGCCGGAGACGTCACCGGCTCGGCAGCGTTATGAAGAGTTCAAACGTGCATTCGGTGCCGAAGAGTTCCTGCTCATTGCCTTCGACACGTCCAAGCCGAACGCTCCCGACGCGCAAATGCTCGAATCCCTGTGCGGACGACTGGAACGCTTGCCGAGCATCCGCCGAGCCACGTCGCCCGAACGCATGCGTACCATCATGCGTGACTTGGAAGTCCCCGCCGAGACAATCGATGAGCGAATCAAGGGACTACTCATCAGCCGGGATGGTCCGCTGGTGGGAATCGCCGCAGCACTCTCGGACTCTGGCTTGGCCAATCGTTCGGGCACGGTCGCCGAAGTGCGTCAGATCCTGAAGTATTGCGAGCTCGACAACGAACACACGCTGATGGTCGGCTCGCCGCTGTTCGCCTCGGAACTCGACCGGCTCGGTGGCCAAGAGGCCAACGCGATCTACTTCACGATCACGTTGTCGATCTGCTTGGGACTGCTCTACTACTTGATCCGCGAGTGGCGGCTGACCGCGATGGTCTACGGCGTGACAATGTGGACCATCAACTCAACGTCCGCATTGCTGGATCTGATTGGCTTCGAGATGAACTTCGTTCTGGCCGCGATCCCAGTCCTGACGATGGTCCTGACGATGTCGATCTGCGTGCATTACCTCTACTACTACCAAGAAGCGGTTGAGGAAGGTGCCGTGCATCCCGTCTCGCGCGCCCTGCAACTGGCGTGGTGGCCGACCTGCATCGCGACGCTGACAACGTGTCTCGGCGAGCTTGCGCTCTCGGTCAGCGACATCGTGCCGATTCGACAATTCGCTTACGCCGCGGCGATCAGTTCCGTGATGTCGATGGTGACGGGCCTGGGACTGACTCCCGCGCTGATGGTCGTCTGTCCGAAGCTGCCGCGCCGTAAAGCGGCCGACGCGAATGGCGGCAATTGGCTGGCAAACGCCGTCGTCTCGCGCAGCCGCAAAATTGTGTGGGTGACATTACTCCTGACGGCGTTTACCGGTATCGGACTCACCGGCCTCCAATCGGACATGACCGTCTCTGAGTTCTTGCCGGCCAACTCGAAGGTCAAACAAGATTTCCTACGCGTCAATCGCGAGATGACCGCGACCGAGGACGTCGAAGCGGTCGTCAACTGCGGAACCGACTCGTTGCCATTTGTCGCGAAGCTGGAGTTGGTGCGACGCATCGAAGAGCAAATTCACAAACACCCGGCCGTCGATCAAACGCTCTCTCTGACTCGATTCTTTCCCGACGAACTCCCCTCCGACTCACTTAAGTTGGGCTTGCTGTTGAAGCGCGCGGAAAGTCGGCATTCCGAGGATGACTTCACCGCGTATGGCCAAGAATTGTGGCGTGTTTCGATTCGCGTCCGCGTCCCCAATGGAAGCTCACGCGGCCAAGTCATTCGCGAACTCGCCGAGCAATTGAAGGACGAACCCGTCACGCTGACTGGCATGACGGCGCTCGTCGATTCCGCCCAGGAAGAAATCCTCAGCAGCTTTACACAGAGCGTCTTCATGGCGGTCGGATTGATCACGGTGGCGATGATGATCTTTCTGAAGTCGATCTGGCGTGGCTTCCTAACGATGGTTCCGAACGTTGCCCCGCTGGTCTGGATCTACGGCGGCATGAGCTGGCTGGGCATGCCAATCGATATCGCCATCATGCTGTCTGGCAGCATCGCATTGGGAATGTCCGTGGACGGGACGTTCCATTTCATGTCCCGCTTCCGCTTCCACCAGCGGCGTGCGGAAGAGGAAGAGGCCGCGCGGCTCGCCAACGTGTTGCCCGATGAGGAATCGGCCGCGATCCCTCTGACAATGGAGAACCGACCGGTTTGTTCGGCCGAGTTCGCCGCGAAACACGCCCTCATGGAATCGAGTATCCCGTTCATCCAATCCACGCTGACCGCCACCGCCGGCATGTTTGGTCTGACGCTGAGCAACTTCGCACCGACCGCTCGCTTCGGCTGGGTGATGATCGCGCTGATGTTGGCCGCACTGGTTGGCGACGTCTTGATGCTCCCTGCCCTGCTGAAGGTCACGAACCGCCGACGTCGAAGTCCCGTGGCCGATCTCTCGGCCGCTGGGCAGTCCAGCGAGCCTTCGGCTCAATCGGCTGCCGCGTGAATTCGCGATTTCGGGTCTTCTCACATTTCAACGCTTGTCGTAGATTCGCGCTCTGCACAAACACGATCCGATTTGCTGGGGCTATCATGACCAATCCTTCCTTGGAAGAACGAGTCCATCAATTGGAGCGTGCATTGGCGGACGCGCAATCGAAACTCGCACAAGTCGACCAGGGGCATCCGAAGTTTCCACCTCGAAAGATCGCCGCAGACGATCCATATTGGGAAGAACGCGAACGTGAATTGGCGAAGATCAAATTCGTGGGACCGATCGATTCGACTGCCATCGTCTCTGAGGATCGTGATCTCTTATTTCCATGTCCGTCGCAAGAAGTCCACGAAGTTGCGGTACATGATCCCGTCGATATCTGCCGGCGAGTAACCGCGTTTCGTCAACAAGGCCGGTAGCGATTGCAGGTCGGCGATCGAGTTCATGTCCATTGGCGTTTGCTCGGTGCCGTAGCCGCCGTCGAGATCGGTGCCGATGCCGACGTGTTTCGCGTTGCCAGCCATCTGGCAGATGTGATCGACGTGCTCGCAGATGCGTTCGATCTTCAACTGGAAGTCGGACGGTTTGCTGCGGAGGTGCGTCCAGCCGGGAATCATCATGATCGCGTCAAACGCCATGCCCAATACGCCGCCCCGCTCGATCACCGCTTTGATTTGGTCGTCGGCGAACTGGCGATTCCACGGAGCCAACGTGCGACAATTCTGATGGCTCGCCCAGAGCGGCCCGCTGTAGCAATCGAGCGCATCCCAAAACGCAGAGTCGCACAGATGCGTGACGTCGAGAATGATCCCCAGCCGCTCAATCTCTTTGATCAATTCTTTGCCCTGCGGTGACAACGGCTCGTCGGAGTCGGTCCCATGAGCGTACCGCCCCGGCCCGTAGTGCGCCGGGCCGAGTGCTCGCAGTCCGTCGGCGTAGCTGCGTTCCAGATGCTTGAGAGTGATCATCGAGTCTGCCCCCTCCAAGCTGAGGATGTAACCGATTGGCCGATGAATCGGCTTCTTGCGAGACTCAACGATGTACGGTGTGCCGTCATCACACGGCGGCGACTTCAGCCACAGATCGAGATGCGCTTCAAGCTGTGCCTTCGTCCGAATCTGCACGAGTTCGCCGGCCTCCTCCATCGCGCGATACCACGCAAGCTGTCCCTGCGTCTGAGCCCACGCCTGCTCCGGAGAACTCCAACCCGGCAGCCGATGAAAGTACGGCGAGTACCGGCCGATCTGCGTTCCCACACACAACCCGATGTTGCCACGACGCATCTCCGGAAAGCAGACCGTCGTGTTACCGCGGTCCACTTTGTCCTTCATGTTCTGCTCCCAGCGGCGAATCTTTTCCTGCGACCAACGCAGGTCTCGATTCCATTCCAGAGCATTCATGCTGAGATCGAGATGCACGTCGAAGATGAAATGCGGAGCAGTCATGGCAGCCTTTCGCGGGGAGGTTAAAGGTGGGCGAACGATGGCAAAGTTGGCGACGGATTGTCATGGTAAGCGGCGTCGATCTCCAGTCTGCCACGTTGTCGAAAAGGACCACACATGACTCAGCCTCTTCGCGATGACCACGGTTCTGAATCCCGAATTGAACTCTCTCGCCGAGCCGCCCTATCGAGTGCCGTTGCTGGCGGAGCGTTCGCATTCGGCTCGTCCCTCGCCGCCGCGTTTGAACCACGTGGTGAAGTGGCGCTCGCCGACACGGCGACTGCGCAGGCCAAGCCGCTTCCCGCCAAGAAGTACAACATGAAGAAGTCGATCAACCTCTGGGCGTTTCCGTATCCGAATCTGTGGTCGCTCGAAAAATGTTTGCAGGTCGCGAAGGATGCCGGCTTCGATGGCATCGAGTTGAACTACGACCTCGACAGCGACCTCTCGCCGAAGTCGGGAACGAAAGACTTCCAGAAGATTCGGGCAATGGCTGACAAGATCGGCATTGCGATCAGCGGCTTGTGCTCGTTCTTGTTCTGGCCGTACCCGCTCGTCAGCAACGATGCGGAAAAGCGGGCGCGCGGGATGGAACTTGCCGGAATGATGGCTCAGGCGGCGCATGACCTCGGCACCGAGAACTTGCTGGTCGTCCCCGGAGCCGTCTGCATTCCGTGGCGCACCGATCACGATCCGGTCCAGAACGACGTCTGCGACAAGCGTGCGCGTGAGGCCGTGCGAAAGCTGCTCCCTGCTGCCGAGAAACTGAAGGTGCATCTCAACATCGAGAACATCTTTTTCAACGGTTACCTGATGACCCCCGGCGAGATGGCCGACTTCGTGGACAGCTTCAAATCCGAGTACGTTCGCGTTCACTTCGACTCCGGCAACATCGCGCTGTTCCAGTACCCCGAACACTGGGTCAACATCCTGGGCAAGCGAATCAAGAACGTGCATCTCAAAGAGTTCACCAAGAAGGGGACCGACCATTCGCTCGAGTCGTTCCGCCCACTGCTCGACGGCACAACCAACTGGCCCGCGCTGCTCGATGCGTTCGATGCGACCGGCTATCAAGGTTATCTGACCTTCGAGTACTTCCACCCGTACCAATTCCATCCCGAAGCGTTGATCGTTCAAACGGGAGATTCGCTGGATCGGCTCTTGGGAAGAAAAACCTAAAACGACTGCGCTAGCTAGCTCGTAGTGACCCGATTCATCGGGTCGTTCTCGCCCCCATCAATGGGGTCACTACGAGCAAACGAATTGGAGTCCCCTTCATGAAACGTTATCCCGCCTGCATCCTCTGCACCTGCGTCGTTCCTTGGAGTGAGAGCTACGAATTCCTCGAAGACCTGTTCGTCGACGAAGTCCAGCGGATGCTGAAGACGACGAAGCACCTCTACGTCTTCGGCACAGCAGGCGAAGGGCACGCGGTCAGCAATCGCCAGTTCAAACAGATCACGCGCGTTTTCCACGACACAATGCGCGCCGGCGGGGCCGAGCCGATGGTAGGCGTCATCAGCCTGTCGCTACCGACTATTCTTGAGCGGATCGAACTGGCTCATGAGCTGGGTGTGCGTCACTTCCAAATCTCTCTGCCGAGTTGGGGAGCTCTTACCGACGACGAAGTCCGCGCGTTCTTTCAATCCGTCTGCGGCGGACATCGCGATTGTCTGTTCCTGCACTACAACCTGCTGCGGACCAAGCGGTTGATCTCGCCAGAATTGTATGCCGAGTTGGCCGAGGCCCATCCCAACTTCGTCGGAACAAAGAACTGCACCGACTCGATGGACCGCCTGCGCGGCTTGATGACTCTGTCGCCGCAACTGCAACACTTTCCCGGCGAAGTCGGCTACATGTATGCGAGCCAACTGGGCGAGTGCGGCTTGCTGGCGTCGCTCGCTTCAAATGGAGCGGCGATCAACGAATTCTTCGAGGCGGGCCGTCGCCGCGATCTGCCGCTGTTGATCGAGCGGTATTCGGAGATCGCCTCCATCTTTCAAGAACTGATCGCCGCTGTTGGACCGAACGCTCACATTGATTCGGCCTATGACAAGGTGCTCTGGAAGCTGCAAGACGAACGCTTCCCGTTGCGGTTACTGCCGCCGTATGTCGGGGCGACGGATGCGGCGTTTGATCGGTTTGCGGAGTTCGTACGGGTGAAGTGTCCGCGTTGGATACCTGTAGTCGAGTGATGAAACTGCTTCGCACACGGATGCGAGAGGCGCACACGGATGGGCTGCACTGTCTTCATCCGTGTGCGCCTCTCGCATCCGTGTGCGTAGTGCCCTCTCCCCAATCACAGCCCCAAATCCAGGAGACACCCCATGCCATTAGTCGACGAAGAATTGACAGGTGAAATCAAGCGGTGCTTCTTCGACGTCCACAACCAAGTCGGTTTAGGGCTTCCGGAGGACGCCTATCAGAAAGGGTTGATCGCCGCGTTTACGGCTCGTCGAATTCCGTTCCGCTCGAAGCCAGAAGTCTCGCTGACATATCGTGGCCAGAAATCTGTCTCGTTCTTTCCAGACTTCATCGTGGCCGAGCGCGTCGTTCTGGAACTCAAGGCGCAGCGAGAAGAGTTCGCTCGTGAGAACTACATTCAATTGTTCTCGTATTTGAAGGCGACCGACATCCGGCTCGGATTCTTGGTCAACTTCGGTTTGGGGCGGGTCCATGACGACCGGATCTTGTTTGACTCGAAGCCGCCGGTCATTCACGAAGATTGGGATGTCGTCAAAGGGGCGATTGAAGGTGAAGACAAAACGCTTCTAACCAGCCTTCGAGAGATCCTTCTGGAAATTGGTCACCAGTTCGGATTGGGCTACGGCGAAGCGACGTACCAGAAGTTGGCCCAGACGGCATTGCGAATGCGGCCGCTTCCCTATCAGCTCAAGCCAAAAGTGCTGCCGTTGTTCAATTCGCACGAGATCGGCCTCTTTGAATTGGAATGTCTCTGCGTGTCCTCACGCATCGTTTGCCTGATCACGGCGTTGCGGGACGGGATCGACCTCTACGATATCGAGCGTGCGCGATCGTATCTCAAAAACCTGCGGCAACACTTCGGAGTTGTTGCGAACCTTGGGAAAGAGCGGTTGGAGCTTCGTGGGGTTCGTGTGCAGTGAAGTGGTTCAATCAGTGCCGGTTGGTGCCGGTACTTCGCACACGGATGCGAGAGGCGCACACGGATGGGCTGCATTGTCTTCATCCGTGTGCGCCTCTCGCATCCGTGTGCGAAGCCCCGCAAAAATCCTTATCGAAGATGCGGCACCCCAATCCGTGCCAGCAGTTCGCGTAACTCCGCGCGTTCAGCCGAATTCAGCGATCGCGTCGGCAACCGATTCGGCCCGCCCGGTCGGCCGCAGAGTTCCAGCGCGGCCTTGACGACCGGGCTTTCGGCCGCCGTGCGGTCCCACATCTTTGATCGAAAATCGCTCCAAGGCCATTTGGCTTCTGTCTGCATTCGCTGAGCCGTCACATAGTCGCCCGCTTCCAGACGTTTCCACATTTCGACTTGATGCTCCGGCCAGATCGTGGCCAGGTGCGTGATGAACCCGGTGCCGCCCAACAAATGATTCATCACGGCGAGTCCTTGGTTATCCACGACAGCGAACCGATCTGCGAAGCGGTGGACTCCGCGCACGTAGCTGTAACCTCCGTCGGGCGTCGACCACTTCAGCGACACGCAGCGTGGCAACTCGGCCAGCCGAGCGACTTGGTCGAGCGACAGGTTATAGCCCTCCCAATGCGTGTTGTAGATCATGAGTCCGATGCGGCTCGTCGCGTCGTGAACGGCTTGGAAATATCGCAGACAGTCTTCCTCACTGGAGGCGTAGTAGTAACCCGCGCTCATCTGCACCGCATCGGCTCCGATTTCTTCCGCCCATTGCGCGATCTCGATCGAGACGGCTGGGTTCGTATCTTGAGCACCGACAATCACTGGTACTTGGCCCTTCGCCGCCGTGACGATCGTGTGAGCGACTTCCTTACGTTCATCCAGCCTCAGCATCGGAAAATCGCCCCCGGCTCCGACCGCCAGCAGCACCCCTTGGCCGCGCACGATGCCGCGGTCGACGACGAACCGCACGTTCTCGGTAATGGCCGAATGGTCGATCGTCAGATCGTCGTTGAGATTGGTGATGACCGGAATCATCGGTCCACGCAAAGTGCGTTTGATTTCAGTGATGTCAGGCATGGGGAACTCCTTTGAGTGAGAAAATGTCTGGCTTTCGTTTACGGAAGCGGACTACGCACACGGATGCGAGAGGCTCACACGGATGAAGACAGTTTCGTCGATGCCATTCATCCGTGTGCGCCTCACGCATCCGTGTGCGAAGGTTCGATCAGCCACTCAGCACTTCAAATTCGCGATCCGCGCCCGAGAGTGGCAGACCGATCCACGATGCTCGTCGAGCATGCGAAACGTGACAGGCAAGAATGATTTCAAGAGTCTTCACCGATTCCTCGGCCGAGCAACAAACCGGAATTCGATCATCCAGCCAAGCGACGATTTCGCGTACGGCGATGTCCATCGAAGTCGCGGGATCTTGGGGCGGCGACAACGTCTCGTGTTGGCCGTTCCAATAAGTGATCTCGGCAATTCCACCAGCGACTTGTGCTCGGCCGAGCGTTCCTTGAACCGCAATCATGACCGGACCAGTCGGGTTGTCCGGAGCATGGAGGTGCCCCATCAGTCCGCCGTCGAACCGCAGCATCGCCCAGCCGCCTGGATCGCGGAACTCGGAGCCTCGGCAATCGGGACGGCCCGTTGAATCGAGCGTCG
Organism: Planctomyces sp. SH-PL62; assembly: GCA_945905295.1. Taxonomy (GTDB): domain Bacteria; phylum Planctomycetota; class Planctomycetia; order Planctomycetales; family Planctomycetaceae; genus SXKJ01. The sequence goes on along the minus strand of CAMDPX010000020.1, from coordinate 13,045 downwards.
CCGACACGGCTTGGACTCGGCGGCCGGTCAGCATCATCGCGGCATCAATGAAATGCGTGCCGACGTTGCCGAGCCGGCCGGTCCCCCATTGCAGCCAAACACCTGTGAGTTCACCCAATTCACCGGCCGCGATGCGGCGTTGCAACTCGCGATACTGCGGATGAAACCGGCGGTTGTGATTGATGACCAGCAGACTCCCGGCTGACTCGCACGCGGCCGCCATTCGCTCGGCATCGGCGATCCGAGTGGCGATTGGCTTCTCGCAGAAAATCGCGCGGACGCCGTTCTCGGCGCAGGCGATGACCAACTCCGCATGACTCGACGCGAATGAAGCGACACCGACGATGTCCAGCTTCTCGCTCGCCAGCATCTCTCGCCAATCGGCGTACGTCTTCGCGTTGGTTCGTTGCGAGAATCGCTCGCGGCGTCCGGCATCGCGGCTGCTGCCGGCGACCAGTTGGACTCGTGGGTGATTCGAAAACGCCTCGCGATGATTGCCATCCAGGTCGGTAACTCGTTGGCCGAGCCGGTCACCGGAAACTTGGTCGCCGCCGCCGATGAATCCGAGGCCGATGATTCCCGCGCGGTAGATTCGATTGCTCATGGCGTCTCGAATTGAATCTGTGATTAAGAAAAGAAGAGCCCGACGAATCGAAGGAGACGACGAATGGGCTGCATTTCATTCGTCGTCTCCTTCGATTCGTCGGGCTCTTTTATCGTCTGCCCCATTCGCCCCGCCAGTTGCCTGCCGCTCGTCGAAGGTTGCTGTTAGAAAGGAACCTCGAAACAACGCCGAGGTGTCGCATGTCCGAACCGAATCCGCCGACGGAAGACGATTGCCCGCTGTCGCCGGCTCAGCAGGCTCGCAACATATTTTGCTTCGCGGGATTTTGGTGCCTGTTCTATTTGGCGGCTCCGGTCTCGTATGTTGGACTGACGCACGCCAACTTGCTGAAAGAATTGGGCAACAGCGACACGATCGCCAACCTGCCCCATGCGGTTTATCAGTGGCTGACGGCGGTGCCGATTATTGTCGCCTGGTTTTTGCCGCAGCCGAAACTGCTCAAGCCGCTGCTGGTCTTTCCGTTGATCTTGATGGCCGCCATCACGGGAGCGGTGGCGCTCGCCATCTGGCTGCGGCTGTCGCCCAGCATTGTCACGATCATCGTCATCACTCACGGCGCGGTGCTGGGCATGAGCAATGGCGTGATGCTGACAACACTCTGGGAGGTGCTGCGCCGTGGCGTCTCGACTTCGCGACGCGGACATGCGCTGGGGGTCGCGTTTGGAGTCGGTCCGTTGTTCGCCTGCGTCGGATCGTTGGCTCAACAAGCGTTGTTCTCGACGACCCCCATCGCGGGGATGTCGCTGGGATTGGCGTTTCCTCAAAACTTTCTGGTGTTGTTCGCGGCGGCCGCTCCGTTGATGTTGCTGGAGACGCTGATCGCAGCGTCCTTTGTCGTGCCGCTGCCGACGGACGAGCCAACCGACGAATCGCGATTGACCGAGATCCTCGGCGGACTGCGAGACTTCTTCACCTACCGCCCGTTGATCTTTGGAGCCATCGGCTACTTCCTGGTCTATTCGGGAGGCAACGCGATCTTTGATAACGTCTCGCTCCACGCGAAAGACGCTCTGGGAGAAGCGTCGGCCAGTTCGATGGGGACTCAGCAATTCCTGCGATTCGGATTCAAGGCGGTCGCGGGATTCGGGCTGGGCTGGTTGCTGACGAGAACCAATGCCAAAACATTGCTGCTGACGACCACGACAATCCTGGTAATCGGCATGGGCTGGGTGCTCAACGTGACGGGTCCGTGGTATTTGATCTCGTTCGGGTTGCTCGGTGCGGGCGAACTGTTCGGGGCTTACTTTCCAAACTACATCGCTACGTCGTCGAGCAAATCGCAAGTGCGAGCGAACATGGCGTACCTGAGTTTGCTCGGCTCGCTAGTTGGTTTCGCCTCGGTGCTCTTCGGTCTGATCTCCGATCGTTGGGGCCGCATCGCCAGCTTTTACACCGCCACCGGCATCCTGCTGGCGGCGATGTTGTTGATGATCGTTGTCCTGCCCGCGCGGCCGGCTCCACAAGATATGAAGTGAGAATGTCATGGGAACTGAATCCATCAGCGCGATCGACGTTCATGCTCACTACGGTCGCTACGACTGCGGCCGGCCAGACCTGATCAACGAACTGATGACCGGAGATGCCGCCGTCGTGGCCGAACGAGCGCGGCGTGCGAACGTCCGGCTGACGATTGTCTCTCCGCTGGAAAGTCTGCTGCCGCGAGGCAAGGCGGACGCCGTCATCGGCAATCGCAACGCCGCGCGGATCGTGGCTGCCGCGCCGGGACTGTTGCAGTACGTCGTGATCGACCCGCGTCGGCCGGAGACCTACCAACAAGCCGAAGAGATGCTGCAGCTTCCCACCTGTGTCGGAATCAAGATTCACCCGGAAGAACATCTCTATCTGATTCAGGACCACGGCACGGTGATCTTCGAGTTCGCCGCTCGGCACCGCGCCGTCGTGCTGTCGCACAGCAGCGAGAAGAACAGTCTCGCAGCCGAGTTGGTCGTCTTCGCCAATCAGTTTCCGGAAGCGAAGCTGATCCTGGCTCACATCGGCTGCGGTTGGGACGGCGACCACACACATCAGGTTCGAGCCATCCAGCAGAGCCGTCACGGCAACGTCTTCGCCGACACATCGAGCGCCCGGTCGATCACACCGAACCTCATCGAATGGGCCGTCCGCGAAGTCGGGGCCGAGCGAGTCCTGTTCGGGACTGATTCGCCGCTGTATCACACGTCGATGCAACGCATCCGCATTGATCATGCCGACCTGACCGATCACGAGAAGCGGCTGATTCTGTGCGAGAACGCCGAGCGGTTGTTTGAATTGTCTTAATGCACAAGAGCCCGACGAATCGAAGGAGACGACGAATGAGAGATCATTCGTCGTCTCCTTCGATTCGTCGGGCCCCTTCAAAATCCAGCGACCTAGGAGGCAAAAATGGAATCCATCGGCATCGGCATGATCGGCAGCGGCTTCATGGGCCTAACCTACAGCGAGGTCGTCAGCCATCACGCTCAGGGTTGTCACTTGGTCGCGATCACGGGGGGCAAGCGTGCCGACAAGTTAGCCGCCGACTACGGCGTGGCCTGCGAGCCGTCGGTCGAATCGCTGCTGGCTCGCACGGATGTCGAGGCCGTGGTCTTGGCGACTCCCGATCAGGACCGAGCCCGATTGACTCGATTGGCGGCGGCGGCCGGAAAGCATGTGCTCGCCGAAAAGCCGATGGCTCCGACCGTCGCCGAGTGCGATCAGATGATCGCGGATTGCTCGGCGGCCGGAGTGAATCTCGCTGTGGTGAAGACCGAACGCTTCCGCAAGATCACACAACGAGCAAAGCAGTTGATTGATGACGGCACGATCGGCCCTGTCCGCATGATGCGGACCGTCTCGGCATTCCCGCTGCCACTCACAAAACAGTTGTTCGACGAGCGGCCGTGGATGGCCGATCCGCGCAGCGGCGGATTGTTCATGGGGATGGCCTCGCACAACGCCGACTTCTTGCGCTGGCTGACCGGACGCAACGCGGTCAAGGTCTTCGCTCAAGCGACGACCTTCAGCGACGTCGCCGCTCCCGCGCAGTCGGTGATGGCTCAGATCGAATTTGAGGGGGGCATCATGGCCCACATGTGGATCACGACCGAGTTGCCGTCACCGAGCCTCCCCAGCAGCGAGGTGCGCTTCCAAGTTTTTGGCCGCGATGCGATGTTCGACTTGGAAAACTTTGAGTTCCTCGATCTCGGCAAAGGGGACAAGTGGGAGCGGATCTACTCGCCGGAGCGATTCGACTATCTCAAAGAACCGAAGTCGCCGATCCGACTGTTCCCGCACATCGGTGTGATCCAAGAGTTCGTCGATAGCGTTCGCGAGCATCGTCCTCCGAAAGTTGGCGGAATCGAAGGCCGCGCCGCCGTCGAAATCTGCGAAGCCTGCTTGATCTCCGCCCGCAAAGGCGAGGCGGTCACGCTGCCATTGAGAGTCGCCTGATTTTCATCGGCATCCCTTTCTGTTTTTTCTGTCCCCATCTTTCTGTCAGATGCCCTGACAGAAAAATGGGGACAGAAAAAACTTCAGCGCGGTCTCCGAAGGAATGGCACCGATGTCGGAATCTTCCAGCAAATCGCCGAACGATGCGTGCCCGTTGTCTTGGCCGGAGCAGCGACGGAATCTCGTTCTTTTCGCGTCTTGCACCGGGATGCAATACCTCGCGGCCCCGGTGTTGTATGTGGGGATCACGCAGGCGTCGTTGTGCGATCGGTTGGGAGCGGACGCTCGCACGTCGAACCTGCCGGGGACGTTGTTCTTCGCGATGACTGCGATCCCGGCCATCATCGCGTGGCTGTCGCCGCGAGTGGCGTCGCTCAAGCGAAATCTGATGCTGTGCTACGCGACGTCGGCCTGCATGTTGGCGACACTGGCCGTGACGTTGCTGCTGCCGCTGCCGAACTGGGTGAAGCTGGCGATGGTCATTCTGCAAGGGGGCGTTTCGGGAGCAGTCATGCCGGCGGCGATCGCGCTTTTGTGGGAAGCGATCGGTCGCGGTTCGGATGAATCTCGGAGAGGACTCGCGCTGAGCCTCGCCTTCGGGGCCGGGCCGATCTTGGCGGTGCTCGGATCGTTCGCTCAGACGGCGCTGTTGGGGGGCGATCTGTTTGGCTGGAAATTCTCCGGCGTGGCCTATCCCTGGAATTTCGTCACGCTCTTCGGAACGGGTGCCCCGGTGATGGCGGTGGCAGCCTTCGTGTCGCGATTCTTGGTGGTTCCGCCGGTAGATCGTGAACCAGAACGTGAGCCGATCTCGGCCGTGGCCGATCTGCTGATCGGCGTGCCGCTGATGTTCGTCTCGGTCGCGCTGCTGCACGCGGCCTCGGTCGAATCGGACGAGCAGTTTCGGTGGGCTGGCTACGTCGCAGCGAGCGGTGCGGCCGTCGCTTTGGTCTATCACTTCCGCTCGTTGTTGAAGCAGCGAGTTTTGTTCTTGGCGACGGTGGTCACGATCCTCGTGTACGCGGGGAACATGATTCCGTCGAACATGAATCTGTATTCGCCCGAAGTGCTCGGAGACACGCCAGAGAAATACGCCGGTCTGCAAAACATGCTGCGGTTCGGGTTCAAAGTCGTTGCCGGAGCCTTGCTCGGCTGGGTGCTGACTCGCACGAATCCGCGCACGGGAATCCTGGCGACCTCGACGATCTTTCTGCTCGCGCAGGTGTGGGCGCTTCTGGTCACGGGGCCGTGGTACTTGGTCGCCTTCGGCATCTTCGGCGCGGGGGAACTGATCGGCGTCTATTCGCCGAACTACATCTGCTCGGCGTCGCGCACGAACGACCTGCGGAGGAACATGGCATTCGCCACGATGCTGATGGTCCCGGCCGCTCCCGCCGGCTACTTGTACGGCGCGATCGTCGATTTCGTCAGTCAGCACAAGCTGACGGCGTTGGGAATGACTCCCGTCGCGTTGGGCTATCGACTCAGCTTTCTGGTGTGCGGCCTGTTCATCCTCAGCGGCATCGTGGTCGCGGTGACCTTGTTGCCAAAGCGACCGGGACGACCGGAGGAAAGTTGATTCATCCCGCGATCAATTCGGAACCACGTTGACCGTTCCGAATTGGCGGAAGTGATCATCAAACGCGAACGCCGTCGGGATTTTGAGCGAGTCCAAGACGATCTTGCTCGTGCAATCGGTAAACGACCAGCCAGCCGCGTGATGGCGTTGGAACAGAATCCACGCGCGGTGGAAATCCTCTGGCGAAAGAAAATGTACTCGGACTGAACCGCTTTCAATCAACAATCTTCCGACCTCAAGTGCTCGGCGGCGTTCCTTTCGGACCAGCAGCAAGGTCAATGTTTCGTCGATCACGAAGTCCGTCGTCACTAGCGGCTCCTCGTTGTCTTGCAGCCAATCGACCGCTCGTTGGTGATTGGGATCGGTCGGAACATGCAAAGCGAACCACGCGCCTGTATCGACAAAGACCATCACGGCTCTCCGTACAAGGCTTGATCGTGATCACACCCAGAGAATGGCTCCGGCCGTCCTTCGAGCGGCAATGTCGCGATGCGTTGGACCTCGGCGAGCAATTCCGTTCGACGCTTTCGGTCCAGGGTCTGATTGCCGAGCGGCGTCAGCAGAACGACCGTGTTCTCCGGCAGCCCCCAATCGCCATCGGGGACAACGACACCGTTTTGCACATGGCCTTGTAGCGTCATGATTCATTCTCCATTTGCGTCCGAGCCGACTGGCAGTCAGCATAGGCCAAGCCGCCTCACCTCGAAAGAGGCGACCGCACTTCCCGTTGATTTGAACGACGAGTAAAGTCTTTCGCCGATACTGAGTGATCGTCGGTCATCTCTCAATACGAAAGTCTCTTTTGCCATGATCACGTCCACCAAACAAAAGGCCGCGAAGCGATCGTCCGCCAAACGTCCGAGCGGAACTCGATTCGCACGACTCGAAGCCCGATTGACTGACCACGAGAAGTCCCTGGTCGAACGAGCGGCTGCCTACCAGGGAAGTACGGTGGCGGAGTTTGTCGTTCGCGCGTTGACGTCCGCATCGGAGTCAGTGATTCAGAGTCACGAGATTCTTCAATTGAACTCCGTTCAAAGCCATGCGTTCGTCGAATCGCTGCTGAAACCGCGTGAGCCGAATGCGGCATTGCGGAAGGCGGCTCGTGAGCACCGCCGGACGGTGACCTCCCGATGACTGAGTTTGTCTGCGAGCCATTGACGAAGCTGCACGATCGAACGTCTTTCCGTTGTGGCGTTGACGAACTCGATCATTGGTTTCAGCAACGAGCCAGGCAGGATCAGGATCGGCGTGTGGCCGCCGTCTATGTTTTGGTTCCCACTGCGGAGACAACTCGAATCGCGGGGTTCTATACGCTGTCTGCAACGGCAATCGCGCTGCGTGAATTGCCGGAATCGTTCGCGAAGAAGCTACCGCGATACCCGCTCGTCCCCGCAATCTTGATTGGACGTCTGGCTAGGGACGTCAACTTCCCTGGAGTCGGTCGGAAGCTGCTGATTGATGCGTTGCAACGAGCATTGAAACACGCCACTCCCATCGCGGCAGCCGCTGTGTTGGTCGACGCCAAGGACGACCCAGCGACCAGTTTTTATCAACAGTTTGGATTCCTTCCGGTCTCCAACAATTCGCGACGGCTCTTTCTCCCAATGTCGGTCATCGAGAAACTGTTCGTGGCGTCATAACCTCACACGTCACGGCTCATCAGCAACTCGCGGTAGATCGCTCACACAACAGGCACTCAACGATTGGGCAAGGCGAATGACAAGCACTGACAGCTTCATTGAACTTGTTGAAAACATCTGCCGTCGGAGAAGCATGTATGTCTGCGGCGGCTCGTTCTACGAGGTCTGCGCATACTTGTATGGGTACGCCCATGCCTCACCAGACTCACCGCTCAGCGGCGACGGAATGCGATTCTTCAACGACCTGGTATGTGCCGTGTGCAGGTTCCCGAACAACTATGTGTGGCCGTATGTGCTAAAGGAGTGCTCTCGCGATGATGACGACGCGATCGAGAGATTGCGGAGCCTGCTGGTTGAATATGTGGAGAGGACGAAGACGGAGTCTCCTGATGAAATCGTGCGGGACATGATGGGGCGAGAAAGCAGCCAGGAGGAAGGTGAACCTGAGAAAGCTTGGCGACGTTTCTCGCGAGCGCTTTACCGAGGGAGAAGAGAAGAGATAGAGCCACTCATCCTTGAGCATCCTGACGCGGAGATTCTTTGGGAGGGAGCCTATCCTGATGACGTGGTGCCACTTCTCGACGAAATCGCAGAAGCGTACTCCGTGAGCCAAGTGTCAGGATCTGAAGAAGACGGTAACGTGATGATCATCACCCCTGACTTTGGCCCCATGCCGGTTCAACGTGTTGAGGGGAGTTGGAGGATTGACGCAACAAAGATCATCAACTGTCGGAAAGCCAACCGTAACGGATTCGCCCAACAATCTGGAGACGCGGAAGACCGCGACGCTCAGCCTTGATGAGGAACTCGCCATGCCATCCATTCAAATCCTGAACACTGGCCGACTCGATGAGCGCGAGTCGGCGTTTCCGCAAGCGGTGCAGTTGCCGGATGGAGACATTCTGTGTTCGTTCGGAGTGGGGGGCGGGCAGTTCGTGCATGGAGGAACCGATTGGGTTCGCTCGACGGATGGCGGGGTGACGTGGCGGCTGGAAGGAACCATGTTGCCGCCGACGAGCGATCCGCCCTCGGCGAATTTCTTGAAGCTGAGCCTCTCGCCGGATGGGAAGACGATCTACGCCTATGGGACTCGCTACTGGGGACCGATCGACGACAAGTTTGGCGAGCGGCGGGGCGAGGCGCTGTTTTGTGTCTCGACTGATAACGGTCACTCGTGGTCGTCGCCGCAGGTGATCCCGATGCCCGATGTTCCGTTGGAGGTGTCGCATTCGATGCTGCCGCTCGCGTCGGGACGTTTGCTGGCTCCGACGGGATTGCTCGTCAGCAAAGAGCGGTTGGGGGAAGAGGTCATCGTGGCGGTCTCGGATGATGGCGGGCGGACGTGGCCGGCGCATCGCACGGTCTTCAAAGACCCGGCTGGCAAGTTGGGGTTCTGGGAACAGAAGCTGGTCGAGTTCGCTCCGAACCAACTGATGGCGGTCGCGTGGACGATCACGCTGGGGGACTATCACGATCAGCCGGACAGTTTTGTCATCTCGCGCGACGGCGGTTGGACTTGGGGGCCGTTTCAATCGACGGGCATTCGCGGTCAGACAATGACTCCGCTGCCGTTGGGCGGCGATCGGCTGCTGGTGCTCTATAACCGCCGGTACGGACAACAAGGGATCGTCGCGGTACTCGCGACGTTTACCGACACCGCGTGGACCGTCCACACCGAGCAACTGCTATACGACGCTCGCGCGCTGCGTGACGGCCCAGCATCGGGCAACACCGGCGTCGATGAACTTGCCAGTTTTCAATTCGGATTCCCGACGGCGATCCGTTTGCAAGACGGGACGTTCTTGGAGACTCACTGGTGCGTCGAGCAAGGAGTCTCTGGCATCCGTTGGACGAAGTTCCGGATTGAGTGGTAATGTCTGGCCGATTGAAAGCGTCCCGTCCGTTGCCTTAGGCTCCTCGCCATGAACACCACCAATGCCGAGTATTTGCAGACTGATCTCACCTACCTGATTCATGCGTTGCACAATCGCAAGCTGCATGAGAACTGTGGGCACGTCTGGGTCAAAGGGGACGGAGCCATCCTGGTTGACGCGGATGGTCGCGAATTCATCGACGGTCTCTCGGGCCTATGGAACGTCGTGGCCGGGCATGGACGCACGGAATTGGTGGAAGCGGCCGCCGCTCAGATGCAGACGTTGGCGTATTGCTCGACCTATGCGGGGAGCTCGCATCCGACCGTGATTCGATTGGCCGAGCGATTGGCGGGATTGAGTTACCCGTCGATCCGGCGATTTTTCTTCACGTCGGGTGGAGGTGAATCGAGCGATACCTGTTTCAAGACCGCTCGCTATTTCTGGCGGATGCAGGGGCGGTTGGAGAAGACGAAGATCATCAGTCGTCAGTGGGGCTATCACGGCACAACGCTGGGTGCGATGAACGCCACGGGGATTGCGTCGTACTGGCCGATGTTCGAGTCGAAGCTGCCGGGCTTCATCCAAATTCCCTCGCCGTATCCGTATCGCTATGTCGCACCAGCGGGAGTCAGCCAGGGCATTGCTGCCGCCAATGAATTGGAGAAAGCAATTCTGCGCGAAGGGCCGGAGACCGTGGCGATGTTCTTTGCGGAGCCGGTGCAAGGTTCGGCTGGCGTGATCGTGCCGCAGGACGATTACTTCCCGCGCATTCGGGAAATCTGCGATCAGTACGACGTGCTGTTGGTCACGGACGAAGTCATTACCGGCTTCGGAAGAACCGGAAAGATGTGGGGCTTGCAGCACTACGGCGTGCAGCCGGACATGATTCAATTCGCAAAGGCGATCACGTCGGGCTACTTCCCGCTGGGTGGCATCGGTGTCAGCGAGCGAATCGCCAACGTGCTGGACACCGCCGAGCAAACCTGGATGCACGCCTTCACCTACAGCGGTCATCCGGTTGGCTGCGCGGTCGCGTTGCGGACATTGGATATCATCGAGCAAGAAGATTTCCCGGCGCAGGCGACCGAGAAGGGCGCGTACTTCTTGTCTCGGTTGCAAGCGGCGTTGTCATCGCATCCGCACGTCGGCGAGGTTCGCGGCAAAGGGCTGATGTGTGCTGTCGAGTTCGTGCAGGACAAAGCGACCAAGGCCGAGTATCCGGCTGCCGAGCAGATTGGCCACAAGGTTCACTTGGCCGCGCAGCGTCGCGGCTTGTACTCGCGACTGCGCGGAGATGTGTTCTGTCTCGCGCCACCGATCATCACTCCGCACAAGTTGCTCGACCGCATCGTCGAGATCATGGCGGAATCGGTGAGCGAAGTTCTGGGGACGTGAGCGCGGTGGGTGGCACGCCCTGACCATCGGGAAGGGCGTGGGAATGTTGATCAACTCGGAAAACCACGCCCTTCCCGATGGTCAAGGCGTGCCACCCCTCCGATTCGGCGGGCATGAAGATTTCCCGAAAAGTTCTTGCAGGTCGAGATTGCCTGACTATCCTGAGCCGGTTCTCGGAACTCTGGTGTGAAAGGATGTCGAATGGCTCTCGATCGCTCAATGACGTCTCGTGATGCGTATGCCTGCTCTTCAGTTCTGGAGTACCTGCTGATCGGTGACCTCCGGGATTTGCTGGAGGAGACGCCCGACAACGAAACCCGCCGCTGGTTGCTGGCGGTCCTCGAAGAGTTGCTCAACCTGTTGCCGAACGAATTCGAGTATGAGGATCAAGGCGGCTACCTCGCCGAAGTCTGCGAGCAAAACCCGAACTGGTCGAACACGGTTGAGCGACTGCATCGCGAGCACGAAGGGCTGTATTTCTCGCTGCTTGAATTGCGAAACCGTATCGCCGACGAACAGTCGTTTGAGTTCATCGTCGACGAAGTGAAACCGAAGCTCCGCCGCTGGATCAAGGCCGCGCAACGGCATCGGGAGTCTGAGCAGCAATTGGTCGTCGCGTCCTTTGACACTGCGCTCGGCGGCGAGGGCTGACATCTATCCGCGTCACATCAATGAGCCGCGCGGCGAATCTTTGCCATGCGGATCAGACGGTGATGGCGGGCACGCACTGTTTTCCGTCATGCAGTCGGACCCGATTTCGGCCGGCATGTTTGGCCGCGTAGAGTGCCTGGTCCGCGCGTTGAATCAGTCCGTCGGCGATTTCCGAACCATCGACTTCGGCGACTCCGATGCTCAGGGTGCGGGGGAATCCATCGTCCTTGAGCAGCACGGGAGTCGTCGCCGCGGTTTGTCGAATGCGTTCGGCGGCCGTCGCGGCTTCGTGCAGCCGTGAGCCAGGACAAATCACCGCGAACTCGTCACCTCCGTAGCGATAGACGAGATCCATATCACGCAGTGTTTTCGTCAGAAACTCGGCGACCGATCGCAGCACTAAGTCTCCCGCCGGGTGACCGTGATTGTCGTTGACCTGCTTAAAGTGATCGACGTCGATCAGGAGCAGCGAGAAGACAACCCCCTGGCGTTGCCGTTGAGCGAATTGACGGTGTAGCTCCTCGTTGAACGACCGCCGGTTTTTCAAACCGGTGAGAGCATCGGTGCGAGCCTCTGTGGAAAAAGCGTCGGCCTCGCGTTGTTGTCGCGCGGTCCGCGGTCGCTGGGCGAAGATCAGCCAAGCCAGTGCAAAGCCAGCGGCCATGCTCACCCCGGAGATCATCCATGTCGTCATCATGTGGGCCGATCATTGAGGGGCCGGTCCAATTCGTCAACGCCGAGCGCACGCCGCCTGATCGTTACAAGCGGAACCGCAACTTGCGGATTCTTTCAAGTCGCCGCTGGCCACAATCGCGGGCTGACCTAGCTTTCCCGCGAGCCGCAGTGGGCGGCCAGATTGACCAGAGAAGTTGACAAGAAAGATGCAGTGACAGCCTCGCGGCGAAAGACTCATGAATGAGCTTCCGTTGTCGTCGCGGGCACGAAACACCTCTCGGACCAAGGAGTGGATCATGCTGGTACTCAGCCGGAAGAAAGACGAGAAAATCATCATTGGCGACAACATCACCATCATGGTGGTGGATATCCAAGGGGACAAAGTCCGCCTGGGCATCGACGCGCCCCGCGAAGTCACCGTGCATCGCGAAGAGGTCTATCAAGCCATTCAAAAGAAACAGCACGAACCGGAGCACGCCAATTCGTAGCGTCGGATTCGATCAACGCGAAAACTCTCCCAACAGCCGCGCTCTTATTGACGCGGCTGTTTTTGTTAAAAGAGATGTTTTGGCGAGCGGGGTGGCGTCAGCCCCCCGGTTTCACGGCGAATGCACCGGGGGGCTGACGCCGCCCCACTCGCCTGTTTGATAAACAAGGAGGGCGTCATGTCGGACGAATTTCTCGACCAAGCGATTGCCGAAGCCGAAGCGGGTTGGGCCGAGGGGGGCATTCCGATTGGCTCGGTGCTGGTCCACGGCGGTCGAATCATCGGACGCGGGCACAATCGCCGAGTGCAACGCGGCAGCGCGATCCTGCATGGCGAGATGGATGCGCTGGAGAACGCCGGGCGACTGCCGGCCTCGGTCTATCGCGAGTGCGTGCTCTACACCACGCTGTCGCCGTGCCCGATGTGCTCCGGCACGATCCTGCTCTACAAGATTCCCCGCGTTGTCATTGGCGAGAACCAGACATTCCTCGGCGAAGAGGATTTGCTGCGCAGCCGAGGTGTCCATGTCGAGGTCGTACAAGACCCGCGCTGCTTGGAACTGATGCGGCGAATGATTCGAGAGAAGCCGCGACTCTGGAATGAAGACATCGGTGTCTAAAAAGTTGTGATCGCGACGGGGTCGGGAGTCTTTTTCATGCCGCAGCCGAGAGTGGTTCGGTTGACTGG
>CAMDPX010000019.1 GCA_945905295.1 Planctomyces sp. SH-PL62 | reverse complement strand
AGGTCGGCCTCACAAGATGTCACAGTTGTGATGTGATTTAAGGCCGACCTGAAAAAGACTCCCGACCCCGTTCCTCGTTACTTCAACAGTCGCAAAACCAGCGCCGTCCAGCCGGTTTGGTGCGAGGCTCCGCAGCCGCGACCGGTGTCGCCGTGGAAGTATTCGTAGAACAGCACGAGATCCTTCCAATGCGGATCGTCCTGATAGCGCGCATCGTCACCATGACAAGGCCGGCGTCCGTTCGCGTCGGGAAGGAAGAGGTTCGACATTCGGCGTGACAGCTCGGTGGCGACTTCTTTCAACGTCATCAAGACGCCACTGCCGGTCGGGCATTCGACTTTGAAGTCGTCGCCGTAGAAGTGGTGATAGCGTTCCAGCGCTTCGACCAGCAGGTAATTGACCGGGAACCAAATCGGCCCGCGCCAATTCGAGTTGCCGCCGAACATCCCTGTGTTCGATTCGCCGGGGACGTAATCGACTCGCAGTTCTTGGCCGCCCGAGTTGAACACGAATGGATTCGCCGCGTGCGTCCGGGACAGCGCCCGCAATCCATAAGGAGACAGGAACTCCGATTCGTCGAGCACTCGTTGCAGCACGCGTTGCAAGCGTTCCCGCGACGGGATCGCCAGCAGCAGACGGCTGTGTTTGGCGTCCACCGCCGTCGGGTCTTGTTCGCAGATGGTGATCTGTTTCGCGAGGTCTTTGCGGTTGTTCAGGAACCACTTCATGCGGTGCTTGAAGCCGGGGAGCTTATCGAGCGTCTTCGGATCGAGAATTTCGGCCGCGAACAGCGGGATGATGCCGACCACCGAGCGAATCCGCATCGGCTGGCCGTGGTCTCCGATCTTGAGCTGGTCGTAATAGAAGCCGTCGGTCTCGTCCCACAGGCCGCTGCCGCCGAGCGTGTTCATTGCGTCGGCGATGGCGACGAAGTGCTCAAAGAACTTCGACGCGATGTCCTCATAGCTGGGGTCTTCGGACGCCAGCTCCAGCGCGATCGCCAACATCGTGGAGCAGAAGAACGCCATCCACGCGGTCCCGTCCGCTTGCTGCAAACTGCCACCCGTCGGCAACGGTTGCGAGCGGTCGAACACGCCGATGTTGTCCAAGCCGAGGAACCCGCCGCCGAACATATTGTTCCCTTCGAGATCCTTGCGGTTGATCCACCAGGTGAAGTTCAGCAACAGCTTTTGAAACGCTCGTGCGAGAAAGAGGCGGTCACGTTTGCCGGGTTTGCCGGTCAATTTGTAGACGCGCCAGCAGGCCCAGGCATGGACCGGGGGATTCACGTCGCCAAAGCCGAACTCGTAGGCGGGCAATTGACCGTTCGGGTGCATGTACCACTCGCGCAGGAACAGCAGCAGTTGCTGCTTGGCGAATTCCCCGTCGAGCCGCGCGAACGGGACCATGTGAAACGCCAAGTCCCAGGCCGCGTACCACGGATACTCCCACTTGTCGGGCATCGAGATCACATCGCGGTTGAACAGATGCGGCCAATCGCGATTGCGGCCTTTCTTTCGTGACTCCGGAGGAGTCGGTTGCCCTTCATCCCCTTTGAGCCACTGCGGCACGACGTAGTGATAGAACTGTTTCGTCCACAGCAACCCCGCATAACCTTGCCGAGCGACACGGGCCGCCTCCGGCGAATACTCGCGGTAAAGTTTCTGGGCATAGAACTCGTCGGCCTCGCGCAGTCGAGTCGCGAAGACTTGGTCGAACCCCGCCCCGAACGCCGTCTGAGGAGTCCAGGTCTTCTCACGATCATGAGTGAACCGCATGCGGACGACCTGCGAGGAGTTCGCCTCCACCCGCAATTCGTACCAAGCCGCCGACTTCGTACCGGCTCGATCCGGAGAGACCGCGTCAAGATTGCCCTTGATCACCCGCTCGTGAAACGCATCCTTCACATGCTGGCCGTTGTTGGACATTCCATAGAGCCGTTCCTGATTCGTGTTGTTGTCGGTGAAGAGCCATTCTGGTTTGCTCACCGAATCATCCGCCGCCAACGAATACTCTCCCAAAGCCTCGTGCCACGCCCCAACGATTCCGTCCGAATGGTACTTCATTCCCGGCAGACTCTCGGTGGTTTCGTCATGGCCGGTCCACGACCAGGTATTGCGCAGCCAGAGTGTCGGCAGCACATGCAGAGTCGCCGCCTCCGGGCCACGGTTGTGGATCGTGACGCGGACCAAGATGTCTTGCGGCGATGCCTTCGCGTACTCGGCCACCACGTCGAAGTACCGGTTGTCGTCGAAGATGCCGGTATCGACCAACTCGAACTCCAACTCCGCCTTCGATCGCCGGCGATTCTCGTCGAGCAATCGCTCGTAGGGGTACTCGGCCTGCGGATACTTGTAGAGCGCCTTCATGTAAGAGTGCGTCGGCGTCGAATCGAGGTAGTAGTACAACTCCTTGGGATCCTCGCCGTGATTTCCTTCCGGCCCGGTCACTCCGAACAGCCGCTCCTTCAAGATCGGATCGCGGCCATTCCACAGCGCCAGCGCGAAGCACATCCGCCCCTGCCGATCGCTGATCCCCATCAGCCCGTCTTCGCCCCAACGATACGCGCGGCTGCGCGCGTGATCGTGCGGAAAGAATCCCCATGAGTCACCGTGCGGCGAATAGTCCTCGCGCACCGTCCCCCACTGCCGCTCGGAGAGATACGGGCCCCAACGCTGCCAGTCCTCTTTCCGGTTATGAGCCGCCGCCAGCCGCAGCTCTTCGGCCGTCGTTGTAGGGGTGTCGATCAACGGGGTCTCGGTCGGTGCATGTGACATGATGCCCTCTCGTGGTGAAATGTTTGCGAAATCCAAAGGGGTCCATCGGTGGAAGACTAAGTTAGGAAGCTCTGTGTCGTTTCGCCACACGCTAGCTATGGTCCAGCGGGCGCTAGCCCCGGTTCGGATAACACAAACCGGGGCTAGCGCCCTGCGGCTGATTGGGAATTGATTGCGGCCTCGTTCGTTAGAACCAACGTTTGCGTTTCATCACGATCAGCACACCCAGCCCAAACGTCACGACGACGCCCCAGAAACCCAAATAGCCGTACCGCCATTTCAGCTCGGGCATGACGTCGAAATTCATCCCGTAAACCCCGGTGAGAAACGTGAGCGGCAAAATTAACGTGCCCAGCACCGTCAGTCTCGACAGGGTGTGATTGGTCCGGTGCGTGACAATGCCCAGGTACAGACCGACGGTTTCCGAAAGGAGGTTCCGCTCCGAGGCAATGTCCGCGCTCAGGCGATCCAACAGGCTGGCCTTCTTCTCCAGATACGGCTGCGTCGTTTCCGGAATCATGGGCGAACGCCTGAGCGACAAGTCATGCACAATCTCGCGTGCGTAAACCACAACCTTTTGGAATTCACTCACCGCCCGCAGCAGTTCCGCGACTCGTTCGAACATGTCTTCGTTCGCTTGCTTAAACAGATT
This sequence comes from Planctomyces sp. SH-PL62, assembly GCA_945905295.1. Taxonomy (GTDB): domain Bacteria; phylum Planctomycetota; class Planctomycetia; order Planctomycetales; family Planctomycetaceae; genus SXKJ01. Next base: position 48,320 of record CAMDPX010000019.1, on the reverse strand, counting down.
GTCCTGAACGGTTTGATTGTCATCAGAGATCTGCCCCACGATCTGCGTGTAGGTTTCGCAAAGATGGCTGGCCAGTGCGTACAAAAGGAAGCCGGGGGAGAGCGCAATCCGGCGAAAACTTCGCGCATAACTCTGACGCATCGCTTGGATCACGGGAGAGGGCGCGCGATGCATCGTCACGAGACATTTGGTCCCAATGCACACCGCCAAGGGCTGTGTGTTGACGCCGGTCACACTCCAATCGGCATCGAGCAATGTGAACGCGACGAATTCGTCCAAATCGGAAAAATAAGGGGCCGGACGGTCAGAGAGCAGCGAGACCAGTTGCGGTCGTTCGCAGCCCAACTGCTGCATCAATTCCATTCCTTGATCCACGGCATCGCCCGCGAAATCAATCCACCAGAATCGACCGGCCGGCGTCGCAGCCACCAATTCCAAGGCATGCGTCACGCTCTCGATGGGAACTTGTTCTTCAAGTTTGGTCGCGAAATTGAAGTGAACAGCGAGGATCACGGGGGCACCTCGAAGGAATCGCCGGGATGTGCGGATGTGCGAACTCAGCTTGCACATTCTTCGTCGCGAAGTCAACCAGCCTCGAACGGCAACAACACCGCTCAGTCACTGCCATAATCACCAACTCCGCCAAGTGCGATTCTTCCGGCTGTCTTTGAAGCCGTGACGAATTATTTTGAATCGAGCGTCCAAACGGGATCGACCTTCGCATGGGATTCGACCAACGCCTCGACCGCGCGAGCCAGCAACAGAAGCGCGGGGCCATCCTGAGGAAACCGCTGGCGGAGTTGGCTCAGGATCAAAACCGTCTGATCGCAACGAGTTCGCTCGAATTCGGCGAGGGCCTCTTCATAGCCCTGCTTCAATTCTGCCGTATTTGGTGTCTGCCGCGCAAAGAGTTCGAAGACCGTGACCGGCTGATCGATGTTGACCACTCGAAGTTGTCCCACACGCCGAACCGCCGAATTGCAGTCCAGTCCGCGTGCCGTGGAGTCGGTAATCAGCAGCCGAGTTCGCAGGTGCTTCGTGGCTCCTTGAATCCGGCTGGCCAAGTTGACGGTGTTTCCCAAGGGGCTGTATTTGAACTTGAAACGCGACCCAGCATTTCCCACATGCGCCGTCCCCGTGTTGATGCCGATTCCTACGTCGATGTCCGCACCCAGCCGTTCGCGCCACCGCGCGTTGAGTCGTGGCAGCCGCTCAATCATGTCCAGCGCCGCCTCGCACGCCAGGCGTGCATGATCAGGCTGCTCAACGGGTGCTCCCCACATCGCCATTAACTCGTCGCCGATGTAATCCACGAGGACTCCCTGTCGGTCGAGCACACAGGCGGATAACTCACCCATGACGTCGTTGATCCACTCGGTCATCAATCGAGGATCCAGGTGCTGGCTGAGTTGGCTGAAGCGGCGGATATCACAAAACAGCACGCTGATTTCACAACATTTGCCTGCCAGCAGATCTGGTTCGGCCGCCAGTTGCCGCGCGAGTTCGGGGGTAAAAAACTGCTCGAATCGGCTTTGTGCCTCGATCGCCAATCTCTCTTGATGCTGCCTCGCCAGCCCGGCGGCTACGCTTCCGGCCAACAATTCCACCAGCAGCGCTTCCACACGACGAATCTGCGGAGGGACGCCATCCGCCGCGTAGCGTGTGCCGTACAACGCGCCGAGAACCTGTCCCTGAGGATCACAAATCGGCGCGGCCACGACAGCCGACAGTTGCTCCAGGCTGCCCCGCCGTTCCGCCATCGCCGGAAGTTTCCAAAACGTGCGTCGCTCGCGGCGCACGTTCGCGAGCACCTGTCGTGACGGCGGCGATTGAGTGTGACGTCCGGGTCCGTATTCGACTGCTTCAACTCGCCATTGCTCGTCCGATAACAGCAGCACAGCTCCGTCATCCAAGCCGACTAGGTCGACCAAAGCTCGCGCGGCCTCGGAAAAGAACCCAGCCGTGCCGGCCGCACTCTGCAAAACCGCGGTGACGGTCTGCATCCACCGCACGAGCTGTTCGACTTCCAGCGGTTTGTCTAATGAACGACTCAGCGTTGCGGACTGCGACGGCAACTTAGAGAACGTCAATCCCGGCAACAGCGACGGGTTCGACAAGCTCTGCAATTCCCCCTCCGGCTCCGAGGTTTCCAAATGGTCAGCGGATTCCAACCGCAGCGCTCGGTCCCCCCAGGCCACCAGAATTGGGCAAGCCAATTCCACGGAACCTCCCGGTGCCAGTTGAGGGCAATTGCCCGTCTGAATTTCAACGGGGAGTGTTCCGCTGAGATTGCTTAATCGCACCCGTCCATCGCTCAGCGGCTCACACCGCAAATGCACGCGTGACATCCACGTGGATTCCGCCGGAGCCAAGATGCAACACGGAACGGTGGCCTGCGAACGACGGATGCACGAGTACAAGCCCTCGCCGGGTGTCCCTTGACGTCCAAAATCCAACGGATGATCAAACTCCGTCGAGCCAACAGACTGGCCGTTGTGGAAAAAATTGGCGATTAGGACGGACATGAATTTAGTCTCACAGAGTGCGCATCAAGGTTGTGTGATTGGCCGTTTTTTTTCACGGCTTCGTCAAGGCTTTCATTCGGGCCTCTGCGAAGTTTTTCCAGAGCGGAGTGATCTCGGCCTTCCGAGTCGCCTCCTGAAAGAACGACTTGGCTTCCGCGAACTTTCCAATGGACTCCGCTCGGCATCCCAGCACGCAAGCGATGATCGGTAGCTGGGCCGGACGATATTTCGCTTGAACTCGATCCCACTCGGCCCCCGGATTGGCATCACTGTAGGCGCGGAACAAGCTGAGCAATTCAGGGTCGCTAATCTGATCTGATTTGTTGCGGAGGTCGTCCACAATTTCGCGCATCGCGACCGCCACCGATTCGCGGAGTTCGACGGTCATCTTCTCATCCCGAAACGCCCCCACTTCCAGAATCTCCAGAATCGAGTTGATCAACGGTTCCACGATGAAGTCCAGCAGGTCGCACTCGCGAAAGACCATCTTCCGAGCGATTTCGCGGCCGGGTGGACTCTGATACATCCGCAAAAATGCCTGCCGCATCAATTCCTTAGGGACCGCACGTTCGATTTCCTTGGTGGCGATTTTGATAACCCCCGAATTGAGTCGTCCGGCTCCTTGCAGATTCTCATACACAATCGCGTCCGTTTCGCTCTCGGTCACATCATTGCTCAGTGACGCGGCCAGAGATCGGACGATCAAACCAAGATGCTGATCGCGCAGCTTCTTGCCGCTGGTCGAGTTCACCAACAGCGACCGTTCCGGGATCGGCGCGCCGGGCCAGTTTTTGCGATGGGCCTTCTCCCACCACATACCTGCCGCGTTCTCATCGCCGAGTTCCAATTGGATGAATCCACGCAGCAAGCAGGCGTCGCCGTATTCCCCATAGCACAGCTTTGACATCACGCGAGGTGCGAGGTCAAAGAACATTTCCAACTGCCGATCCGCCTCGGCCCACTGACGCTGTGCGACCGCGATGCGAGCCATTTCCACTAACAACGGCGCGTAGTCGAGATCCGGTTGCTCCGGCGATTTTCCGAGCCACCGCTGAAGCATGGTTTTCGGGAGGTCGAACTCCTTTGCATGGCACATGACCCAGGTGTAATCACGCAACAGCCCAATTCGTTCTCCGTAATCCAGGCTGTCGTTCTTCAGCAACTCTTCGAGCGTCTGAATCGCGCCGGTCAGGTTGCCAGTCACACGAAACGCGTCCGCTTTTCGCCAGTGGGTGTCGATTCGTTGCAAGGGATTTTCGTTGAGCAACTCTTCGATTTGGCTGGCACGTTTTAGGCGCGTGACTGGATCGTGAGCCCAAGCAATTCGGCTGTAAGCGTCGTTCTGGCGATACCAGCTCAGCAACTGTCGCCGAAAGTTCGTGGGAACCAGCGGGAGCAATTCGTCGAAGGAGTGATTGCGAGTCAGATCGTTGACCACCTGTTCTGCCGCAAACGGGTTGTCTTGTTTCCACAACACTTGCAACAACCAATAGCGGCACGCGGCCATCACTGGCCATTGTTTGCCCGGTTGTTTCGCCACCGCCTGGAATTTTTTCTCCGCCTCATCATTTCGCTCCAGTTCCGCCAGGCAGACACCCAGCTTGAAGTCGAGTTCCTGGCGCTGATCGGAATCCTGACCAACCACAACGGCGCTGTACGCATCGAAGGCTTGTTGGTACTGGCCGTGGGCGACAAGGTCGTCGCCCAACTCGAAGGGGCTTGGCCGAAGCGGCAGTGATTGTTTCTCGGCCCTGAGTTGCACGACCTCCAATCCTGTGGGCCAATACACGGCAAACATGCCATCCGTCCGATTCACGCCGAACAGGTCGATAAACGGCACCGGCGGTTGCTCATTGATCTGAACGAAGATCGCGAGTCCTTCGCGCGACAAACGCATCCGCAATGGTTTGTCGGCTGATACCGACACCAGGCGTTCCATCAGCAGGTCTTCGTTACGCAGCAAGCGCAACGACAGTTGCCCGCCAAGACTCAAAATTTGTTGCAACTTCGGCAGAGCGGCATCGTCCACATTCACGTCGTCACTGCTGTCGGAAGTGTGTCCGGTGGGATCTTGCTCCGAAGTCAACACGCACAAATAGCGGCTGTCGGAAGTCACTTGTAGCGCCAACCCAACACGGGTGGCATCACCCCATTTCTCGGAGAACGTCACATCCCAGCGAACGTTGCCGGTTGATGGCCATTTGGTTCGCACGAGGTTGTCAACCGGCGGTTGCGGAACCTGCAAGGCGTCTCCGGATTCGCTCTTGGTGACTACGGATTCAAAACCAAACACTGCCGAGACGGCCGTGTCACCGAACGGTGCTTGCTGCTCAATCACGGTTTCCCAGCGACGAAGTCGGCTCTGGAGTTCCATTGCCAGCTTTTCAACATCCTTCGCCTGCCGCTTCCGTAACAGTTCAATGGTCGATTCGGCAGCGTGCTGGTCGTCTTCAGCTAACTGGCGTTTCTCCAGGATCCGCCTGACCGAATCGGCAACACGGTCATACAAAGCTTGAACCCTCCGATCGCGGTCGATTGATTCACCGAGGTCGTTCAGTTCGGACGAAATGTTCTCCATCCGTTTGAGTTGCTCTTCGTTCCAAGTTTCTTGTTTCAACCCCGCTTCAAACTGTTGTCGCTTCTCCGCACGCTGCTCAGTCAAAAATTCTCGTTTCAGAGCGCGGTTGATGACGATCCCAGCGGCGATCGCGACCACCGCCACAATCACCAGCGCAACGCCGATCGCTTGAGCATACGCTTGATGATGCCGGCTCCACCTCGCCAGACGCTCTCGCCAGGAATCTGAGTAGGCCGTAATCGGTTCGTCCGCCAGCCAGCGTTCGAGTTCATCGGCAAACTGTCCCGGAGACGTGTAACGATCGGACGGCTGCAGCGCGATCGCTTTCAAACATGCAGCCTCCAAAGCCGGAGGAATCCAAGTCTGAAGTTGTCGCGGCCGAGGAACGTCGCCACGTTGCACTCGACGAAGGACGGTCGCGAGATCCGCGTCTCGCACCGGCGGTTGCCCCGTCAGCAAGTGGTACAACGTCGCCCCCAAGCAATAAATATCCGAGGCGGGGCCAAGCTGATCGAGTCGCCCGGCTGCCTGTTCGGGACTCATATAAGCGGGAGTTCCCACAGTGCTGCCCGGCAGCGTTTCGCCCGAATTGCCGGAGGCCGGAACCAGCGGTGATTCCGCCGAATTGCTGTCGGCGTCGGTCAGGCACGGTTGCCCCAACGGCTTGGCCAACCCCCAATCGACGACCAAGGTTTCTCCATATTTGCCGAGCATGATGTTGTCCGGCTTCAAATCTCGGTGCAGCACGCCGCGACTGTGCGCGTACTCCATGACGTTGCAGACGTCGATCAAACGTCCGAGCAGCTTGCGCAGCGCAATGTCACGGCCTTGCGGATCCGACTGGTTCCCAAATCGCGAATGAAACGCGGTGATCGCCTCACCCAAGCTGTCGCCGCGAATGAATCGCATCACGTAAAACGGACGGCCGTCGCCGGTTTGGCCCAATCCGTAGACCGGCACGATGCCGGGGTGTTCCAACCCTCCGGTGATTTCGGCTTCCACCACAAATCGTTCGCGACTGCCCGGATCGTCGGCGTGTCGCGGCTTCAATTGCTTGAGCGCAACCTCGCGATGCAATTCCTCGTCCCGCGCCACAGCCACTTTGCCCAGCCCTCCCTCGGCATGTGGCCGCAAGATGCGGAACCGAGTTCCCGCGGACGTCCCTTCTCCCAACGGACGAGTTTGCAACGGGTCGGCGGTCTTGGCGGCTCCAACCACTTGCAAACTGTGCCGGAGATCCGTGTCAATCAACTTTTCTTTCAACTCCGAACGCAGGTCGCTCGCGGAACTCAACGACTCCAAGCTCTGTCGCGGGTCGTTGCCATGTTGGCGCACATGCTCGTCCACGAGAGCGTTCAGCAATTGGCCACGTTCCGCCGAAAGAGCTTTCTGCTCCTGCAAGAGATCACCCAAAAAGGTCTCTTTACGAAGCACCCAAGCATTCATGGCCGCGATCAACGCGTCGCGGCTGATGAAATCCATCTGCAACGCCAGAATGCCAAACAGCAAATTCCGATCAGCGGGAGATGCCAAAGTAAGTCCCCCAGGAAAACGGTGAAATTCAGGATGATGTGCAAGCGTCTGGAACTCCTACCGCTCATTTCCATTTTGGCAAACTCGCCTGCGAAGTGCCATTGGCTCAGACATCCTCTGTCGGCACCAAGTTCTTCGCCGCTGATGGGCGTGACTGCTACCGGCTGACGACCGGTATGACCGCCCTGGTCGGCAACATCGGAACGCCGGACAGGCGAAGTCGTGTTGCGAAAGAGCAACGTGGTTCGGGTGTGACCTAGAGTTCGGCAAGTTTTTCGTCGTTCAGGCGTGTTTGCGCCGGATAAGAAAACTGGTCGGAGAGCGTGAAATGACTCGGAGCTCGTCGCGGCAGCCTGGTTGGGATTTTTGTGTGGCGGTGCTGGTCAGTTCGTTTTTGGTGTTTCAGGTCCAGCCGCTCATCAGCAAGTTCATCTTGCCGTGGTTTGGCGGGACGCCGGGCGTGTGGTCGGCGTGCATGTTGTTTTTTCAGTCGTTGCTCTTTTTGGGCTACGCCTACGCTCACTTCAGCATTCGGTATTGGTCGGCGGGGCGACAGGTCGCGGTGCATGCGGTGCTGTTGATCGTGGCGGCGGCGACATTGCCGATCGCTCCCGACGTGGCGTGGAAACCGAATGGCTCGGAGTCTCCCATTGGACGCATCTTGGGCATGCTGACCATGAGCGTCGGGCTGCCGTATTTTGTGCTGGCGTCGAACAGTCCGCTGTTGCAAGCGTGGCTGCGGAAGGCGAATCCCGAAGCAACGCCGTATCGACTGTATGCGTTGTCGAATGTCGGTTCGCTGGTCGGGTTGCTCAGTTATCCGTTTGTGTTTGAGCCGTTGATGACCAACGACACACAAGCCAAGTTTTGGTCGGCGGGGTTTGGTCTCTTCGCCGTGAGTTGCCTGTGGTGTGGATGGCGAGCGTTTCGAGCGTCGGAGCGTTCGTCCGACCCCTTCGCGACTGACGAGCCGTCACCGACGTGGCTCGACAAGTCTTTGTGGTTTGGCTTGAGCGTGTGTGCTTCGACGATGTTGTTGGCGATCACGAATCAAGTTTGCCTGGACGTGGCGGTGATTCCCTTCTTGTGGGTGATCCCGCTGTCGCTGTATTTGCTGACGTTGATTTTGGTGTTCGATCACGATCGCTGGTATCCGCGTCACGGTTTCGTGATGGCGTTGGCCGTGGTCGTGACCTGCGTGACGTTGGTGCTGTTTCAAGGGAGCGGCTTGCCGATCCTCGTGCAATTGGGTGTGCATTTCGGAGCGTTGTTTGTCTGCTGCATGGTTTGCCACGGCGAGTTGGCGAAGCTCAAACCGAATCCTCGGCATCTGACCTCGTTCTATTTGGCGATGGCAGCGGGGGGCGCGGCGGGAGGCGTCGGCGTCAGCTTGCTGGCTCCGCTGGTTTTCGAGCGGCTGATGGAATTGCAGTTGGGCTTGGTGGCGTGTGCGTTGTGCGTGCTGGGGGTGCTGTATCGCGAGCGGTCCTACCTCACCAAATACGGGCGACCGATTTGGGCCTGGACGGCGGTCGTCGTGTCGAGCCTTGGCTTGCTTCGCTCGTATGCCGGCGAGACGCAAAACGACGAACTTGCGACGTCGCGAAACTTTTTTGGTGTGCTGCGCGTGTTGCGAGAAAACAAACACGACCCGGATCATGCCGAGATTCAACTGGTTCACGGCCGCACGATTCACGGACGCCAGTTTGTGTCACCGGAAAAACGGCGTTGGCCGACGGCCTACTACGGCGAGTCTTCAGGGGTCGCGCTGGCTTTGCGAAATTCCACGCGTGCGACGAATCGGCGGTGCGGCTTCGTCGGGTTGGGCGTCGGTACGCTCGCGACTTACGGGACGCCGAGCGACACGTTTCGCTATTACGAGATCGACCCCGACGTGTTGCGGTTGGCTTGCGAGCAATTCACGTTCTTGTCGGATTCCGCCGCACGGCAAGAGTTCGTGTTGGGAGACGCGCGGCTGATGCTGGAGGCCGAGTCTTCGCAAGCGTTCGACCTGCTAGTGCTCGACGCCTTCAGCAGCGATTCGATCCCCGTGCATTTGCTGACTCGCGAGGCTTTCGCCATCTACCGTCGCCATATCCGGGACGACGGAGTCATCGCGATTCACGTCTCGAATCATCACCTCGATTTGGAACCGGTCATTCGCCGACTCGCCGAAGAGCTGAATTGGCCCGCCGCGAAAATCATCAGCTCGGTGAATGCCGAGTTGGCTCAATACGAAGCCCACTGGATGCTGCTCAGCCGCAATGCCTCTTTCTGGGAGACGCCGGAAATCTCGTCGGCGATGGGCGACACGCTGACGCACAAGGCTCCGCCCACCAGCCCGCTTTGGACGGACCAGTTCAGCAACCTGCTGGATGTCTTGAAGTAGTCGTGAATGAAAAACAGCCCGCACCAAATCGGCGCGGGCTGTTGTGTCTCAGATTAGTTCAAGAGCCTGTCGTGTGATCGCTCAGCGATCGAGGAATTACTCCCAAGTCGGTTTGAACGAGAACGGTTTTTCGTCGGCGTCGTAATCCAAGCCGGCGGGGTTGTTCACGACATTGATGCCGCCACCGCCGGTGATCGTGTCCACGCCAGCATTGCCTTCCACGACATCGTCACCAGGAATGGCTCCCGCCTTATAGCTGTCGCCGATCACGATATCGTTGCCGTCACCACCCAACACGGTGTCATTGCCATCGCCGCCGATCAGGCTGTCGTTGCCCGTGCCTCCCAGCAGGCTGTCGTTGCCTGCTTGTCCTGAGAGACCATCTCGGCCGGTTCCACCATCGATCACGTCATCGCCACTGCCGCCTTGGAGGATGTCGTTGCCGTCACGTCCAAAGATCGTATCGTCGTCGTCACCGCCGTTGATCAAATCGTTGTTGTCCTGGCCATCGATCGTGTCGCTGCCGGCGCCGCCATTGATCGTGTCGTTGCCGGCCCCCCCCAACATGCTGTCGTTTCCGGTCTCACCTTCGCCGGAGTCGTTACCAATGCGGTCCACACCATCATTGCCGTTGAGCAAGTCATCTCCCCCCTGGCCGCTGAGCGTATCGTTGCCGGCGTTCCCGAAGACGGAGTCAGCGCCGTCGTTGCCAGTGCCTCCGAATTCATCACCGATGACCGTATCGTTGCCCGCGCCGCCGCCGATGAGATCGTCGTCCTCGCCGCCGATGACTTGGTCGTTGCCGTTGCCACCGTCGAGCGTGTCGTTTCCGCCCAAGCCCTCAATGTGGTCCGCGCCGTCATTGCCTTGAATGTTGTCGTTATCCGCGTCGCCGAAGAGCTGATCGTTGTCCCCATCGCCACGCAGCACGTCGTTGCCGGCGTTGCCGTGCATGGTGTCGCGGCCGCTGTTGCCGTTGAGGCTGTCATCGCCGTCGCCGCCATCGACGCTGTCGTTGCCGGCACCCGCCGAGATCTGGTCCTCGTCCGCCTCGCCGAAGATCGTGTCATCGCCGCCGTCGCCATTCAGCAGGTCATTGCCGTCGCCGCCGAAGATCGTGTCTTCACCCAAGAGCGAGAAGACCGTGTCATTCCCACCTCCGGCCGTGATCAGGTCGTTGCCATCGCCACCCAGAATGCTGTCGCCACCGTCATCGGCGGCCGTGACTTCGTTGTCTCCGAAGATCGTGTCGTTTCCGCCATTCCCGTTGATCGAGTCACTGCCGGTGCCGCCGTCGATGCGATCCGGGTTCCGCGTGCCGACGATGCTGTCCGCGCCGTCTCCACCCAGCAGACTCACGGTGAACCGAGTGAGCACGGAATTGTTCGCCAGGATTCGGTCATTACCCGTGTTCCCATTCACGACAAACGTCGAGGCCACGGCCGCCGTGACGTTGTTGATCGTGATCGTGTCATCGCCTTGGAGGCCATCGACCGCAATGTTCTCGGCCGACAGCGTGTTGCCCGTCTGCGCACCGGCTCCGGTCACTTTGTACCTGCCGGCGGCAGTCTGACCAAGCGTAATCGAGTCGTTCCCCGCGGTGCCTACCACCGACAGCGTGTCGGTTCCGGAACCGCCATCCAGCGTTTCGGTCAAACTGTCTGTGTGCCAGACGAGGATGTCGTTCCCGTCATTCCCCTTCACGATGTCAGCGCCGTCGCCACCGTCCAGCGAATCGCTGCCGATGCCGCCATCGAGTTGGTCGATGCCGTCGCCGCCCAGCAGCGTGTCTGCGTCTTCCTCGCCAAGGATGAAGTCGCTGCCATCTTCACCGTCGATGACGTCCGCGTCCGCGCCACCTTGAAGACGGTCATCGCCATCGCCGCCGAATAGCGAATCCAATCCTGCCTCGCCAAACACGGTGTCGGAATCGTCGCCGCCGTTAATCGTGTCATTGCCATCGCCGCCGCGAATCGTGTCGTGGCCGCTGCCACCTAACACGCTGTCGTTGTCACTGGAGCCAGTCGCCGCCACGCCAGCCTGAATCGCATCGTTTCCACTCAGACCATTGATGCTGTCGTCGCCGTCGCCCCCTGAGATCGAGTCATTGATCGTGCTGCCCACGATGTCGTCCGCACCGTCGCCGCCCAGAATTGTGATGCGCGCCGCGGCCCCCGCTCCTTGCAAAGTCACCAACTGTGTGAAGCCGGGAGCTGTGACGGCGCTCAGATCCACCGTGTTTCCGCCCGTGGTGCTGCAGGTCACCAAAATGGCGGTGACGTCCGCGGGAGTGGCACCTGCCACGGGTACACCGTTGACGTTCACAGGACCGCCCGACCCGCCGGGCGCATTGATCGTGATGGAATCACCGCCGGCATCCGAAGTCACCGTCAACAAGCCAGAGACAAACGCTGCCGTCACTGTGGGGACCAGGCGGTCTTCCAGTCGCTCCAGCCGAGCGATGCTTCGGCGAGAGCGACGCGCACGACTACGGTTCAACGTTTGTTGGAACGAAGACAACCACGAAAACAGGCGCATCGCTGGATCTCCCGATTTTCAGAGCGGCTCGCGAGTGACTCGCCAACCGGCTGTTGGACTCAACGTGTTTTGGATTGGGGCGAAAGTCCGCGATCGCCGATCACGACGATGCCGCAGAACTCCATTTGGCAAATCGTCCAACGAAATCCCGGCTCTCGATACCCTTCGCGCGGCGGAGATGCCATTTCACGAACCTGCGCGAGTCCCAACAGTCGGCGAACTCCTGCCGGACGTGACGCCTCTGCCCGGCGTACCGGACCGCGCGATGATGCCGGTCAATCCGGGAGCAACCGCTGAGCGTGATGGCTCGCCGGCGCATTCAATCCCGCGAACGCGACACCGCGCGTTGCCAGGCGGTCAACAGTTCCGACCGCTGCATCTCCGGCATCACCGGCACAAATTCGCGCTGCAACTGCCAATTCTTGGAGACATCGCTCAAGTCGCTCCACACGCCCGTCGCCAAGCCCGCGAGATAAGCGGCACCCAGCGCGGTCGTCTCTTGCACCACGGGCCGGCGCACCGGGACTCCGAGCACATCTGACTGAAACTGCATCAGCCAGTCATTCGCGGTCGCGCCGCCGTCCACTCGCAACGATTGCAACGCGACCCCCGAATCTTGACGCATCGCGTCCAGCACATCCGCCGTCTGATACGCCATCGCTTCCAGAGCCGCCCGCGCCAGATGGGCCTTCGTCGTCCCTCGCGTCAATCCGGCAATCAGGCCGCGCGCATTCGCATCCCAATAGGGAGCCCCCAACCCCACGAACGCCGGCACGAAATACACACCGCCATTGTCCGGAACCGACGTCGCCAACGCGGCGGTCTCGCCAGCGTGAGCGATCAAACCCAACCCATCCCGCAACCATTGCACCGCCGCGCCCGCCACGAACACCGATCCCTCCAGGCAATAGACCGTCTGTCCGTTGATCCGCCAGCCGACCGTCGTCAGCAAGCCGTGATGCGACTCGGCCGGCTTCGAGCCCGTGTTCATCAACAAGAAGCAGCCGGTGCCGTAGGTGTTCTTCGCGCTGCCCGGATCAAAGCACGCCTGACCGAACGTGGCCGCCTGCTGATCGCCGGCATCTCCGGCAATCGGGATCGAACTCCCCAGCCACTTCGCATCGCAGTCGCCGATGACCTCGCTGGAGGAGACGACCTGCGGCAACATCGCGCGCGGCACGCCCAGCAGCTTGAGCAATTCGTCATCCCAATCGAGCGTGTGCAGATTGAACAACAACGTCCGGCTCGCGTTGCTGACATCGGTGACATGCCGCTTCCCTCCCGTCAACCGCCAGATCAAAAACGAATCGACCGTTCCGAACAGAATTTCGCCACGCTCAGTCCGCCCGCGCAGTCCCGGAATCGTGTCGAGCAAGTGCCGAATCTTCGTTCCCGAAAAATACGCATCGAGTACCAAGCCCGTCTTCTGTCGGAACAACGGCTCCAACCCGTCCGCCTTCATACGTTCGCAGATCGGCACAGTGATCCGGCTCTGCCAAACAATCGCGTTCGCAACCGGCTTGCCGGAGTCTCGCTCCCACAGGATCGTTGTCTCACGCTGATTCGTGACGCCAATCGCCGCGATGTCGGCCGCCGACCGTTTCGCATTCACCAGCGCGGCGCGAGCCGTCGCCAACTGGCTCTCCCAAATCGCCTCGGGGTCATGTTCGACATGCCCCGGCGACGGGAACAACTGCGGAAACTCTTGCTGAGCCGTCCCGACCGCGCACCCGGATCGATCAAACACAATCGCTCGGCTGGACGTCGTCCCTTGATCGAGAGCCAAAACCAACGACGGATCCATCGTGAAACTCCCCTCGTCACTAACGTCAGGCCGCTCGTTGGGAATGTCCGTCGGTCATGCGACTCAGGACGACACACATTCTTGTCAATCGCTTCCGGAATGAACGATACATCCGCAGCATCAACGGCAAACGAGGCATTTGGCCTTCATACCGAGCCAGCGTGCCGTTTGTCCGTAGGGTTGTCCAGCGCTGTAACTCGCATTCGGCCGCTTGCAAGGCGGCCTCGACGTCGCTGACGGGGCCTTCGGAGATCGCGTCGTGATACACGGCCAGCAATTGGTCCAACAGGCAATCCAGTCCGGCAGTTTCGCGAATCCGTTTTGTGACCAGTTCCGCGTCGCGGCGGTCATAGCGGTCAATTTCTTGAAGGATGACGTCGCGTTGCATTGGCTGTTGCAGCAAACGACGTCCCAGATTCATAGCCCGCAATCGGTCCAGTTCGGCGCTTGTCACGAGCGGGCCGCAGCCTTCGACGTCGCACACGATCACCGCCGCGCCGCAGGCCAGAGCTTCGATCGCGCAACGCCCCATCGCAAAAACCAGGTCGTATCGGTGCAGAAGGGTTTCCGGTGACGCCGACGGATTTCCGAACTGCTTGCCAGCCGCATCCACCTTGACGCCACGCAATGCACACGCCGCTTTGATGATGGCAAGCTCACGATGACACGCATAGTTGCTCAACACCAACGCGTGCCTGGGCCGCTCCGGCAAAGGACCACGCGGCTGAAATCGGTTCAGATCGACGGCGTTGTGAATCATGACCGTGCGATCCGGCGGAGTGCCATGTCGTTCCACCAGCCGGTCTCGGCGTGTTTCATCCACCGCCACAAAACGCCGGATCTGAGGCAGTCGCGGCGGCGTGTCGTGCCAGGCTGACAAGTCATGGCAGACGAAGATCGCCGGAGCGCGGGGGAACCGCAACAGCGCGAAGATAGTTTCAAAGGTGTGGTGACCGTGGATCACATCCGGCTCGATCGAAACTTGCTCCAAGTTGTCGACGACAGGAATCGTGTGACGCCGCAGTTCGTCAGACACTGATCCAAGTTCTGGACTAAACACGACTGGCTGATGCCCGCGCCGTTGCAGGCCAAGTGCCAAGTCTCGCACGTACAACTCGGTTCCCGTGCGGTGAGCCAACGTCAAGTTTGTGATGAGCACGCGCAGACTGGTCATGCGGCTTTCCTACTTGCGGTTGCTTCGTCGCCCAATTCGGCGGGCAGCGGCCACGCCACATGTTCGCAGCGGACTTGTTCGTCCGTTGTCAGACGGTCTGGCAAGCACTCGGATGACTGGAGGTCTCGCAACCAGCGGCGTAAGCCGGGCAGCCGCCTGCACAAGCTCAGCATTGGAAAGACGACCGGATCCCAAGTCCGACGGCGGCGGCCATAGATCGCGATTTGACTGGGATTCAAGAAGGTCCGCGTGAATCCCCGTGGCCGAGCCACCTGCTGGTGTGTGACATGATCGACGTCGTGGCCGCCGTACTGGCCCGCCAGATACGCCGGCATGAGATAGACCCCTAACCCACCGAAGCTGCACGTTACGGGGACGAGCGGTTCTCCACGCGTAAAGCACATGGCATTGACCTGTCTGGTCGTGAACGGCGTGAACGATTCATCGGTGCGAAAGGCCCAGGCATCGTATTGCATCAAGACGTTGATCTTCAGACCGACACGTTTGAAGATCACGCCGTTGGAACCCACGAAATCCCAGTCGTCTTGGCCGAACGTGTTGGCCAATCCGTCGCAACTCCATCCGCCCGCCAGATCCGTATCGACAATGATGGCGTGATCGAAATCGGCATAGCGGGAGCGAATCGTTTCCAGACATTGATTGCGATAGTAAGCCATCCGCTCGGCCCGCTTCAGGCAGCGAGTCATGGGATTGATGGGATCGCCGCGGCGTTCGATCGTGACATCGACTCGGTGATTTCGCTCGGCCCAGTCCGTCAGCAGGCGTGCCGTTTCATCGCGCGAATCATTCTCGTAGATCACGACGCGATAGTCGGCAAACATCGCCCCCATCTGTTCGATGCGAGCGATCGTGAGCGGCAAGATGCCCGCCACATCGCGAGCCAATCCACTGATCACCGCGGTGGTGGAGGACATTCGCCGCTGACCGAGTTGAACTCGCCGCTCGTACTCGGCTCGCAACTCGCACGGTGGCGGAAATCTGGCATCGGGAAACGTGATGTCCGGAGACACGCTCACCTCGCTTGTGGGAGTATTCGGTTTCAAGCGGCCTTCAACTCCGTCTGTCCATTCCGTGCGATTGAGACTCTGAGATCGCGCGAAACCTAGCACGATTTGCGGCGAGACATCAACGCCGGAATTGACGGCGTCGTGCGTCAGATGAGGTCTCGTGGAGCACTTGGTCCGAAGCAATGCTTCAAGATTTTTCCGGCTTGACTCATTTTGCTTGGTCCCCTTACACCGCCGCGCCTTTCGTAGCCTCGAATGGATGGAAACGACCAACGGATTCCGAATGAGCGACTCCGTTTAGGCAAGCCGAACCTTTCGCCACCTTCGATGTGCTCCTCGTCAAACCTGGAAAGGCCCCTTCATGTCTCCCGTCGCACTCATCACCGGGATCACTGGGCAAGACGGTTCCTATCTGGCGGAATTCTTACTGAAGAAGGGCTATGAAGTTCATGGCCTCGTGCGTCGATCCAGCACCGATACGTTCGATCGAATTCAGCACTTGAAGGATCAAATCACACTCCACTGCGGTGACATGTTGGATCAGTCATCGTTGGAAGGAATCGTTCGCAAAGTTCGCCCCACAGAAGTCTACAACCTCGCGGCGCAGAGCTTCGTGGCAGCGAGTTGGAACCAGGCGATCCTCACCTCAGAGGTGACGGCCTTGGGTGCGACCCGATTGCTGGAGGCGATTCGCACTGTCGATTCCTCCATTCGCTTTTATCAGGCCAGCAGCAGCGAGATGTTTGGCAAGGTCCAGGAGACCCCGCAACGTGAATCCACCCCGTTCTATCCGCGAAGTCCATACGGCGTGGCCAAGGTTTACGGGCATTGGATCACCATCAATTATCGTGAGAGCTACGATCTGTTCGCGTGCAGCGGGATTCTGTTCAACCACGAGTCGCCGCGGCGCGGTCTCGAGTTCGTGACCCGCAAGATCACGGACGCAGTGGCTCGTATTCACTTGGGCTTGGCCACGGAACTGCGGCTCGGCAATCTGGACGCCCAGCGCGATTGGGGCTTCGCTGGCGACTATGTGCAAGCCATGTGGCAAATGCTCCAACAGGACCAGCCAGAAGATTTTGTCATCGGCACGGGCGAGACGCATCGCGTCCGCGAGTTTGTGGAGATCGCCTTCAACCATGTGGGCTTGAACTGGAAGAACCATGTCGTGATCGACCCGAAGTTCTGTCGGCCTGCGGAAGTCGAATTGCTGCTGGCCAATCCCAGCAAGGCTCGGCTGCGCCTGGGCTGGGAAGCCACGATGCCGTTTGCTGAACTGGTCACGACAATGGTCGATGCGGACGTTCGTCGATGGCAATCACAGGTAAGCCAAACGGCAGACTCAGCCACCTCGTCACCGTTCAAGCCACGCCTCTTCGACACCAAGGCGGCCTGATGCGCCAGGAGTAGCCTGACTCTCCGAGTCGGGCATTTTTTCGCAGAGTGCCCGACTCGGAGAGTCAGGCTACGGACTTCTCGGAGCGCCTCTTACTCATGATTTCCAAACAGTTGAACCCCTAGCAGACGCCGCGTGCGATGTTCCGCTTGCAGCAGGGAGGCTGCGACTCCATGAACAATTTCTACCGAGCACTGCGAGAAGCGTGGCGTCACTGGCTTCCGCTCAGCGCCGGGATCTTGTGTTCGTTCGTCATGGCGACGTTGTGGGGCGCGAATATCGTCGCACTCTTTCCCGCCATCGAAACCATGGTTCACGGCGACAACCTGCAATCCTGGAACGAGAAACGAATTCTCGCCGCTCGGGAAAAAGTCGCCGCACTAAATACCGATTATCAAGAGACGGTCTTGCCTCCCAAGACGGACGGCAGCTACCACAAGCTGCGGTTAAAGAAAGATCTGCTTGGAGCCAAGCTGCAAGCGGAGCAAGCCAGTCTTCGCTCGCACGAGAGCCTGCAACCCTGGATTCAAAAGTGGCTCCCCACTCAGCCGTTTTCCACGGTGGTTTTGGTTCTGGCTCTGGTGGTCTGCGGCACGATTTTGAAGCAGTTCTTCGGCATGGCCAACACCGTTCTGGTCAGCTATGTCTCGCAGTGCATTGCTCGAGACGTCCGCCTCCGAATCTTCAGCAAAGCGGTCACGCTGGATCGCCACGGGTTCAACTCCCTGGGCACGAGCGGCTTCACCGCCTGCATCACGCACACCACCGATGGCTTGGCTCAGGGGATTACTTCGTTTTATGGCGGGCTCCTCGCTGAGCCGTTGCGAATCATTTCCTGCCTCGTGCTGGCGTTGATGGTTTCGTGGCGCGTGACGCTCGCGTCTTTGATCTTTGCGCCCCTGATGTTCGTGCTCATGGTCTGGCTGAACCGCAAGATTCGAGGAATGGCGCGGCAGGCATTGGATCGTTCGCTGGGCTTTCACCACGTCATGCTGGAAGTCTTCAGCGCATTGGGAACCGTGCAGGCCAACACAATGGAATCGTTCGAGCAGGAACGGTTCCGCAAATCGACCAAAGAGATGCGCCGCATGGGCGTCCTGGCCAGTTTCTACAACGCCCTCGCGAACCCCATCACCGAAGTCTTCGGCATCGCCGCTTTGTGTACGAGCCTGGGCGCGGCGGCGTATCTCGTCATCACGCAGGAAACCCATATCCTCGGCATTCGCATGACCGCCCAGCCCATGACCATCGCCGAACTGAGCGTGGTCTTCGGCCTGCTCATCGGTGCCACAGAACCGCTGCGTAAGCTGTCGGGGGTCATTAGCGGCATCAACTTCGGCTCAGCGGCGGCGGACTTGCTGTACCCGTTGCTCGACAAGCAAACGCAAATCGTTGATCCGGCCGAACCGAAACAGCTTTCGAAACCACATCGCTGCATCCAGTTTCAAAACGTCACGTTCAGTTATGACGGGGCGCACAACGTACTGACGAACGTCAATCTCACGATTCCCTTCGGCGAGCGTCTCGCGGTCGTCGGCCCGAACGGCGGCGGCAAAAGCACCTTGATAAACCTCGTCTGCCGGTTCTTCGACCCGCAGCAGGGAACGGTACTCATCGACAATACGTCGCTCAGGGATCTGACGCTCTACGACCTGCGCAGCCGCATCGCCATCGTTTCCCAGCAATCCGAGTTCTTCAACGAATCCATTCTGCACAACATCCGCTATGGCCGCTGGGAGGCCACCGAGGAAGAAGTCATTGAAGCGGCAAAGAAGGCCAAGGCACACGACTTCATCAGCGAGTTCGCCCAAGGTTACGAGACGTCGGTTGGCCCCAACGGTCAGCGATTGAGCGGCGGACAACGACAACGCATCGCCCTCGCCCGTGCTCTGCTGCGCAACACCGAAATTCTGATCCTCGACGAAGCCACCAATCAGGTCGATCTCGAAAGTGAAAAGCTGATTCATGACGCTCTATTGGAGCACGGCCGCGGTCGCACGTTGATCATGATCACGCACCAACAAAGCACGCTGTCACTCGCAACCCGAGTTGTCCAAGTCGATCGGGGACACGTCACCGAGGTTGCCAGTGTCACATTGAAGGCGGCATGAACAACGTTGAGTCCTCCTGCCGCAATCCCGGTTGAATTCGTTGTTCGATAGGAGACGCGAAGCATGCTCTTCTGTTCTCAGGAGTTTTTGCTTTTTTTTCTCATTGTGTTTGGGCTTTATTGGGCAATCTCGCACACGCGATTTCGCGTCTATCTACTGCTGGCAGCCAGCTTTTACTTTTACTCGAGTTGGAACCAGTGGCTGGCATTGATCATCGTCGGCTCGACGATCATGGATTTCTTGATTGCACATGCACTTGAACGCTCGCAACGCGCCGGTATCCGCAAAGCACTTCTACTGCTCAGCGTCAGTTTCAATTTAGGCATCTTGGCCTACTTCAAGTACCTGAATTTCTTCCTCGATGCGCTGTTTTCTTCTTTGCGATTGATGGGTTTGGAAACATCCATCCCCAGCTTGGAGATCATCCTCCCGATTGGGATCTCCTTCTACACCTTCGAAGCCATCAGCTACACGGCGGACATATACCTAAGGCGGATCAAAGCGGAAAAAAGCCTCGCTAATTTCATGCTCTTCATTCTGTTCTTTCCGCATCTTGTGGCTGGCCCCATCGTGCGAGCCCGTGATTTTCTGCCTCAGGTGTCGCTCCACAAACGTTGGAGTTGGATGCGAATGCAATTCGGTGCCGAGCTGTTCTTGCTGGGCCTGATTAAGAAACTGGCGATCGCCGATCGCATGGCGATCATCGCAGACCCGATTTTCGCGACCCCGGGAGCGTACGGCACAGTCTCGGTGTGGTTGGGCGTGCTGGCTTACAGCCTGCAGATTTACTGTGATTTCTCGGGATACTCGGATATGGCGATCGGCATCGCTCATATGTTCGGTTTTAAGCTGGGCGTGAATTTCCGGATGCCATACCTCGCGAGAAACATCTCTGAATTCTGGCATCGGTGGCATATCTCTCTGTCATCCTGGCTCCGCGATTACATTTTCATTTCTTTAGGTGGGAGTCGCGGCACGCGGTGGCTGACTTACCGAAACCTGATGATCACGATGGCCTTGGGCGGCTTGTGGCATGGAGCCAGTTGGCCGTTCGTATTCTGGGGCGTTCTGCATGCCGTGTTACTGATCGGGCACCGGATACTCCGCGATCTTTGTGAACGAAGCATCTGGCTGGTGCGCGGGCTTGAATCGTATGCTGGAAACGGCCTGCGAATGGCGGCGACGTTCCTCGTCGTTTCTCTGGGATGGGTGCTGTTTCGCGCACCAAGCATGGCGTCGGCGCTGGAGGTTTATCGCCGGATGTTCATGGCCGTTGAGGGGGCCGTTGTGCCGGTTTCTGTCATCGCGTTTGCAACAACTCTGGGTTGCATTGCGCTGGCGCATCTTTTCGGTGAGTCGGGATTGTGGAAACGATATTCACAACGCCTTCCGGGCGAAGCGCTCTCTTTAGGCTATGCGGGAATGGCCCTGGCCGCCGCTTTGCTGGCTCCAGCTTCCGGCAAGGCATTCATCTACTTTCAGTTCTAGGATGACGCAATGTTGACCAACAGACGCCATCAAAGATCGCGAAGGGCGAAGAAAGCAGTACTGCTTGGGGCGGGACTGTTCGTTGGCCTGCAGATACTCCTGCTGGTTGTCGTCGAAGGATGGCAACCTCTCTACGCCGATCCGGAATACGGATATCGCCTAGAACGCTTACGGGTGCTGCGCCAGAAAAACCCACAACGCCCGTCGCTCGTAATTCTGGGGTCGTCGCGAATCGGCAATGGATTTGACTCCGATTACTCCAATTCTCAGTGCCTCGCGGACACGAGCACACGGTCGCCGACGGTGGCAAATCTTTCTCTGACGGGTGGGACCGCAGTGTGGCAGTATTTGGTTCTGCAACGCCTCATTCGCCAGGGACTGAAGCCCGATTCTGTGATCGTTGAGATATTGCCCGGCTCCCTGCTCAGCGACAAGCAATACTTTACCAGTGAGTTTCACTTTCCAACTCACCGCTTGCGTTGGGGCGACACCGCGGCACTCGCCACGATCGTACCGAATCAAGCGCCCCGTCATCGCTGGGAGTGGTTGCAGCACAACGCACTCTTTCCTTGGCACGCACATCGATTCTCGTTGTTGGGACTTTATGCGCCAGCATGGCAAGTGGAATCCATTAGTCCGAGTTCTAAGCCTGAGTTCTGGCGGCAGACATTGAGTCGGACGGGATGGATCGCATTTCCTGTCGCAGTGCCGACGCCGGAACAGCGACGTGACGCGGAAGCGGTCGCCAAACAAGCATATGCGCCCGTTATGTCGACGCTGCAGGTATCAACAGAGGCCGAAACGACGTACCGAGAGATTTTTAGATGTTGTCGCGACCACAGGATCCGGATCGCCGCCGTGCTGTTGATGCCTGAGAGCGATGTGTTTCGCAGTTGGTACTCGGAAAGCGGCCAACAACACGTCGCCAAGTTTACCGAGGCCATCTCAAAAGAATTCGACATTCCGGTGGTGGACGCGAGAACCTGGATCGCCGCAGACCAATTCTGGGACGGGCATCATTTGCTGGTGTCGGGGGCAAGGGCATTTACAACCCGCGTGCATACACGATTGATTCAACCGAGAACCACGGAATCAGTCGCCGTCCCGGTAGATGTTCTCGCAACAAAGCCTTCTCTTGTGCCTCTGCGTTGATGTTGTTGGTCAAGCCAATGTTCGTTGGAAAGGACTGCGGCAGCGAGGGACGCGATGGCAAAAATGGTGATGAATCGACAATGGAGGCCGCGCCACGTTTCGACTCTCCACCTCGATCTCAACCTGCCAAGTAATGCCCTTGACCCACTCTTGCGCACCCAAATAGAAGCCGCTCCCTAGAAATGACAAGCACTTGAGGTTTGGCGTTGAGGCCGCTGATGCTCGATTCGCCGTTGGAATTCTCTGTGGTGCGTTCGCACCATGTCCCGTGGCTGTGGGACTTTTTCCAGGCTTTGGTCGAACGGGGCGACGACAAGTTCTTTCACCCTCATCCATTGACCGCGGACCAAGCTCATTCGATCTCGCTCCATGAAGGCCGCGATTGCTACTGCGTCGCGTCGGTCGCTGACCGAGTGCTGGCGTACGGCATGCTCCGGGGATGGGACGAGGGTTATCAGATTCCCAGCTTGGGAATCGCATTGCATCCAGAGGCACGCGGAACCGGACTGGCGCGTGCTTTTATGTTGTATCTCCACCAGATGGCGCGTTGTCAGGGCGCTCCCCGCGTGCGCTTGCGAGTGTTCCGCGACAATCTGAAAGCGCGACGGCTGTATGAGAGTCTGGGTTACGTTTTCGATCCACCCACCGACGAGCAATTGGTCGGTTACTGCGATCTCAGGAACAAGTCTCATGAATAAGCAGGAAGTCCTGAGGCGAATGCAAAAAGCACTCGGCGACGATGTCGTTTCCGCTGTTCAATCCCCACGTCGTACGAGTCTGTTCTCAGAGTTGACACGGATGCGAACTCGACTCGGCAAGTCGATCAAGAAGCGTCTCAAGAAAGTGGAACGGCTGATCTCGACACCATTCCGTCGATTACGAGACCGTATTTTGCGCCACAGGGAAACCGCATGAGAGTTGTCGTCGCCTCCACCTACGTTCCCTTCATCAAAGGGGGCGGAACCAAAATCGTCGACGACTTGCAGCGGGAGTTCGTGTCGCGCGGGTATGAGACGGAGACTGTGATGTTTCCGTTTGACTCGCATTGGCGACAAGTGCCGGAGCAGACGATGGCACTGCGACTCTTTGATCTCACGGAGTCCGCTGGCAGCCGCAATGATTTGTTGATCACGATCCGCTACCCCTCCTATGCGCTTCAGCATCCCAACAAAGTCGCTTGGTTCATTCATCATCATCGTGAAGCGTATGACTTGTGGGGCACCGAGTGGTGTGGGATGCCCGACAATGAGGAGGGTCGTCATTACCGCGCGATGATGCACCAATCCGACAACCTCTATCTCGGTGAGTGCCGTAAGATTTTCACGAATTCTCAGGTCGTGGCCGATCGCTTGCGGCGGTTCAACAATATCGAACCGCAGGCAGTGCTGTATCCGCCGCTCGCCACCGACCACCCGTTTCGACCTGGTCCCTTCGGGGACTACATCGTTTATCCCAGCCGATTGTCGCGCATTAAACGGCAGCATCTGGCGATTGAGGCCATGCAATATGTTCGGCCGCCTTTGCGGTTGGTGATCATCGGCAAAGCCGACTCCCCCAACTACGAGAAAAAGCTGCGGCGAGAGATTCAGCGACTGGGCTTGCAGGACCGCGTGCAAATGCTGGGTTGGGTCTCGGAGTCCGAAAAGGCTCGGTGGATCGCAGAGAGTTGTGGCGTGCTTTATCTCGCCTACGACGAGGACTCCTACGGCTACGTCACTCTGGAAGCATTCCACTCACACAAGCCCGTCATCACGCTCAGTGATTCCGGCGGTCCAAATGAAGTCATTCGCGATCGCCACAATGGACTTGTCGTGCCTCCCCAGCCGGAGCCATTGGCCGAGGCGATGAATCGGCTGTGGCAAGACCGGCCCTGGGCCACGGAGTTGGGACGGGCCGCCAATGCGACTCTGAATGAGTTCTGCATCAACTGGGACCATGTGATTGGGAGCATGGTCGCATGAGAGTCTCCGTCGTCAACGTGCAGATTCCCTTTGTTCGCGGCCGAGCGGAACGTCTCGCCGACAGTCTCGCCGCGCGCATCGTGGCGCGAGGCCACGAAGTCGATCTTGTCCGCCTGCCATTCAAGTGGACTCCTCCGCAAGCCATCGCCGATCACATGCTCGCCTGCCGGTTGCTCAACGTGAATTGCGGTCAGGCCGACCTGACGATCGCGCTCCGGTTTCCTGCCTATCTCGTTCCAGCCAAGAACAAACGACTGTGGCTCCTGCATCAGTTCCGGCCGGCCTACGAACTTTGGGGAACGGAGACGTCGGGACTGCCCGACACCGTCGAGAACCGTTCGTTGCGAGAGATGATCTTTCAGGCCGACAACGAACATCTGCGCGAGGCTCAGGCGATCTACACGAAGTCGCGCACCGTGGCGGAGCGGCTCAAGCAATTCAATGGCATCGACGCCACGAGCGTGCTTTATCCACCTCTGGATCGGCCGGAGCTGTTCGGTCCCGGCGAATACGGCGATTACTTCTTCTGTCCCGCTCCAATGACGGACGCCAATCGCCAGCATGTGGCGGTTGAAGCGATGAGCCATGTCCGCTCGCCAATCAAACTCGTCTTGGCAGGCCGACCGGATTCAGAGGATTATGGGCTGAGGATAGACCGTTCGATTGCGACGCACCGCCTGGAAGACAAGGTGATCCGGCTCGGTTCGATCAGTGATGAGGAAAAGGCACAGTGGATGAACGGAGCATTGGCGGCCATCGACGTTCCAAAGGGTGAAGACTCTGACGGCGACGTGACGCTTGAGGCGTTTCATGCGCACAAAGCCGTGCTCAGCTTTACGGACTCCGGCGAGATGAGTGAGTTGATCCACAATGGCAACGGCCGCCTGACTGCCCCGACAGCCGAGTCAGTCGCGGCGGTGATGGAAGAACTCTGGTCGAACCGTTCGCTCGCCCGCGATTTGGGAAACGCCGCTCATCGAACACTGAAACAACACCGCATCGAGTGGGACCACACGCTAGACACCCTGCTGGGATAACCGCCGCCATGCTCATGACTTTTTTCAGACAGATGCTCGCGCAACAACCGGCGGGCATTTCACTGAGTCCCAATCAGTCTCGCGAAGGGACACCGCGTGCGAAACAAGAATAAGCGTGTCTTATGGCTGCTCAACCACAAGACGTTGATGCCCTTTGAGGCCCAGCTCTTAACCGAGCTTGGCTACGAAGTCTTTACGCCGAAGGCCATCCCGAAGACTCCATCATTTCGGAGCGGCACGGTCGATTTCGAATACGACCAGACGCTGACGATTCCTAAGCACGTTTTATCGAAGCTGAACCAGTTCGATTTCTATGAAACCGTCTGGCCGACGGAAATCGTTTCTTTGATGAATCGATACTTCGGGACGGTGTATGTCATCCCTTACGGCGTACAGACGAAGGAAGCACTTCGAACGTTCGCAGGTCAGATCATGTTCCGCGCGTTTGGCTTGGACAACTCGCAGACGTACGCGAATGTCCTTCAGCTTCTTTATGGCCCGGCGATACTGGCTGACATTGCGGCACTGGGGGGCCGCTTTTGGTTCGCTCAAGGCTACGACCAGTTGGCCGAGTGCGAACCCAAGTTGATCGCGGATCGCGCAATCTATTTGCCGATCGGCGTCCCGGATTTCTTCTGGAAGACGGCGAACTCCTACACGGGAGTTGATCGGCGCGTCCTGTTTGTGTGCCCAAACTGCGTCACGAATTCGTACTACGCGGCGATCTACGCCAAGTTCAAAGAATTCATTGGCGATCTGCCGCATGTGATCGTCGGTGCCCAAGACGTGCCTGTCGACGATCCCCACATGCTTGGCTTCGTCTCGAACGAAGAATTGGTTCGCCTTTATCAAGAGTCGGCGGTCCTCTACTACCATTCCACGGAACGGAGGCACGTCCACTACTCGCCCATCGAGGCCGCGATCAACGGGATGCCGGTCGTTTATTACGCGGAGTCGTTGCTCGGCCGAATGACGCCCGAAATCACGCTGGGGCGTTGCACGTCACCAGAGGAAGCACGGCGGTGCATCGAGCGCATCCTGGCCGGGGATCGGGAGTATTCCAATTCCCTTCGTCGCCAACAGCACGCCATCCCTCAGAAACTCTCAGACGAGTATTGCCAGGCGGTCTGGAAGCGGAACCTAGATGAGCGTGGCTTTGATGCGGCCCTCAGGGAACGCCGCTCGGCACCATGTCAGCTCATTGACCATGCTGCGGAACGATTGCGTGAGTTGAGTGTGAATGCCAATGACCCCTGCGTCTTCAAAGTCGTGGACGAGATTGCTCGGTTCGCTCGCGATGTAGAGTGGTCGCGAACTTCTTCAACACTCACGGCCACTCGGGAGTCATCGATCAACAAAATCACCGGCTGGTTCAACTGGCACCGCCGCGCCGGCTAAGAGTTTCTCAAAGTCCGTGATATCCGCCAAATTCCAACAAACCTGGAGTGTCCCATGAAGTCTCGCATTCCTGTCGCCCAGCCCGATCTCACTGGCAATGAAGAAAACTATGTCGTCGATGCCATCCGTAGCACCTGGATCTCCTCGTCAGGAGCCTACCTGCAACGGTTTGAGACAGAGTTTGCCGGCTTGTGCGACACACGCTCGGCCATTGCCTGCTGCAACGGAACCGTTGCGATCCACTTAGCTCTCTTGGGACTGGGAGTCCGCCCGGGAGACGAAGTGATTGTTCCCTCGCTGACTTACATCGCGACTGCAAATGCGGTGCGCTACGTTGGTGCCGAGCCGGTCTTTGTGGATGTTGACCCCGATACCTGGTGCATCGACCCCGCACGGATTGAAGACGCGATCACGCGCCGCACGCGCGGCATCATCGGCGTCCATCTGATGGGCCACCCGGCCGATATGGACCGCATCAATCACATCGCCGCCGTGCATGGGCTTTGGGTCGTTGAGGACGCCGCGGAAGCCACGCTCGCCAAATACAAAGGTCGCCCAGTCGGTGGATTATCGAGCGTGGCAACCTTCTCGTTCTTTGGGAACAAGCTGTTTACTAGCGGTGAAGGTGGCGCGCTCAGCCTCAACGACGATCAACTCGCCACTCGCATCCGCATTCTGCGCGGCCAGGGGATGGACCCCGACCGTCGCTACTACTTCCCGGTCACGGGCTACAACTTTCGCTTGACCAACTTAGCCGCCGCGATCCTATGCGCGCAGTTGGAGCGGCGGGACGCCATCATCGCGCGGCGGAGGGAGATCTTCGCTCTCTACAATCGCCTGTTATCACAGGTGCCGGGCATCGGCCTTCAACCAGTCGCGCCGTGGGCGGAACTGTCACCCTGGATGTACTGCGCCACGGTGGATGAAGACCAATTCGGCGGTACGCGGGACGACCTTGCAGCCAAGCTCGCGGAAGCCGGAATCGACTCACGCCCGATGTTCATCCCACTCCATTCGCTGCCGCCGTTCCGCGAGGAATCCCGACAGCGCCGCGAGCACCTGCCGATCACCGATTCCCTCAGCCAAACGTCGATCATGCTCCCCACGTTTACTCAATTGACCGACGAGCAAGTGGCTTTTATTTGTGGCACCATCTCGGATGCCTGCCGTAATCGAGTCGGCTTATCGCAATTCCGTCGCGCTGCGTAAGCCCCCGTCACCACCGCAATTCGCTCGGCGGAATCTTGTGCGTGTTCCGTTTGACGGTCGTGATATGACCGTCCGCCAGATGAATGACTCGGTCGGCCATGTCGGCGATGGCTGCGTTGTGCGTGATGACGGCCGTCGTTGTGCCGAGTTCCTGATTCACTCGCTGGATGACCTCCAACACGACAATGCCGGTCTGAATGTCGAGCGCCCCGGTCGGCTCGTCGCAGAGCAGCACGTCGGGTTGCTTCGAGACTGCGCGGGCAATCGCGACACGTTGCTGCTCTCCACCGGACAACTGCGCCGGAAAGTGATCCAGCCGATGGCCGAGACCGACCATTTCCAAAGCGTCCTTCGGCACCATTGGGTTCTTGGCAATCTCCGTGACCAGCGCGACGTTCTCGCGAGCCGTCAGGCTGGGGATCAAGTTGTAGAACTGAAACACGAACCCGACATGATTGCGGCGATAGCTGGTCAGCAGCGTGTCGTCGTCGCTGGTGAGGTCTTTGCCGCGATACGTCACCGTCCCGGCCGTCGGCACGTCCAACCCGCCCAGAATGTTGAGCAGTGTCGATTTGCCGCTGCCCGAGGGGCCGAGCAGCACGATGAATTCTCCTTCGTACAAATCCAAATCCACGCCGCGCAGGGCATGCACCTCGACCTCGCCCATGCGGTAGACCTTCGTGATGCCGCGCGCTTGATAGACGCTGTGAGTGCTGGCCGGGTTGGGGGGCGATGTCAAAGTCACTTAATACCTCAGTCGTCCATGAGACATTCCGGCGAGCGGGGGGGCGTCAGCCCCCCGGTGAGGTCGCCAATCAATCGGGGGGCTGACGCCACCCCGCTCGCCGGTTTCATTGGTGGCCGCGCGAGGGGAGCTCAACGAGAATCCGCGGCCAATCACCGGCAACATGGCGCAAATCCTGGTGACTGGCAACTCAATCAGCCGCTGGGCGCTAGCCCCGGTTCGTAACGGCTCGAACCGGACGCTAGCGCGTTCCGGCTGATATCTGCCAGGAATTCTTATCTCGCTCCCTGTGGACGCCGTCCCGCTCGCCTGACTTAAGAGAAGAGCTGCGGTAGCGTGGCTTTCGCACGGAAGAGCGGCAAGTCGATGTCAGTCTCGACCGCCGTGCGGGGCAGATCGAAATGGTCCCGATGGCCGGGGTGGCAGTGACCGCCGCTGTAGCTGAAGGCCCAGCGATAGCCGTGGCTTCGTAACGCCGCGCGCGTGAGTTCGTTGAAGTCGCCGCGCTTGCCGTTGGGATAACTGAAGGCGTCGATCGGGCGACCGAGTTCGTCGATCAGTCGCCGCTGGCACTCGCCGACTTCCCAGTCCTGCTGGTCCGCCGTGGCGTTGGCCAGAATCGGATGATTGACCGTGTGACCGCCGAAGCTCATGCCGCCAGCTTGCATCTCGCGCAGCATGTCCCACGTCATCCATTGATCGCTGGCCAATGATTCCGGGCAGCGGCCGGTTCCCAGCGCGTCCGCGAGGAAGTCGCGATACATCTCGGTCAATTCCGTCCCCAGCGATTTGTAAACGGCCAACAGCCGCCGGAAAGGTTGATCGGCGAGACACACGGACGTCGGCAGCCATTCGTTCGCCGCCAGCGACTTCACAGAGGTTGTCCGCAACATCCAGGCGAGTTCATCCCACACCGGCATACGCGGACGATCGAGGAATCCCGTGGCGATGAAGAACGTCGCAGAGACGCCGTGCGATTTCAGGATCGGAAAGGCCAACTCAAAGTTGTCGCGGTAGCCATCGTCGAACGTCAGCATCACGAATTGGCCGCGCGACTGAGTCAGGGCCTGATCCAAATCGTTCAGGCCGATCACATCGAAGTTCTGCTTGAGAAACGTCACTTGCCGATCGAAGTCCTCCGCCGTCGCGCTGAAGAGATGCGGATCGAACAACGAACCGGCCGCGTCACCGATTCGGTGGTAGTTCCAAATCAAGACGCCATTCCACGGCCGCGCGGCTCGCAACACGCGAGCGCAACCGGTCGCGTCCAGCGTGTGAGCCAACAAATCTCGCTTGGAAACCATGCTGTAGGTCAGCCTTTCCAGGCTGACTCCGAGGTGTGATACGGTCGGCTGTCCGGACGGGTCAGCCTGGAAAGGCTGACCTACACATCGGTGTCGTGGTCCGCCATTGTCAGATACCAGTCAGTGACGGTCTCGGGCATCCGCACGAGAACCGGATACGAATCCTGCCGTCGCGAGTAGCCGGCTGCCTCGAGCTGCTCATAGAACCGCGGCGCGGCAAAGCATGCCAGCCGAATCGCGTCCGCTCGCAGCCGGCGAGCTTGCCGAGTGAACTCTGCCAGCAGCAACTCGGTCGCCGCGTCATCGACCGCCAGTAAATCGGCGATGCAGATCGACTCGTCCGAGCGATACCAGACGATGTAACCCAGCAACTCACCGCAGCCGCGTCCTGTCAGAGCGAAGCACGCGTACTTCAGTTCGGGGCACTTCGAGAATCGCCACCTCAGATAATCCGCCGAGCGTTCACCGAGCACACCGAATCGCTGAGCCGCTGTCCGCCACAGCCGATTGAATCGCTCGTCAAAGGTTGTCGGAGTTTCGACCACGACCTGCCGCGGCAGTCGCCACGCACGCTCCGGCGACTTCCAACGCAGCGCGGCATCCACCAGCGGAGCGGCCAGCTTCGCAGCCAGCGATGATTTCAGAACGGTTCGCAGTTTGGCTTCGCTCCGCAACAGCCTCGTCCAGTTCGAGACTTCGCCGAGCTGTCGATAACCGCAGCGTTTCAAGACTCCGGCCGCGCGCGGGATCGGAAAGCCATACAAGCATGAGCCGCCGTTTTCATCCGCAAGCTTCATGACCGCGCGAGCCAACGTCATCGCGGGCCCAACTGACCGCTGCTGCTCATCGACATTCAAGTCGATCGCCGCGCCCCCTTCGGTCAACTCGCCCGCGATGGAGAATCGCCGCCGCATCAGTCCCGCCGACCCGATGACGGGCCGCTCGCCCAACAACAACGCCTCCGCCCGGCCGGTTCCGTACAGCCACTCGAAGCGATCCCGCGACGCACCCGGCAAGTTGCGATGCCAGAGCGCCAGCAGCGGCTCGCGCAGTTCGGCAACCGTCGGTTGAGTGATTCGCCAGGTTGTCGATGGTGCGAGAGTGGGCATGTCACTTTTCAGGTTTGCAATCACGGCCGTCGGTTTTCGGCCGACGGCGTTCGGCCAAACGAATCACTAAGGCAGCACGTTCTCAATCAACTCCGGCGAGCGATGTAGATAATCGGTCGCCTTGCGCTTCGACACGATGTCGTTGTAGACGAATCGCACTTGCTCAACGCCTAACCCAATCTCGGCCGCGACCTCGGCCGCATCGAAGCCGTGATTCAAACCGAACAGGCAGCAGTCGAGCTTGTCGTACGGCACGCTGAAGAAGAATTCTTCCTGGCTCTGAGGGAGCGAGTACGTGTCGGTCGTCGGCGGTCGCATCCGAATCACTTCGGGGACGCCGAGGTAATCGGCCAACTGATAGACCTGCGTCTTGTAAAGGTGAGCAATCGGCTTGATGTCGGCCGCGCCGTCCCCTTGCTTCACAAAGAAACCCTGGTCGTATTCCAGCCGATTCGGAGTCCCGATCACGGCGTAGCGGAGCCGATCCGCGTGGTAGTACTCCATCATCTTTCGGCAGCGCTGTTTGAAATTGGTTGCGGCGACGATTGTCTGATAGGCGTCGAGTGTCAGCCGAGCCTGCTTGCGTTCGCCGCTGGGGGATTGCACGACAATGCTCGACAGGCTGAAGCGTGCTCCAGCGAGAAGCGGTGGCAGCACGAGTTTGTTTTTCCAATCCGGCTGATACTCCGGGATCACCGATTGAATCGCGGCGTCGCGACGCTGATAGCAGCCGGCTCCATCGAGCATGGGAGTGATGTTTTCGATCGTGGATTCCAGGCCCAGCGATTCCGCCAGCAGTTCACCCAGCGCGAGGCTGTCGGCTTCGGAATCCCGTTCGGGCATCATGATTCCGAAAACTCGGTTCGGTCCGAACGCTTTCACGGCCAGCGCGGCGCAGACGGTCGAATCAATCCCGCCCGACAGGCCGAGCACGAGGCCCTTACGTTTGAAGTCCACCGCCACCGTCTCACGCATCCAGTCGCAAATGCGAGCGACCTCGGCAGCGGCATCGAGTTTCAGCAGGTGACGAGAGAAAACGGAAGTCGCAGTTGTCATGAGTTTGTCCGTAGCCGCGTTTCGCCAGAACGCGGGGGGCGATGTTCGTGAATGCCCGCGTTCTGGCGAAACGCGGCTACGTTGCGATTACCCGTGAACCAGAATCTTCTTGTCGATCTTTCCGTTCGGCGTCTTCGGCAGAGCGTCGCGGAACTCGACTTGTTGAGGCACCATGAAATCTTCGAGGAAGCTGCGGCAGTGAGCCTGAACGTCGCGGACGGTCAACTCGGCACCCGGTTGCAGTCGCACGATGGCTCGCACGGCTTGGCCGAGCATTGCGTCATCGACTCCGACGACGGCCGCCTCGGCAATCTGCGGATGTTGATGCAGGACGTCTTCGACTTCGCGCGGACTGACCTTCTCGCCGCGGCTCTTGATGATGTCGTCCTTGCGACCGACCCAATACAGAAAACCTTCTTCGTCCGAGCGGAACAAGTCGCCGGTGTAGAGCCACATCTCGTGCGGGATCTTGCCCGGCTTCAATCGGATCGCCGTCAGCTCAGGAGCTTCCCAATAACCCTTCATCACGTTCGAGCCGCGAACAACCAACTCGCCCACTTCGTTCGGGCCGAGTTCATGGCCGTCGTCGTCGAGGATCATCGTCTCGCAGTTGGGCATCGCTTTGCCCACCGAACTGGTGCGGCGGTCAATCTCCTCGGGAGGCAGATAACTGACTCGCTTGCATTCGGTCAGACCGAACATCGAGAAGATCGTCACATCGGGCAGCAGCTTTCGCAGCTTCAAAATGTACTCGACTGGGAAGGCGGCTCCGGTATTGCTGAAGTACCGCAACTTCGACAGGTCGTACTTCGTCAGATCCATTTGCAGCAGGATCGCCACGACCGTCGGCACGATCGGGAATCCGGTGACCCCCAGCTTCACGATCTTGTCGAGAATCGCGTGCGGGTAAGTGAACGACTTTTCGAGCACCAGCGTGCCGCCGTAATTGCAGCACATCAGCCATTGATACAGCCCGTAATCGAAGCTCAGCGGGAGGACGTTCAAGACGATGTCATCGGGTGTATTCCGCAGATAGGTAGTGATCGACTTGTTGGCCGCGACCATGTTCGCGTGCGTCAGCATCACCCCTTTGGGATTGCCCGTTGAGCCGGATGTGTAAACCAGCGCGGCCAGATCGACGTCGATGCACCGTTTCTTCGGAGGCTGTGTGTTGTCTTGGTTTGCTGCGACGAGATCGGCCCAACTCGTCAGCGGATGCGTGCAGTCGGCGACCTCTTCGGTCCTGCCGACGACGATCACGTTTTGCAGATGCGGAGTTTCCGCCCACATCGCTTCATAGCCCCGCAGCCGCTTGCTTTGAGCGATGATGCAAGACGCCCGCGAGTTGTTGAGCAAATACGTGAGCTTGTCCGGTTTCGTGGTCGGGTTCGCCATGACGAACACGGCCCCAGCCTTGAGCACGGCCCAGACGCCAATCGCGGCCTCGACGCTGTTGTCGAGAAACAGAACGACCCGATCGCCGCGCTGCACGCCCTTCGCGATCAGGCCGTGAGCGACCTGATTCGCTTCGGTCTCGATTTCGCGATAAGTCACTCGTCGGTTGTCGCAAATGAGCGCGACCTTATCCGGCATCCGCACGGCCGTTTGTTCAAGAAATTGTTCGAGTTGCATCGTCGATGTTCTCCACCCCACCGAGCTTGTCTCGGTGGTTTACGGGCTTTTGCACTACTCGATTGAGTGTCGAACAAAGTAGTGCAAAGGCCCGCGAGCCACCGGGGCAAGCCCGGTGGGGTTTGTGATGACTGGGTTACTTCGCTTCTTCCAGTTTGTTCTCGATGAACGCGATCAGGCGGTTGATCGAGTCCAGGTTGTCTGGCACGAGGTCGTCGTCTTCGACTTTGATCTCGAATTTGTTCTCGATGAACGAGACCAATTCGAGCACTCCGGTCGAGTCGATCAGACCTTGCTCCAGCAGCGAGTCGTCGCCGGCGAGCGACACGTTCTTGCGGCCAAAGAGAAAGTTGTCGGTCACGAATCCACGAACGTCAGCTTCAATCGTCGGCATGTTGAGTTGGTCCTTCTTTTGTTTTTGAACTGCCCCCACCGAGCTTGCCTCGGTGGTTCCAGGCTTCTGCACTACGCGAACATCGACCGGGCCAGTAGTGCAAAGGCCCGCGAGCCACCGAGACAAGCTCGGTGGGGTGAGGGAAGATTGATCACACACACGCCGTTTCCGGCACATCGACCGGGCGGCCATTCACAAATTGCTCGACCACAAGCTGAGCCGACAGGATGCCGACCAGCGCCATGTTGTCTTTCGTGCCGATTGCGGCTCCGCTGCGAGCCTTCTCGACCAGCTTGCTGACCGCATCGGGATCGAACAGTCCCGCATCCGCGATCGCCGACGGCGAGAGCAGGGCGTCGACGTACTCGAAGCGCGCCATGCCGGAGTCGGTGTCGAAGAAACTCTGAGCGTCGGGGGCGCGATAGGGTTGTTTGGATCGTTGGCGGATTGAGTCCGGGACCAGATGGCGAGTCGCGTTCTTCAAGATGTGTTTCTCATCGAGTCCCGCCATCTTCAGTCTCGGTGGCAGCTTGGCGGCGAACTCGACAACGCGGTGGTCGAGGAACGGGAAACGGCCTTCGATGCTGTTGGCCATCGTCATCCGGTCCCCTTGCGAGGAGAGGATGTAGCCCGGCATCAACCCGCGCGCCTCCAGATACTGCGACCGCGAGAAGTCATCCCAATCGGCGAACTTCATCGGCAGATTCCCTTCGGCTTCGAGCAGCGGATCGTGCTCGAACGTCGCGGCATGAACCTCCGGCGTGAAGAACGCTTTGAGTTTGCTGGTCAGTTCAAACCGCGGTAGATGCGAGAAGAACGGATGGCCGACCGTCTGCGGCTTTACTCCGAAGAACGCTCGCAGATAAGCCGGCGGCTGCGATTGAATGTTTTTCATGTACGGGTACAGCCGCTTGAGCAACAACGGCCGCACGCGCGACTCCGGCTGCCGCGACCAGAACCGCCGCAGCTTCGCCTCTTTGAAGATGTCGTAGCCGCCGAACGCCTCGTCCGCCCCTTCGCCGGTCAGCACGACCTTGATGCCCGACTCGCGGACGAGCTTCGACAACAAGAACATCGGAGCCGGAGCCGTTCGCAAAATCGGTGTCTCGGTGTGCCGAATGACCTGCGGAAAGATTCGGCCGATGTCGTCGTGAGAGCAGCGAACCGTGTGATGCTCGGTGCCGAGCCGTTGCACAACCTCTTGTTGATAGACGCTCTCGTCGAATTCCGGATTCTCGAACTCGACGGAGAACGTGCAGAGCTTTTCGCGATTCAGGTCTTTCGCCAGCGCGGCCGTGATCGACGAATCGAGTCCGCCGGAAAGATACGCTCCGACCGGCACGTCGCTGCGGAGCCGCATCCTCGTTGCGTCCGTCAGCAGATCGAGCAGTTGCTCTTCGAGTTCACGAGCCGGCACGTTGTCGAGCGTCTCAGAGAAATCGAGATCCCAGTATCGCGCGACCGTCAGCTTGCAGTCCTGCACCGTCAGCGAGTGTCCCGGCGGCAGCAGATTGATTCCCGCAAAGATCGTCCGCGGCGGCTGAGCCGACCAGAACGTGCAGAGCTGATCGAGGCCCACCGGATCAATCGCCTTGCTCACACCCGGATGAGCGAAGATCGCCTTCACCTCGGACGAGAACAAAAACGTCTTGCCGCTGACCGTGTAAAACAAAGGCAGCTTGCCGAACCGATCACGCGACAAGAACAGTTTCTTGCGTCGAGCGTCCCAAATGGCGAAGGCCCATTGTCCGTTGAAGTGCTGCACGCAGTCCTCGCCCCATTGAGCGTAGGCTTGCAGCAGCACTTCGGTGTCTGATGTCGTGGTGAACCGCCGGCCGTGAGCGATCAGCTCTTGCCGCAGTTCGATGTAGTTGAAGATTTCTCCGTTGAAGGTGACGATCAGTTCGTCGTCCTCCAAAACCATCGGCTGCACGCCGCCGGAGAGGTCGATAATGCTCAGCCGCGTGTGCCCAAGTCCGACCGAACCGCGCAGCTCAATGCCGTTCGCGTCCGGCCCGCGATGATCGAGCGTCGCGACCATTGCATCGAGTACCTGACGCCCGACCGGTTGCCCATCGAATCGCTGAATTCCCGCGATGCCGCACATGCTCGTGGCCTCAAAATCGTCTGGAAGGAAGCCGAACCGATTTGCCGTTCGGGGACTCCGCAACGACGGTTCAGATTTGTGCCAGAAACTTAGACCATGCACGTGCCGAGTCAATTTGCCCGCTCGGAACCTTCACGAAGTCATCGCTTCCCGCCACAGGTCCGTCGGGCGTGTGGCGATTTGGCATCATTGCTCGCCACGCCGAAGAGTCGCCGGGAGTGGCAGGTTGGTTTGCGCGTAGGCCGACGGATGCGAAGAGCATGTCCGTGGTAGAGATTCGACAGCGCGCTTCGGGTTTTGACCCGTGCTCCGGCTTTGCCATCCGTGCGGCCTTTTCTTGCGGTTTGTTTCCGCACGGATGGCAAAGCCGGAGCACGGATCAGCCGAACAAAGCAGACGATTCACTCCGAGGCTGTGAATGAATGGCGTGGGGCACGTTTTCAACGTGCCTAATCGGGCTGTTTTCGAGCACGTTGAAAACGTGCTCCACGAAAAATTCACAGCCTCTCCGTGACTCGCCGCCTTTGCGACTATGTCGCGTCGGGAATGTCGTCGCCGCTGTACCGTTCGTAGAACAGGCGGCCGATTTCCTCGCTGAGACGCGAGAGGTATTGCTGCTTGAACGTCGCGTAGGGGACTTCGGTGGAAGCTCGCGGGGCGATGGTTGGGAATCGCGAGGTGATTTCCTTCGTGTAGATCTTCTCTCCTTCACCGTCCGCGTCGATCTCGAACACGCTGACGACCCCTTCGGCATGGCCGCGGTAGAGATTGTGGCTGTTCTCTTCCCAGAGATTGAAACTTTCGAGGTCGATGTAGACGACGTACTTCACGCCGAGAGCTTTGCCGATTTCGGAGGGCTCGTCCCAGTTGTCGGCGTTCTCGTCCAGCCACGCGCGGACTCGGTCCGGGTTGACGACCTTCACCTTGTGCTGGACCAGTCGAAAGGTCAGATACTTGGCCAGTTCATGGTCGATGGCGGAGAAGTCGTACTTAACCTCCAACGGCGCGTAGCAGACGACCGCAACAGAGACGTCCTTCGCCGTCATCGACTTCTTGGTCATGATGTCGAAGTCTGGCTCAATGGAAGGTGGCCCGCCCAGCAGGTAGCCCCAGAAGATCAGTGGCTTCAAGCAGCCGGTCAGTGCCAGCGGCAACAGCATGAGGACACAAATCCGAAATCCGAAACTCGAAATCCAAAATCCGAACAGGGAACGCTGCGAACGCATTCGCGGATCAGCGATTTGAGATTGCGGAGTGTTCATGATCGGCTTGCCATTCGGATCTTGAGTTTTCGGATTTCGAGTTTTCCAACTCACATTTCGTCGCCCATGCGGAAGTCGTAGAAGCGGCTGCCGAGCCGGTCGCTCAGGTTGTCGACGAAGCGTTTCTGAAACATCTTGGGAGAGAGCGAATCCGCCGGCACGGGACCATGCGGCGGGTAGTTATTGCGGAAGTTTCCGCCGAAGACTTGCAGAGCTTCTTTCGAGCCGGCGACGTCTTGAACCTCAAAGACTTGCATCTGACCGGCCGCCGTGCCGTGAAACAGGTTGGGGCTGCTCGCGTCGTGCAGGCTGAAGGTGTCGATATCGATGACCGCGATGTAGCTGGTGTCGAACTCCCGCGCCAGTTCGGTGGGATGATCGAACCGCCCGCCATTCTGATCGATCCACTTGGCGACGAGATCCGGGTCCACGACCTGCACGCCATGCAGCTTCAGCCGCCGTGAAATCGTGTCGATCAGATCCACATCGAGCGACGGCATGTCCCCCTCGATCGCTTGCGGTGTCCGCACCACGACCAGCAATTTCTTTTCGGTCTTGGTCAGGTCAACGCCGGTGCGCGCGTGAAACTCGGAAGCCTGCTTCGGATCGCCGAAGATCGCGCGGCCCGCCATGACTCCCAACGAGCAGCCGGCAACGCTGCTGAAGATCGCCAACAAGGCGATTGTCGCGCCAGCGCGGCAACGAACCGACATCCATTTCGGATCGACGGAACAATTCATGGTCTGGGAGATCAGATTGCGAGGGGGAGAGACGGCTCACTCGGAAACGAATGGACCGCGAAAGGCAGGCAGGATCAGCGAGGGGAATTAAGAAGAGGGCGGGTTGATATCCCGTCCGGCTAAGTGCAGCAAGAGGAAGTCGCAGGGCGGGCACTCTTGGACGCACGACGCACGTTGCGCTTGACCCCTGACTGCACACCGTTGCTTGTAGTGACCCCATTGATGGGGTCGAGACCGACCCGATCAATCGGGTCACTACGAGCGATCGTGCGCAGTCGCGTTAAGTGGTGCTGGACGCGGCTGGAGGAGTTGCCGGATTCACGACAGGAGCCTCCACGGTGGACGTCGCTGCGAGGAAGGGGGTGACAGTGACGATGTCGGGAATTGATGAAGTCAATTCGCTGCGCGTTTCCGAAGTGGTGTTGGACATCCAATTGTCGGGCAACCGTTCGGGAGCGATCACGTTGGCACCGGCCGCGGCCGAACGTGGACGACGCAGCAACCGGAGACTGAACCAGCCGAGAAAGGTCAGTGCGAAAACTCCGCCGACCAACGTCAAGAACGCGAGTTCCCAGCCGCCGGTCTGCCCGGCCCCCGCGGAGCGAACTGGCGGCCTGGCTCGGCCGACGAGCAACGGTGCGTTCTTCTTCTTATCTTCAAAGGAGCGGTATCCCATCCATTTCAGGAAGTAACCGACGAAGACAATGTCACCTTCCACATCGGTCCCAACCGGTACGCCGGGCGGCTTCTCTGGCAGGATGACGACAATCGGAGACGACAGCGAGTTGTCAGTGAAGCCATAGACTTCGTAGACCTTCTTTAAGCCCTGCGGATTCTCTTTGGCGTCGTAGGCAAGCACTCGGCGGACGTGCAACTTGATGCGCATCGGCTGACCGCGATACAGGTCCGGCTCCTCCCACAAGTGCGAGTAAGGCACATCGCGGATCGCCCCCTTCTCCAACTCCGCAAACGGTCGAGTGCGGCTCCATCCGAGCAATCGCCAGTACGCCGGCATCTCGTGCGGCTGCAATGGTTGCCGATCTTGAATCGACTTCAAGTTGGAACGCAGCTTGGCGAGTTCTTCGGGATCGGTTTCGTTCGGGCCGGGGACGATGTTTTCGGAAGTGTTCGCGGCGTTGGCCTGCGACTTTACTCCGTCAGGACGAGGGGATGTCTTCGTTTGGTTGTCTTCAGCATCGGCTCGGCTTTCGTTGGTCATCCAGCGCCAGAACTGAGGCTCTTTGGCACGCTGATAAAGCATGGCGAGCACCGCCAGTCCCATCAGCATCGACACGATTCGCGCGTGTGAGACGGTATTGCCAAACGGACGTGCCAAGCGACGTCGCATGAGTAGTCTCGTAGCCGCATTCGCCAGAATGCGGGTGAATCGTGATTCCATTCCCCGCGTTCTGGCGAACGCGGCTACAAAGTCAAATCATCAAGCTAACGCGGCCGCATTTCCACGAAGCTGACTTTGCCCAGCGATTTGCCATCGGGCATCTTTTGTTGAGCACACACATCGACCAGCTTCAAGAGTTCTTCGTAGCGCAGGTCACGATCGACTTCGATTTGGATGCGGTCGTAGATCGCGTTGCCGCGCGCGAACAGCGGTTGGAGCCGGCGGTCGATGCCGGCCAAAGTTCCGGGCGTCAGCCGGCCCGACGACAGGATCGCGCTTTCTAAGCGGACTTGGGCGACCTCGCCGGTCTCCGTCGCGGTGACAAACAAATGCAGCGCGTGCAACGGGGCGATTCCGCTCCCTTCCTTGCCGGCGGTCACTTCGGTCGCGACGTTCGTCAGCGGAACCGGCGGCGGCATGTTCAGCGACAAGTGACCTTCGACCGGCATCGGGCGGAACGTCAGAATGAAAAATGCCAGAAGCTGGAAGGCCATGTCGAGCATCGCGGTCACATTCAGTTTGACCGAACTCTTGTTCTTGCGGCGGTGACGACGGCGGCTCATGTTATTCCTTGCCAGTCATGGCGCTCAGCGAAAACTGTTGATAGCCGTTCTCTTGGCAGAGCTGGATGACGCGATTGACCAAATGAAACTTCGTCCCTTTGTCGGAGCGCATGACGACCGGCACGGGAAGCTCGCCCGTGGTGGGTTGTCCGGCGGCTCGCAACTGAGCCTTTAGTTCGTTGGCTTCCCGAGCGATGTGTTTCTCTGGATCGACCACGGCTCCGTAGACCTTGATGTGGCCATCGGCGTCGATGTTCAGGACCAGCGGTTCGTACTCCCCTTTCCACTCCAATGGCCGGGCCGAACCGAGCACGGGGAGTTGCAGCGCCTGATCCAACGCCGCTCCCTTAAAGTTGATCACCAGCATGAAAAAGGTGACCAACTGAAACACCATGTCGAGCATGGGGGTAAGGTCAGGCTCGGCGGTTTCGGAGTGACTTCCTGACATCGGCGATCTCCCTGCGATTCAGTCCTACGCCTGCGGTGGTGGTGGTGCCGTCCGGGCCTGAGCCGACGTGTGCATCTTGCGAATCAACTCGTCCGACAAGTTTTGCACATCCACCGTCAAAGTGGCGACTCGATCTTTGAACAAGGCGAAGAGATAAATGGCCGGCACCGAGATGGCGACACCCTCGAACGTCAGCACGAGGGCTTCGGAGATGTTGCCGGCCACCTGGCTCGCCTTCAGTTGCGTGCCGGAGAGAGCGATCGCGCTGAAGGCCCCGATCATCCCTTTCAGCGTCCCCAGCAAGCCGATCATCGGGCCCAGCGAGCCGATGACGGCCAGCAAGCTGATCCGTTTTTCCATGTGGACTGTGATCGCTTCCCCGGTGCGGTCCATCGCCTCGCGAGCTTCTCCCAGCCCGGACGACATCGCCGTCATCCCGGCCACCAGCAGTTGTCCCAACGCCGATTCGCTCTTCTTGGCGGCCTGATAAACGCCATTGAAATCTCGCTTCGCGACGAGCGCTTCGATCTGCTCGACCAGGTCGGGAGGGGACACCAGCTCCGGCTTAAATTCCAGGAACAGCGTCACGACGCGATGCACGAAGAAGATCGAGATCACGAGAATCACCGCTCCGATGAGGCCGGAGGTTTCGATGAGCCACATCAACATGGACTGTTCGGTTTCGCCCTCTGGTTTCGCGGCGTCTCCTTCGGCCCCTCCGGCGTCGGCTTTCGCGGCCGGCTTCTCCGCTTCATCCATCGCGGCTTCTTCTTCCTGCGAGAACACCGTTCCGGCTGCCGACAAAACCCCGATCAGCAGCAGCCATTTGGCCCACCAGGCCACTCGCCCGAACCCATTCGACAGCATGAGCAAACTCCGTGTTGAGGAATCTCGCGAAACGCGGGGGGTATCGTGACGACGACACGCTCGATTTTCAAACGGGCGAGTGACCCGCGTTCCGGCGAAGCGCGGCTACAATCTTCGCCATGCGTTTTGGAAATACTGACCGCCCGCCGCTCGCGCCGAATTGGAGATTGATTCTCTGGGGGGCGATGCTCGCGCCGTCGCTGCTGATCCTGTCGTGGTCGCTGAAGCAGGTGCGGCAACCCAAACCCGATCCAGTGCTGGCCGGCCGGACGCCTGAAGAAGCGCGGCGGCTCAAGCGATTGCTGAACGAACCGCACGAATCCGAGTCCGTTTCGCTGCGCGACGACGCCGTGCGCGTTGTGGGTGATTCGAGTTCGCAAGCAACTCCGATCGACAAGTCGCTGCTCGCGTCCGTCACCGACAACACGTTCGGCGTCACGGCGGCGGAGAAGCTCGCATACGACACTCTCTTGGCAAGAGTTCGCGACATGCCGCTCGCCGAACTCGAACGGAGCGCGCAGGCCGACGTGCCGTTCGCGGTCCTGATGCTCCAAGCCGATCGCTATCGCGGCGAGTTGCTGACTATCGATGGAGAGATTCGCCGTTGCCTTCCGATGGCCGCCGCGCCCGATGAGCCGACGTTGCTGGAAGCGTGGCTCTTCACCGCCGATTCGGGTCTCAATCCGTATCGCGTGGTACTCACTGAATTGCCGGCTGGCGTTCCGCAAGGAGACGACTTGAAACCGCCATTCCGCGTCCGCGCCACGGGCTACTTCTTCAAGCGGTACAGCTACGCGACCGCGAACGACTTTCACACCGCTCCGCTGTTGTTGGCGAAAACATTGACCGTGTTGTCTCAGCCCAAGTCGCCCGCACCGCGGCCTGCCGGATACAGCGGCTCGCTGACGTACTTGGCTATCGGAATTCTGCTGACGTTTCTTGTCGTCGGGGTGACCGTTGAGATGATCTACCGAAGACGTTCGCGCCGACGCGACGCTCTTCCGTCGGAGACCACCGACGCGCCGGACTTCACTTGGCTGGATCGTTCGTGACCCATCGACACAACCCCCACCGAGCTTGCCTCGGTGGAAGCTGGCCTTTGCACTACGAACGAGACACGTACGTAGTGCACAAGCCCGAAACCACCGAGACAAGCTCGGAGGGGCAGTGTCTTCCCCTCCGTGCGCGGACTATCTCACTTTTGATTCGCGCCCACTTCGTGAATCGACTCAAACAACAAGTCGCACACGCGACTGGCCAATTCAGGAGGCATTGCGGGCGCGGGGACGATCGTCAGCACCTCGCCGAGCGACCGGGTGAACAGTCCACGACGCCGCGCGGCCAGCGTGACTTGATGTCCGATCCGTTGCTCCGGGGCGAACGGCTGGCGACTGTCCTTGTCGGCGAGCAGTTCGATGCCGACCAGAATCCCCTTCTGCCGAATCTCGCCGACGTGCGGCCAATCGCGAATCTCGTCCAATCGCCGAGCCAACAGCCGCGAACATTCCGCGACGTTGTCGTGTACGCGGTTGGTCTCAAACAATTCCAACGACGCCAGCGCCGCCGCACAGCCGAGCGGATTGCCGGTGTAAGTATGCCCGTGAAAGAAGGTCCGGCCTGAAGCTGGCTCGCCGAGGAACGCGTCGTAGATTTCGTCAGTCGTCAGCGTCGCTGCGAGCGGCAGATAGCCGCCGGTGATCCCTTTCGAGAGGCAGAGGAAATCGGGGACGACCTCCTCTTGCTCGCAAGCGAAGAGCGTCCCGGTGCGGCCGAAGCCGACGGCGACTTCATCGGCGATCAGCAAGATGCCGTGCTGCCGCGTGAGTTCGCGCACGCGCCGCAAATAACCGGGCGGATGCACCAAGATCCCGGCGGCGGCTTGCACGAGCGGTTCAATCACAAGCGCGGCGATGCGGTCCGCGTTCTCGCGCAGTGTGCGTTCGAGTTCATTCAGCGACTCGGTCATCGTCGCGACGGTAGGGC
Source organism: Planctomyces sp. SH-PL62 (assembly GCA_945905295.1). Lineage (GTDB taxonomy): Bacteria > Planctomycetota > Planctomycetia > Planctomycetales > Planctomycetaceae > SXKJ01. The sequence goes on along the minus strand of CAMDPX010000019.1, from coordinate 5,390 downwards.
AGGGGACTCGCAGTGTCGGGAACAGCAGTCGTTCGTAGCTGCGATGAAAGGCGTCGATGTTGCCGAGGCTCACGGTCCCAACCGTGTCGCCGTGATAGGCGCTCGCGATGCCGACAAACAGATCGCGCGGCTCCGGCCTCGGCTTCTGACGATGGAACTGATACGCCAACTTGAGCGCGACCTCGACCGCCGTCGCACCGTCATCGGAATAGAAGACTTTCGTCAGACCACGCGGCGCGCGGCGCACCAGCTCGGCGGCGAGTTGGATCGACGGCACGTTCGACAGGCCCAGCAGCGTGCTGTGAGCGACTTGATCGAGTTGCTCACGAATCGCGCGGTCGATCTCCGGCACGCGGTGCCCATGCACGTTGCACCACAGCGACGAAACGCCGTCGAGATAACGGCGTCCGTCGGTGGCAATCAATTCGAAGCCTGCGGCAGACGAAATGATGGGAGTGTCGTCGGAGACGAACTCCCGCATTTGGGAGAACGGGTGCCAGACGTGAGCCTGATCGGTTTCGCGCAGCGTATTGGACATGCGCGAATGATCAAGGACTCACGAGCAATGATCAACTCAGGGAATTGGAGTCATGGCGGATCCAAACTCGTTCAGGCAGTTTTGGAACAGTTGGATGATCGCGTTACGGATTGCCTCCGCGTCAACGTCGACATCCTCGCGGTCGGTGATACTGAGCAGCGTTGCGGTAAGATCAGAGGCGTTGTCGAGTTCGTCACTTCCGACACCGCCATTGATCGTGGTTGTCTTTCCGTCAGTCTGAGACACACCAGCCCCGACATCGACTTGATCGTTGCCAGTGCCCAGTGTGACGGTGACATTGCCATTAAAGGTTGTGTCACCCGAGTCTTCTCCACCAATGGCAACTCGATCTTTGCCGGCTCCCGCATCGATCACCGTATTGCCGGTGACGCTCAGTCGTTCTCCGGCGATGGTGTCGTCTCCGGCTCCACCGTTCACCGTCAGGATTCCGAAGATCGTCAAAACGGACCCGCCCACGGCGTCATTGCCGCCCCCCGCGTTGACAGTCACATTGCCGCCGGTGATGACCACCGCATCAGGGTTGGCTTCGGTTGGAGCAGGAGTTGACTTGCCGATCATTACATCGACGACCCCGATCACATCATCATCGTTACCACCGGAAATGGTCAGGTTGCCTTGGACGGTGAACGTGACTTCGGGCGGAACGGGGTCGCCACCAGCAATCGAATCGAGTACGGCTTGTGTGCCTTGAATAAAGCAGCCTTCGCCGAGGGCGGCCGCGGACGCGGTTGCATCGCCCAGTGTGATGGTTTCATTCCCTTGGATCAGGATCGATCCGAGAACCGCGACGACATGAACATCGTCCGCATTCAAGCCCGCGTCGATTTTGAGATCCTTCAGGATCGTCAAATCGGCATTGGCCGTGAGATTCACGCGATCGGCTCCAGCTCCGGACGTGATGACGACGCCACCGTTGACCGACGCCGCACCGGTTCCAGTGGCGGTGCCTGTCACTCGGAGCGAGCCTTGAATGTCGAGCGTGATGTCGTCGCCGCCGGCTCCTGTGTTGATCTTGAGATCCTTGCCGATCGTGTTGTCCGGCACGCCTTCGACAGATCCCAAGGCGGTCCCGGCGAGCAACCGAACTTCATCGTTTCCGTTGCCCGTGTCGAGGTTGACGTCTCCAACCACTTTGAGAGTCTCCAAGATCCGCGTGCGGTCGTCGCCGTTTCCGGTCAAGACCGTGAAGTTGAGGCCGACGTCCAACAATCCGGGCGTTAATAGCAGTCCTGTACTTTCGTCGTGATTGAACGCCACGAAGTCGTTTCCAACGCCGGTGTCGACCTTGAAATCCTTGAGGGTCTTAAAGACTGCTCCCTCTGTGTTTTCGATCTGCACCCGGTCGCTTCCTGAGCCGGTTGTGATCGACACTCCGGTTGCGCTCGTGCTCAACGCGGCCCCATTGACCGTCAGCGGCGCAGATGCCGAAACGATAATGGAGACGACATCATTATCCGCTCCGGTATCGATCGTGAGTTCTTTCATCACGAGATTCACGGATGGCGATTCCGCATCCAAATGTTGTCCGGTCGTCAAGAGGAAGGTGTCTCGTCCATCACCCGTCAGAACGCTAAAGGCTCCATCGATCAGCAGTTCTTCGACAATCGAGATGAAGTCGCTATTGGCTCCGGAATTGATCTTAAAATCTCCCCCAACATCGAGGGTTCCCGAATCACCTGAAATTACGAGAGAGTCGCTGCCGGATCCCGTGTCGATGGTGACATTCTTTTGAAGATTGAGCCGCAGTCCTCCATTCTGAAATAACAGAAAATCCTCACCTTCGCCCGTGGAGATTGACACATCACCTTTTACCGTCAGAGGAACATTCAAAAAGACGACATCGTCATGGTCAGTGCCGGTCGTGATCGTCAAAGTCTTGTCGATGGTGATGCCTGCCGACCCTCCCCCATTGATTTGCAAGTGGTCAAAGCCTTCCGTCTCTGTCGAACCAGTGTCAATCGTGGCGGTGCCATGCACAAGCAGAGTGCCGCCGGCACCTTCTCTAATAGTCACGTCGATGAAGTCGGAATTTGCTCCCGTCGATAAGTTCAGATCGCCGGTGACTTCCAGCGAACCAGCGATCTCCAGGCTGAGGTGATCGGCTCCAACTCCAGTGGCGACCTTGAATGCTTTGGTGACCGTGCTGATCGGAGTGCCGGTGGCCCCTTCAGGCAATATGGTCCCCAGCAAAAATCTGACAATGTCGTCTGCACTTCCCGTGTCGATGTTCACTTCGCCAGTCACCTTCAAAGAATCTGAGATGAGAACTTGATCGTCGCTACCGCCGGTCAGGATCTTCAGATCGGCTCCGAGTTCCAACAGACCGCCTGTCGCAGCATTCGCGTCATCGTCAATGCCGTTAGACTCGAAATTGAACAAGACTTGGTCCGAACCAGCCCCCGCCCCAGTGTCGATCGAGATGCTCTTGAGAGCTTTGAGAGTCGTCCCGCTATGGTGGATTTCGACGATATCGCTCCCCAGTCCCGTGATGATTGATAGAGCGATGGCCGTCGGCACCGTTAAGGTCGAGCCGAGCGTCAACGACGTTCCGGACACCACTTCCACAAACACAGAGTCGTTGTCGATTCCTGCCAGTCCCGTATCGATCTTCAAATCTTTCTTGAAGAGGTTTTCCACGGGCGTGCCGGAACTCTCCCCACCCGTGCCCGTTGTTAACGACACAGAGTCTTCACCTGCTCCAGTGGTGATGCTGACGACGCCGTCGATCAACAGCTTGCCGGTGATGTCGACCTGGTCATCCTCGGTTCCCGTGTTGATCGTCAAATCTCCACCGATATCCAGGGTGAAGGAGGAACCGCCAGAGAGATCGACGACATCGTCTCCCGCGCCGGTGTTAATCGTCACATTCTTTTGGAGATCCAGCGTTCGTTCAGATGAGTCCTCGACTCTGAAGATATCTTTGCCGTCTCCCATCTCCACGGACGTCGCGTCCTTCACCGTACATACGGTCCCGATAAAGTTCACGAGGTCATCGTCGGCACCAGTCGTAATGGTCAATTTTTTATTAAAAAGGAGATGACTGGGATCAAAGTCGACGCCATTAAACGCTCCAAAAACAATCAGTTCATCATCACCTTCAAGCATCCCGGCCCCCGTGTCGAACATCGCGTCACCTTGCACCGTGACCGTGTTCATCGAGCCGAACGAGATGAAGACTTCGTCGGAATCGACGCCCGTGTTCACCGTCAAATCTTTGCCGATGTCCAACGATCCGCTCAGATTCACGTTCACATGATCGTTGCCGGCCGCAGTCGTGATCTTCAGATCGCCGGCCGTAAAGGTCGTGGCACCAGCAGCGGTCGTCGTGGAGGTCAAGATCGCCAGGGAGGTGCCCTGGATCACGCGTAGCGTGACCGCGTCGTCGCCATCTCCGGTGTTGATGATCACGCCTGTCTTAATGATGTTCGCAACTGTTGGGGGATCTACTTCGGGCACGATACCATTCCCCGTTTCGATAGAGATTTGGTCGGCTTCATCGATCGCACCACCGGACGTAATCAGCAAACTTCCGTCAATCAATAATCTGTCGGATAGACGAATCTCATCCCGTCCGCTGCCGCTATTGAGTGTCAAGTTGGAGCCAACATGCAAGGTTCCTGCGGCTCCGCCGAAGATCGGCCCCATTTCGTCCGTGTCAACTTGCCGGCGTCCGAACAAAATGTGATTCGCTCCATTTCCCGCGTCGATCGTCAAATTCTTCGCAAAGTCCAGAGTGGTGGAGGGGTGCAGAACGTCAATGAAGTCATTGCCCTCTCCGCCGATGACGCTGGCGTCTCCAAAGACTTTGAACATCGAACCGATTTGGCAATTCAGATTCATGGTGTCGCTGCCCATTCCCAGATCGACCATCAACTTGCTCGCCAACGTCGCCGTGCCAATCGTCAAGCTGCCGCTGCCACCCACTTCGATGTTCACCTCATCGGATTCATCGCCGGTGGTGAAGCTCAGGTCGCCTCTGACGATCATGGTGCCGAGAACTGCAAACGCCACTTCGTCGTTATCAGCCACCGCAGTCGCGGCGGGGCCGGTGGTAAACTTCGCCGCTCCGTTGATGGTCATGGTGGACCCCGCCACCTCAATGACACTCAACACGTCTGCCCCCTCGCCCAGATCGGTTGTTAAGGTTGCGGCGGTCAGCGTCGTTCCCGTCGACGTGTTGAGAACAACCTCATCGTCGTCGGTTCCGGTAAAAATTCCGAGATCGCCGCCGATGTTGATCGTCCCATTGAAATTCAGTTCGACTCTGTCGTTGTCAACGGCGGTGGCGGCGACCGTGGCGGGACCAGTCGTGATCTTGACGGCTCCCGTGACGGTCGTATTCGTGCTCGTGACGTCCACATGATCTGAGCCTGTACCCAGATCGACGGTCAACGTCCTGAGCTTGGTAATTGCATTGGAGGAAACAGTGAGCGAGTCGTCACCATCATTGAGGTTTGCTGTGACGTCGATCGTGGTGATTGTGCCTGGGATGGTTTGTGTGAATGGGGTGCCGGCGGCGAGGCTCTGGGCGGCACCTCCGTTGAGCCTCACGGAGAGACTCGTGGAATTGGCACCGGTAATGACGATCTGCCCCGCGGTGGCATCGACCGCGAGATCGTTTGCTGCGGCATCGCCGGTGATGACGACGCTGGCGGTCGTGGCGGTCGCCGTGATGGCCACCATTGTCATTGGGCGCGTTATCCCGGCCACTGATGGGCGGGTCAAAACCGGCCAGATGAGAAGGAATTCGTCATTCAGACTTGAGCAACCTTTTGCTCAAGGAGTCTGTGATGGCGAATCAGCTCAGCATGGCCGAAGTTCATTCGATCGA
>CAMDPX010000018.1 GCA_945905295.1 Planctomyces sp. SH-PL62 | reverse complement strand
GGGGTCGGGAGTCTTTTTCAGGTCGGCCAAACAGTTGTTGCGGATGCGGATTCGGTTGTGGGCCGACCTGAAAAAGACTCCCGACCCCTTCCCAGCGAACTGGTCGTGAATGACTTCCTGCCGATGCTGGCCGCGTGGAATCGGTTGTCGGAGCCGGTCTCGATCCCGCCGCCACAATTGGCCGAATCGCTGGCCGAAAACAACGAGCACAAGCGGCAAGGCGAATCGCTGCGCGTGCCGCTGGCACGGCTCGATTCGCTGATGCGTGAAGTCGGTGAGCTGATCATCAATCGCTCGGCGTTCGAGCAACGAATGGCGGACTTCGCGCGGTGTGTCGAAGAGATGCAGCGCGCGGTCAAGCGGATGAAGGGGGTCGCGCACGATCTCGATGCGAAGTACGGCGTCGGGGCATTGGGAGGCCGCCGCGCGTTGTGGGGCGATGGCGCGTCGCTCATGCCGGGCGGGCGACGATTCGGCAACTCGGCGGGGGACGAATTCGATGCGCTCGAACTCGACCGTTACTCCGAGTTCCATTTGCTGTCGCGGGCATTGGCCGAATCGACGACCGACTTGGGAACCGTCGGCAATGAACTGCGGAGTCTGATGGGGGACTTCGATCAGTTGCTGAATCGGCAAGGGCGGTTGTCGCGCGACACGCAGGACCGGCTGATGCGGATTCGGATGGTGCCGCTGTCGACGCTCGCCGCGAAACTACATCGCACGGTCCGCGTCGTCGCCGGACAACAACACAAGGACGTGGAGTTGCTCATTCAGGGAGCCGACACGGAACTCGACAAGCAGGTGCTGGAAGAGTTGGCCGACCCGCTGATGCACCTCCTGCGAAACGCCGTCGATCACGGACTGGAAACGGCCGACGTGCGACGCGCGGCGAACAAGCCGGAGCGGGCCACGATTCGCGTGCAGGCGTTCTCTCAGGGAACGCAGGTCATTCTCAAAGTCAGCGACGACGGAGCCGGATTGAACTTCGATGCGATCCGCGAGACCGCCGCGCGACATGGACTCGCAGCGGCCAGTGATCTCGCGAACCTCAACGAAGGCGAGTTGGCAGCGTTCATCTTCTTGCCGGGATTCAGCACGGCTCGGACAGTGAGCGAGGTCTCCGGACGCGGCGTCGGCATGGACATCGTGGGGGACAAAGTGCAGAAGCTGAAAGGGACCGTCAGCGTCGAGTCGCACGCCGGGCAGGGGACCACGTTCACGATCCGTCTGCCCATGACGCTGGCTGTCACACGCGCGTTGCTGGTCCGTGCCTCACACGAAACGTTCGCGCTGCCGATGCAGTCGGTCGTGCAAATCCTGCGGCTGGAGCGGAAACAAATCGAAAAGCTGGGACCGTCGCCGGTGATCCGCTTGGGCGAAGAATCCCTGCCGCTGGTGTATCTGTCCGAGCAATTGCGGCTGCGAGCGCCGGCCGACAAGACCTCGTCCACACTGCCGGTGTTGGTGCTCGCGGCGGGAGATCAAAAGGTCGCGGTCGCCGTGGAAAAAATCCTGGCAGGCCGTGACATCGTCGTGAAAACGCTCGGCTCGCATCTGCGTAAGGTCAAAGGTTTGATCGGTGCAACACTGATGGGAGACGGCTCGGTGGTGCCAATTCTCGATGCGGCGGATCTGGTCGAACGTGCCGGCTCGGCGACTCGGCCGCATTCGATCGTCCCCGCGCCGCATCGGCTCATTCATCGTGACGAAACGCCGCTGCTGATGGTCGTGGATGACTCGGTCAGCGTGCGCCGCGTGATGACAAACTTGCTGAAGAACTCCGGCTGGCAAGTGCTCGAAGCCAAGGATGGGATCGATGCACTGGAGAAACTGCAACAGGCCGAACGACAGCCAGACCTGTTCTTGCTCGACATCGAGATGCCACGCATGGATGGCTACGAACTGCTGAAGTCGCTCCGTTCGCAGACCGAACATCGCCAGACACCGATCGTCATGGTCACGTCGCGAGCCGGCGACAAACACCGCCAGAAAGCATCGCGACTGGGAGCGACCGACTACGTCATCAAGCCGTACCAGGACGACGAACTGCTGTCGCTGCTCCGCCGCCTGCTGGCGGTTCAACGAGAGATGACGCTGACATGAAACCAGCTCGAAACAGATTTGCCGCCGTGTGGTTTTTCGTCACCGGTGAAGTCGCCGCGCTGAGCGAACAGGGCACTCGCCAAGCGTTGAGCGGCGAATACTCTCGGACATTAGCCGTACCGCGACCGTTAGGGAGCGGCCCGCGCGGACCGCTCGCTGACGGTCGCGGTACGGATTTCTCCAATCCCATTTCTGTCTGAATTCCCATGTCTCAATCAATCGGACTTCTCCGCTGCCGTCTGGGCGACGAAGCGTATGGCTTCGAGATGTCGTCGGTGGCCAGCGTGTGCCCTGCGTCGTCGCTGCTGTGGTCAGCCAAGTCCTCTCCGGGTGATCCGGTCGGTTGGATTTCTGCGCCGGGCGAACAGGACATACCGGCCTTCCGTCTGGGCGATTGCTTGAATCGCGTTTCGTCCGAGATGGAATCGCGTCAGCAGGCCGTGGTCGTGAAGACGAGCCTCGGCCCGCAAGGATTTTTGGTGGACTCGGTTTCGCACGTGCTGTCGATTCCCGCCGAGCATGTCCGGGCATGTCCAGAACTGCTGAATGATCCCGCACGGCAACTCTTCCAATCGGTGATGCTGTTCCGTCAGTCAGGACAGACCGACTCAATGAACTTGGTGCTGTCGCCAGAACGATTGCATCGCCACGCGGTGCCGCTGACACCAACGTGCTCTGGCGAGCGGGGCGGCGTCAGCCCCCCGGTGACTTCGATTGGTGCTGAGCATTCCATGAACCGGGGGGCTGACGCCGCCCCGCTCGCCAAGAGTGGTGGGACTCCCTCGGAGCGGATCGTGCTCTTCCCGCTGGCGAACACGCGCGTCGATGGACACGAATTGTTGTGCGGCTTGAGCGTCGCACAGGTCGTGGAGATTCTGGAACCGCTGCCGATCATTCCTGTTCCGCTGGCTCCGTCTCACGTCGCCGGGTTTGTCATGTGGCGCGAACAGCCGTTGCCGGTTCTTCAGTTGAGCCGGAGCTTGGGCGTGATCGACGCGGCGACGACCTCGCGAATGATGATCGTCCGCCAAGGCCATGAGTTCATCGCGTTGTTGACGTCGCAGGCGATGAGGGCCAGACGCCTGCCCTTGCCGCATCAGCCCTGTCCGACGCCGACAGGGCTCGACTCGGCTGCGATCTTGGGAACGTTTCAATCAGACTCGGAAGTGTTGGTGGTGCCAAACTTGTCACAGCTCGCGCGGCCGCAGTCGCTGGGAGCATGAAGGTCAACAAACCTCGTTGTTGGAAGGACTGAAATCATGAAGGGCAAAGGGGCCGAAGTTCACGCGTGGTTGGTCAGTTTCCTGGCTGGATCGGATAGCCCGAACCACAGCACTCGCAAAGAGTGCGTGTTTCTGACCGACGGAGTCGATCTGGGTCAGCTTCAACAGGAAGTCGAATTGCGGTACAGCGTCGGCGGCCGCAACGTGGAGATCAAGGAGATCAAGGCGCTTGGACCGATTGGGAACAGTAAGACCTGATTGAAAATTGAAAATTTGAAATTGAAAAATGGAAGGCAATGGCCGGTGAAATCACGATGGTGAAAGCCGTCCTGCCGTCCCCAATTTGCAATTTCAAATTTTCAATTTTCAATTTTCAATTCCCCCCCAACCGCTCGTTTGCCTCCCACCGCGCGACCCTCTACCTTCCCGCCGTTGTCAGCGATCACGTCCTTCTCAGCCCCCGGGCCTTCCGATGATCCTCTCCGGCAACGAGATCAAAGCCCAGCTTGGCGACAATATCGTGATTGAGCCGTTCGACGAACGGTTGCTCAACGCGAACAGCTACAACCTGCGCCTGCACAACGAGCTCTTGGTCTACGAAGAGATCGTGCTCGACATGCGGCGGCCAAATCGCTTTCGTCGCTACACGATGCCCGAAGATGGCTTCGTCCTGAATCCGAATCAGCTTTACCTGGCACGCACGATGGAGCGGACCGAGACGCACAATCTGGTGCCGATGCTGGAAGGCCGCAGTTCGGTCGGCCGACTGGGCTTGTTCGTGCATGTGACCGCCGGCTTCGGCGACGTCGGCTTCTGCGGCTATTGGACGCTGGAGATGTACGCGATTCAGCCCGTCCGAATTTATCCGGGCGTGCCGATCTGTCAGATCTTCTATCACCAGATCGTGGGTGACATCACCGAGTACCACAGCGACAAATACCAAAACAACAGCGACATCCAGCCCAGCATGTTGTTCAAGGAATGGCAGGCTCAGAAAGACCCCCAGTTGCGGCTGGCGTTCGGCCGAGAGGCCGAGTAGCCGTGGGCGCCACGGGGTCGGATGGTTTCACTCACATCAGTGCGGCATGAAAAAGACTCCCGACCCCTTTTTCGGAGCGCAGGGATGGCAGCAGGGACGGGCACAGCATGGCGACTGGAGAAGGTCGTCTCTGGCGGACAGACAGGCGTGGATCGCGCGGCCTTGGATGTGGCTTTGGAGTTGAGCATCCCCTGCGGCGGTTGGTGTCCGAAAGGGCGCCGCGCGGAAGACGGCGCGATCCCCGCGAAGTACCCGCTGCAAGAATCGCCGACCACCAACTACGCCGAACGGACAGCCCTGAACGTCAAGGATTCGGACGGCACATTGATACTCACTCGCGGACCATTGCGCGGCGGATCCGCGCTGACCAAGACGTTCGTCGAGCGTTATCAACGTCCCTGCCTGGTGGTCGATCTGCACCACGCGATTGAGCAACAGGTCCACGATTGGCTGACCGCGAATTCGATTCGCGTGCTGAACGTCGCGGGACCGCGCGAAAGCTCTCAACCTGGGATTACGCGACAAGCATCCGCGTTATTGCGAGCGGTGTTTAGCAACACCAACCCGACGCGCAAGCGAGGAACGGCAGCGAAATCCCCTCGCTCACGCGTCGCGCAAGCGTGAGTCTTTCACCCTGCGTTTCCGCAGGCATCCCATTCGCTCAGCGTGACGCGCCGAAGAACTTCAGCTCGCGTTCCGCCGCGAGCTTCGCGACGGCGAACGCACACGCCGCATCGGAGACGCTTGGGCCGAACAATTCCGGGAGCGCGGTGATCGTCGCGTTTTGTAGTCGCGGCGTGTGGGCTGCGACACGCCGAGCCAGAAAGGCTCCGCTGCCGGAGATGAGCACGTTGTCGCACGGGCCGGGCATCCGCGCAGCGATGACTTCCGCGGCGTCGCACAACCGGCGGAGTTGCTTCTCGGCAATGTGTTCCGCGATGCGGTGTGTCTCGGCGAGCGAGATTTCCGAAACGTCTCCGCCGATCGACCGCGCGAGCCGATCATGCGCGGCGGCGATCGTGGCCGGTCGGCCATTTGCCGTCAGACAGTCGGCAGAGTTCTCGGGGATGTCGCCCAACGACAGATAAACGTCAAAGATCGTCGCGAACAGTTCGGCCGCGACCGCGCAACTCGCATCGCCCAGCGGCACACATTCTGTCAGCGCACACAGCGGAGTGCGGCGGACTCCGCAATAAACCAGCTCGCCGGATTGCAATCGTTCGATGTCGGTGCGCCCCGTCGGATTTGGCAGCCCGTCAAACAACGGAATCAGGTCGGTGGTCGTCGAGCCGATGTCGATCAGCATGGCCGAACCGCGCGGAGTCAGCCGGCCCACGAACGTCGCGAGCGCGTGCCAGTTGGCCGCGGCCGCCAGTCGCGATTCGTCTCGCGCATCTTGTGTTGAAGCAAACTCACCCGACGTTTGCCACACGCGAATCGGCCGCTTCCCAGCGACGACTTCCACGGTTCTCAGCACGCGGTCGATGCCATCGGCTTTGGTGGCGAAGCAGTCGGCCAGCTCGGCGGTCATCGTAACCGCTAAGATCTCGGCGGCTGAGAAGCGATCCATGATCGGCACCAACGTATCGACTAGCCGATCGGGCGAACGCCAGATTTCCAACGGGACCGAGATCGCCTCGGCGGTGTCGGTCGCCGCTTTGATGTTCGCTCCGCCAATATCGAGACCAAGGACTTGCATGAGGGTTGAGACCATTAAGTGCAGGAAGGACACTGCCACGCAATACTGCTCACAGGCGATGACAACACAACCCCCACCGAGCTTGTCTCGGTGGAATCGGGCTTTTGCACTACTACGAGTGAACTCGCTTGATTCTTCGCGTAGTGCAGAGGCCCGAAGTCCACCGAGGCAAGCTCAGTGGGGTTTGTGTCATTTGATTGGCACGCGGCGAAGAATAGCCGCAGCGATTCGCTTCCGATAACTCAGAGGATCATCTGATGTCCGACCAAGCCGCCAAATGGTATGTACTCACGGGAGTGGACGATGTGCCGCCGGGGAGCGGCCAAGAATTCACGGTCGGCGGTCGGATCGTCGCGCTGTTCAATGACGACGGTGAGTTTCACGCGATCGACGGAATTTGTGCGCATCAAGGCGGCCCGCTCGCCAAAGGAAAGTTCAAGGATGGAATCGTCACCTGTCCGTGGCACGGCTGGCAGTTTCAAATCGCCGACGGAACTCATTGTTTGAATCCGCGCATCTGTCAGACATCGTTTGAGGTCAAGATCGAAGAAGGCGGCGTGTTCGTCCGCTTGTAGACGCGCAGACTCGTATTGACGCAATTCCGGAGGTGTGCAGAATACGCCGCCCTTGGCCAGGATCGCGTTGGCTTAACGCGATCCGCAACCGAGAGCTGTGACCGAATCCGCTTCCGCGTATCTCGGATCACCAACCCCGATCATTCGTCTCGGCCCGCAAAGGAGTGCATTTGCCGTGAGAAAACTTCTGATTTCATCTGCTGTGTTGGCCTGCTTGGCCAGCGTGTTCGTCAACGCCTACGGGCAGACCCCGGCGACGGGCGGAACTAAGAAGGCGACCTCTGCTGCTGCGGCTGCCGCTCCCGCCGCCGATCCGCCGCACAAGATTGCCCTCATCGACATGGGCCGCGTCTTCAAGGAATACAAGAAGATCGAGGCGCTCAAAGAGGACTGGAAGGCGGAGTTCTCCGTCAGCGAAGAGAGCGCCAAGAAACAGTCTGCCCAAATCCAGAAGATCATCGAAGAGATGAAGCAGTTCAAAACGGGCAGCCAGGAATTCATCCAGCTCGAAAAGAAACAGACGCAAATGGCGGGCGAATTCGAATCGTTCCGCAAGAACTCCCAGCGCGATCTGATCCGCAAAGAGGCCGAACTGCTCAAGACCGTCTATCTGGAAGCGATGGAAGTCGTCGGCCGGTTCGCGGACAGGTTTGGCTACACGATGGTCATGCGGTTTAACTCGGACACGTTCGACGGCGACGACATGAACAAGATGCAGTTGGTGATGAACCGCGTCATCGTCTACCACCGCCCGGAAGACGACTTGACCGATGGCGTCATCAAGTACCTGAACTCGACGTACGATCGCTCGCTGAAGCAGACCGGTGGCCCGGCGGCTGGCACGCCACGCATCGCCAATCAGAAAAAAGATAACTGATCCTCGCGAAAGTCCGCGACATGCTGCTCCGCTCGCAACGTACTCTTCGGCAATCGGTCGAAACGCAGGGCGTCGGTCTCTTCACAGGGTCCGACGTCCGACTGCGTTTTCTTCCGGCTCCGGCGGATCACGGGGTCGCGTTTCAGCGAATCGACGTGGCGGGATCGTCGCCGATTCCCGCTCGAATCGAGAATGTCGCTTCCAGTCAACGGCGCACGACGATCGCTCGCGATGGCGTGCAGGTTGAAATGATTGAGCACGTCATGGCGGCCCTCGCCGGACTGCAAATCGACAACTGTCTGATCGAATTGAATGGCCCGGAAGTCCCTGGCTTTGACGGTTCGTGCTTGGAGATCTGCCGATTGCTGATCGAAGCCGGCTGCGTCGAACAAGACGTTCTGCGCGAAGTCATCTCGTTACGGATGCCGGTCCAAGTGAGCGCCGGCGAATCCGACGTCGAGGTCTCTGCTCGACCGATGAATCACTGCGGTCTCGCAATCACTTATCAACTGGACTACGGCGACCGCTCGCCAATTCCGCCGCAGAATCTGACGGCGGAGATCACTCCTGAAACATTCGTCCGCGACATCGCCTTCGCACGCACGTTCGTCTTGGAATCCGAAGTCGCCGCGCTGCGGGCTGCCGGGTACGGACTGCGGATGACGTCCCAAGATTTGCTCGTGTTCGACGCGAGCGGCAATGTCATCGACAACGAACTGCGAACTCCTGATGAACCCGTGCGGCACAAAATTTTGGATTGTCTGGGAGACTTCGCTCTGATCGGCTCGGACCTGCGCGGTTATTTCAATGCGTATCGTTCCGGGCACCGGCACAATCACGACCTCGTCCGCCACATTCTACTGACCCATCAAAGCTCAACTTGTTCAGAAGCCGTCTAAGAGTCTGTCCGAGAAGCCCGTAGCCTGACTCTCCGAGTCGGGCATTTTAGAAAACAATGCCCGACTCGGAGAGTCAGGCTACGACGACAAGGATGTCACATGGCCAACACGATTCACCCGCTTGCTTGCGTGGACCCTCATGCCGAACTCGGTGACGACATCGAGATCGGTCCGTTCTGTGTCATCGGTCCGCATGTGAAGATCGGCAACGGCTGCTGCCTGGCCAACAACGTCACGGTCATCGGGCATACGACGATCGGCGAACGGAACCGCTTCTTCACGAATTGCGTCATCGGGGGCGAGCCGCAGGATTACAGCTATCAAGAATCCGCGACCTGGCTGGAGATCGGCGACGACAACGTCTTCCGCGAAGGGGTGACGGTCAATCGCGGAGCCGAGAAGGAAGACCACGGCACGCGCATCGGCCACAACAACATGCTGATGTCAAACGCACATGTCGCACACAATTGTTGTCTGGGCAACAACGTGATGCTGGTCAACGGCGTGCTGCTGGGTGGTCACGTCCATGTTCACGACCGAGCCATCATTTCCGGCAACACGGTGGTGCATCACTTCGCGTCCGTGGGGACGATGGCGTTCATCAGCGGCGGCTGCCGCTGCACGGTGGACGTGCCCCCGTTTATGATGGCCGCCGGCAGCGACAAGTTTGAGGTCAAGACCGTGAACAACGTCGGCATGAAGCGCGCCGGTGTGTCCGAGTCGTCGATCGGGATCATCCGGCACGCTTACAAGCTGCTGTTCCGCGAACACAAGACCGTTTCCGAAGTGCGTGAGTTCTTCTCGCAACAGAATGAAGACATTCATTCGATCGAGCTGCACACGCTGCTGAACTTCATCGACCTGACCAATGCCGGCAAGTTGGGGCGCGGCCGCGAAGTCTTCCGCAACGCACCGTCGATCAACACGCGTGAACAACGCAAAGCGGCATAAATCTGTCGCCGAAGTCGTGAGACTTCGGATGTTCTTGACCAATTCACCGACGTCTCACGACATCGGCTACGGGCTTGAGGCGCAGCCTTGATGAAATTCTTGGGGTGGCAAGCATGAGTCAATTACGAATGGCCGTCATCGGAGTCGGCGCACTTGGTCGGCATCACGCGCGGATCGTGTCCCAGCTTCCCGGTGTCGAATTGATCGCCGTTGCGGACCCGAGCCAAGCTCAGGGCGAGAAGGTCGCCCTGGCCGCGAACACGAAATGGGTCGCGGATCATCGCGTGCTCATTGACGACGTGGATGCCGTGACCATCGCAGTGCCGACCGGTTTCCATTTCCGTGTCGCGACCGACTTCCTCGAAAATGGCATTCATTCTCTGGTTGAGAAACCGCTGGCCGCCGACCTGGCCGAAGCCAGGCAACTCGTGCAGCTCGCCGACAGGACGGGGGCGACCCTGCAAGTCGGCCATGTCGAGCGGTTCAATCCCGCGTTCCAAGCACTGCGCGAGAAGTGTGACGCACCGCGCTACATCCGGTCCGAGCGGCTGAGTCCGTTCAGCTTTCGGTCGACCGACATCGGCGTCGTACACGACATGCTGATCCACGACCTGGATTTGATTCTGTCGCTGGTCCATTCGCCGGTCAGCCGAGTCGAAGCGTTCGGAATCCGTTTGATGGGCGAGCACGAAGATGCCGTGCAAGTTCGGCTGATCTTCGAGAACGGCTGCCTGGCCGATCTGTCGGCCAGCCGGATTCACCCCACGACTCGTCGTGCCACCACGGTTTGGACAGCGACGCAATGTTTGAACGTGGATTATGGCTCGCGGGAATTGACGACTTACTCGCCATCCGTCCAATTGCGTCACGGCCTGTCTCCGGTCGAGCAAGCTCGGCAGCCGGGGGCGGACATCGAGAGGCTCAAGCAGGAAGTTTTCGGCTCGCTGATCGAAGTCCATCAGGAGATTCCCGCCCCGCAAGACGCTCTGACCGCGGAGATTGCGGAGTTCGTCGAGTGTGTGCGAACCGGCTCAACTCCGACCGTGACCGGCTCGGTAGCTCTGGAAGCTCTGACCGTCGCCGAACGGATTCTGGGAGTCTTGGCCACTCAACAGATGATCTCCGAGCAGATGCCGGCTGCAACGGCTCGCCGAGCGGCGTAAGCCGCTTGCCGCATTGTGGGTTGCAGCTTCGGAGTGATCCGGAGAATCGCTCGCTTCCTGGCGGAAACTGGCTCACTTTTTCGCACGACATCAGCTATCAGCTTGATAACGGCGAAAAACCAGTGATAATCCGCCGCTTTTTACCGGCCGAGGGACATGGCCGGATCGGGTTTCGGCCTGATACTGCTCAGGGAGGAAGGTGCTCGGACGGCAGCCTCGCGAGGCGGGGTGACGGTTTCCGGACATCCCGCGTGGTCAGCCGTAATGGGTCTCCTCAAATGCTGAAAAAGACTGAGCTGGGCGAGTTTAAGTCACTTTTGTTGGTCCTCCAGACACGTCTCCGCGGAGACGTCCAGCAATTGGCCGACGGTGCCTTGCGCCGATCCGACGGGGACGGCGACTCGAAGAGCCCGACCCACATTGCCGAACTGGGGACCGACAACTACGAGCAAGATTTTTCGCTCCGGTTCGTCGAGAACGAGCAGGAGATTCTGGATGAGATCTCGCTCGCCCTGAAAAAGATCGACGCCGGAACCTACGGCCTCTGCGAAAATTGCCTCGCGGAAGGGAAGCCGCCCGCGAAGGCGGCCATCATTAAAGAACGGCTCAAAGCGATCCCCTACGTCCGCACCTGCGTCCATTGCGCCGAGCAGCAACGAACCCGCAAGTGGCGACGGTAGTCCATCGCAGCGGAACCGCAAGCACAACGTAGCACGGACAATCCTGTCCGTGCCCGAGACCAGGCGACGGACAGGATTGTCCGTCCTACGTCTCACGCGGGACGACTTCCTCTAGCGTTAATCGTGGCGGGAGCCATAGTTTCCCGGCTTGGAGGATTTCATGGACGAGCCGCAATCTCAAACTGCTTCCACTGCCCCGATGCCCTGCATTTTTCGGCGGCTGTGTCTGATCATCCCGCTGACGACGGGCTGTTTGGCTTTGGATCTGTATTCCAAAGCGGTGGTCTTCGACTGGCTGGGCTACCCCGGCGGGCAAGGACGCATCTATCGCTGGCTCGGACAGCTCTCGACGTTCCGGCTCTTCACGAGCTTCAACGAAGGAGCCTTGTGGGGAATCGGTCAGGGTCTGACGTGGCTGTTCGCCGCGCTGAGCGTTGTCGCGGTCGTGGTCATCGTCTACTGCTTGCTGAAGACGTCGGCTGGGCAGAGCAATTGGCTGACGGTCGCTCTCTGCTTGGTGCTCAGCGGCACGCTCGGCAATCTTTATGACCGGCTAGGCTTGTACGGCTACAGGAATGCCGAGACCGGGGAACCCTATCGAGCCGTGCGTGATTTTTTGCTCTTCACGTTCGGCGACTATTCGTGGCCGGTCTTCAATTTCGCCGACGTGTTTCTGGTCACAGGGACGGGAATGCTGGTGGCATACTCATTCTGGGCCGAACACCACGCCGCCAAGCTGGCAAATCGCTCGAACGAGCCAACAGTTGGACCGCCGGCTGGGACAATTCACTGCTGACGTGACCGCTTGGAATGTCCGCTTAGCAGCCGCCGATTCAGTCTCCCTTCATCCGTGTGTCAGTTCCAATCCGTGTGTGCAGCGCGTTCCAATCGGATGAACGCACTTCGCACACGGATTGGAACTCACACACGGATGGGGCAAATTGCTGAATCTGATTCGCTGAGGATGTCTCCAGCCAAAGTCGTCGCACTCGCCGCCCTGCGATCTGTGAAGGGGCCGCGTTTATTGTTGCGGAACGATTCCCTCTGCCAGCAGCATTTCGACGAGCGATTTATCAACGAGCACTCCTTTGGCGAGCGTGCGGAGTTCGGGTTCGTTCGCGGGATCACGTCGGTGGGTCTCGACAAGCAGATGTGCCAGTTGATGACGGTGCGCGACCATCCGCCGAATGAACTCGGCCTGTTGCCGAGCTTCCAATTGAGTGGCATGTTGTTGTTCACGAGCGGCTCGCTGTTCGGGAGGCTCGCCCGCGATATCGCCGAGTTTTTCGACGACCGGAAGTTCCGGCGCGGACTTCGGGAGCTTGAGCGACACGACTTCTCGATATCCGGTAAGCCATAGCTTGGCGGCATTGCGGCGTTGTTCGGCGAACGTCGGCACGGCGGGGTCCACCAGTGCTGCTGAACCCACCAGCGAGAACAAACTCGCGCGGCGGTCTGCATCGACGTCGAGTTTTAAGGCCGCAAGGGAATACTCGCGCACGCGAGCGTTGTGCGCGATGAGATCCCACTTGGCGAAGTAGTGAGCGAGGTGATGACCGACGCGGGCTCGGAGTTCTTCGGAACCGTTGGGGTTCATTCGATCCCGACCCAATTCATCCAGAAATTCCAGACGTTTAGCGAGCGGGAATCGCTTGTCTTCACGGACGTTTTCGAGCTGGGCGTCGATCTCTTGCAAGATGGCCGCATGACTTCGGCTTTCCGGGACGAACTTTAGTGCTTTGCGAATCACGGCACGTTGTTGCTCGTCGCCGGTAACAGAACGCCGGAGCAAGCGATCCCGGAATTGTCCGCCGTAATCAACCGTCGCATAGGCGGTGATGACCTGTGCCGCTGCCGGCCATCGCGATTCGTCCGCCGAACCAATCTCATCGAGCAAGACTTCCAGCGCATCGAGCCGATCCGATTCGAGCGGCAGCAAATTGGACGCGGCCAAGACTCGGCAGCGCGGCGATTCGTCTTTCAGACGCCGCCGCCAAGACGAGAGAAATGGTTGCGAGGGATCTTCAGTCCTCGCGTGTCGCAGCGACAGATAGCGGGTTTCTTCGTCTTCGTCTGACATCGCGAGGATCGCCAGTTGCTCGTAAGACGGTCGCTCTCTCCGATGTCTCAGGGAGGCACTACACGCCCGACGAAACTCCACCGAGGAGGTTGGGAAGAGCACCAGCAATTCGTCAAAGACTCGCGGATGGAATTGCAGCAACGTCATGAGCCATTGTTCGCGGACGTACTCGTCCTTGTTGTTCCAAGCTGCCAGAAACAATGGCCAAGTGCTGAGGTCTTGGCGACCGATCGCGAGCAATGTCTGCCAAGCCGCCTGGCGAACCGAGCGATCCTCGGACTTCGTGAGCTTTTCCAGCGCCGGTCGTGCGTGAACCGCCGCCTCATCAAATCGAGCCAACACGGACGCGGCATGTCGCTGAACAACGACTTCCGAGTGGGACAGCAGTTTCGTAAGCGTCTCAATGAGTTTGAGCCAGGACTCGCGAGTTTCATTTTCCGGCCACTCGCGTCCCAGAAGAAATCTTTCCCACGGCACCGAGGAATCTGCCTTTTTCAGTCTGACCAAGGTCTCCGCGAAACTTTCCGGAACGGGATGCCCCAGCCGACGCACTTCGTCCGGAGTGGCGATTCGCAGTTCTCCGCCGTCCACGAAGTAACTCAGTCGCTGGTTGTGGAGAATCCGCGACAGCACCGCATCTAAGTCTTCGCCCGTCACGCAGAGTGTGACGGGGACGTCGCCGAGAAATTTCCGTTGTTCCTTCAACGATTCGTCCAACTTCATCGAGATGTTGTGGTAATCGCCGAGGAACAGCATCACGTCACTGAGCGGCGTGTCGGTGAAGGCGACTTCCATCAGCTTCTTCAATTCACCGCGGACTCGCCGATTGGCGGCTTCGGCTTCGGCGTCTTTTGCTTTGGCAGGCGCTCCCGCTTCGAGTGGTTTCTTCTCGCCGCGTGCTGAGTCGGAGTTGATCTGGCTCGCGATCGAGTCGTTCTGGGTGAGATCTAATTCCAATTGATCGGAGAGGATTCGCGAGTTGCCCCCTTCAGCCTTGACCGAGCCGATGTACTTGATGCGTGAGATGCGGTTGCTGGCATTGATCGCGAAACTCACAGGTTGTTGTTCGTCTGATTCGATCAGCGCGCGATCGGCTTCGATCCGCCAAGTTGTTCCGTCCGAATCGTCGAGCACGATTCGCACGCCGCCACTGATTTCCGTGTGTAGGATTGGAGGCACAACGTTTTGATTCACACTGCTGAGAACGTGGAACTTCTGGCCGGCCTCGCGCGGCTCGAACTTGAATCGGCGTCCGACCAATTTTGGCTCTGGCTGACCCGTCAGTGTGAGCAGCGCCAAGCTGGTTCCGATGAGGTCGTTTTCGGTTCCTGAAGTGCCATTCCAATTCCCCCTTGGGCCTTGCGTGTCCAGCAGCCGCTTGGTCATGTCGGCTTTCCATTCGAGCTTGCCGAATTGAGACTGGCCGCTGACATGTCCCGCTCGTTCCAGACAATGCAGGGCATAAAGCGCGAACGAGGCTCGTTGCAGTTCGGGGATCACCTTTTCGAGATACTCGGCCGACTTGCGAATGGCGGCCTCGCGAGTCTTCGTTTGCTCATCTTGAGGCAAGTACCGATTGGCGGTCGCCAAGCCGGCTACCCCCGCCAGAGTCATCGTCGGTGATGGCGGCCCCTGTGCTGAGTAGCTCCAGCCACCCTCGTTGGTTTGAGTCGTCAGGTAGTAGTCGCTGACTTGTCGCCACGTTTCGGCCTGCACGTCGAAGCCCGCCTTCTTGGCCGCGTGCAAACCCATCACGGCGAAACGAGTATTCGATCCGTCACCATTTCCGACCGAACTGGCTTGGTAACTCCAACCGCCGTGTAGCCGTCCGACGGGGATCTGAGTCTTCTCGATCCACGCCACGTTGTGTCGAATCAACTCCGCGTCCACTTTCGGCGACGCGGCGCAGAAGACCATCGTTTGCAACGCGACCGTGTAGGTTTTGTCCGGCTTGATCTTCCGCAACGCGATCAATGCTTTCTGAATGGTCGGCTCGTCCGGCTTCGCACCGGCTTGCAGCAACGCCAAGGTACACAGCGACGAAACACCGCCATTCATATTCGGAATCAACTCGGGCCACAGTCCGCTCTCCGCTTGCTGACTCTTCAAGAACACGACACCTCGCTCGATGCCGGGCTTCACCCGTTCCTGTTCCTGCGCTCGGCGCGAGTCTTCCTGCGCTGGGCGCGGGTCTCCCGACCCCGCCGCTGGGTCCGACCGAAGGTCTCCCTCGGTTTTGTTTTTCTCGCCGGCTTTTGGACCCTTCTCCGAATCCGGGAGACCTGCGGTCGGCTTCGGGGCGGGGTCGGGAGCCCCGCGCCCAGCGCCGGCGTCTGGTGAATCCAGTTTCGCTTCGACTTTCGGAGCGGCAGCCGGCGCGCGAGGCGCAACTCTGGGCCGGGGATTCGGGTCCCTCACCGAGTCGATGAGCCTTTGGCCCCAGTTCAGAACATCGGGCTCGCTGAGTTCGAAGCGGTTGGGTTCGTATTCCAAGACGTTGCGTGTTGGTTCGCCAGCCTTGATCGTGACGAGGAGCTTTTTCTCCAAGTAGCCGACTCGTTCGTGCCAGACCCGGAACTCGTGATCGCCGGGAGGCAGACCGTCGATGGTGAAGCGGCCCTCTTCATCCGTCACGGCGGCGAACGGATGATCGAGCGTCAGCAGATGCGACACCATCCACAGTTGAATGTCCGACTGAAGCTTAAACGGGAAGGCTTCCGGATATCGGAACGCCTGAATTTTGATGTGGTCCTGGACCTTCACGAGGACGTTGAAGGAAACGTTTTTCACCGGACCCATGCGAAAGTTGACTTGCTCAGTTTGCCGGTTCTCAAACACGACCGGCCGCCCGACGCGCACGAACGCAGCACGAGGCCAGAACTTTTCCCCCTCCGCAATCAATACGAACGGCTTCGGTGGCTTGTCGTTCGGCGGCGGTTCGATCGGGAACGTCGGCTTCGGCAAATAGACAAACACATTCGCCAAGCCACCGTCCTTCGAGAACACCAACGACTCATCCAGCACCTTGCCGGCCGGGACCACGACCTTTTCCAAATCCGGCAAGGGCTTCTCGGTCTTGAGCCGCACTCGACCTGTGAACTGATCGACCTTCTTCGGATCTCGCTCGGAGTTGCCGTCTTTCTTTGAGAGACGTTGTTCACCATAGAGTGGAGGTGACTTAATGCGTTCCACGTCGAGACGCGCCGCGTCATAGATCTCGCCTTTTGGTGGCGGCAGTTTGAGTTGTCCTTCAATTGCCTCATTCTTCGCTGATGTGGTTTCAATGAGTTGAACGATCTCATCCCCTTTCGCCACAGGATTGTTTTGATCGTCCAGAATGATGCGAGCCTCCGACGCGTGTGCGTCAATCACGCGGAGGACTTCGACCTTGCCTTTGACGGCCGGCGGTTGATTGCCATTCTTTGGATCTTCCTTTTCGCGGACCTGAAACCTCATCGGACGGGCGACACCATCGGCGTGTCCGAGATTGATCCAGACCAGTTCCTTCGATTTGTCGATCCAATGAATTTGTCCCTTGAGTGGAGCGGCTGGCTTTACAGCGGGAGCGAAAGTGCCGCTGCCAGTGCCCTTCGGCGGCCATTCCGGCGGAGTCGCGACACCCACGCCAGGGCCGAGCTTCGCAAAGGATTGTTCGATCTCGTCATGAACGTCGTCATGCTGGCGGATGATCAACGAGTTCGTGGGGCGATGCGGTTCGATCGTTCCTTCGCCTCCGGCGAATTTCCAACTGTCAGGGCGAATGGCTTGGATGCGGTGGACCAAGTCGTCCGCTGGCGAACTCACCGGATAAAGCACCGCGAAGAAGCCTCCCTGTGCAGTCTCCTCGTCGGTGATCTGGATGACCTCATTCCTGATTCGGAAGCGGAGCTTCAACGGTTTGCACAGGCCATCGAGGATGTCACGCAGCGGCGCGTCTTTGTGATTCACGGTCACTCGCCGATCGGAGCGAACTCCGGCGGTCTCTAATCCGTCAGCGTCGAGCAGGACGTTGGCGTTCGCAGCCATCGCGATCTTGCGAACGGCCTCCAGCAGCGTGACCTCTCCCAACTCGATAGTGAAACGCTGTGAGAGCAGCTTTCGCAGCCGCTCCATTTCCGGTGAGATTGGACGCGACAAGACGTGCGTCAAGAAGCGGTCCACGTCGTGTTGGATAAAAGGGGCATGATGAACGACGAACTCTTCGCGACTCGCATTGAATCGAATGCTGCCAGGGCCACCCGCGACGTCCCATCCCTCTGGTTCGACGAAGGTTTGAATCGCGTCCCTCAGCAAGCCCATCTTCGCTTCATCGGCCAGAGTCTTTCCGAGATCGAGTCGCTCCTCGACCGGTGTCTTGGCGAGACGGGCGGCGGTTGTCACCACCAACGTCTCATTCTCGATGAAGTACCCAAGCTGAATTGGTTGCAAGAGGAGCTGCATTGCACCGGCTGTCGAAATGCCCTCTACGCTGATCGACACTGGGGTGTCGTCACCGATCCCTTCATTCTCCAATGCTTTTGAATCCAACCGAACTGCGATCTTCGCTTCTCGTCCGATCTGCTCGACGGCCTGAGGAAGCGGCGTCTTTTCCAAGCGCAATGAAATTTGATTCTGAAGTTTTCCACGCACAGAATTGCGTTTGGCCAACTCGCGCTCCGCTCGGCGCGGGTCTCCCGACCCCGCCGCTTCGCTGGACCGCAGGTCTCCCGTCTTCGTGGCGTCAATTCGTTTTGTGCCTTCCGGAGGATCAGCTCGGAATTCCTCGGCCTGAAGTTTCGCGGCCTCGCCCAAGTCCAGGCGTTTCACCGTGTGGGTGATCCGTTCGAGCGGCTTCTCCATATTGGGGTTTTCGGGGTCCGCACTTTTGATCTGGATCTTTCGAGCGGCCCAGACTCCCGGTCGCGGTTCATAGAAGTCGGAGAACTTTGTCTCGCCGAGGAATTGGCCCTCGGCATAGAAACGATTCTCCAACGGGAGGTAGCCATGCTCAGGGCAGAGGATGAAGACAAACCGCTGCGTCTTGGATTGCATTGCAAGCTCCGCGTCCACTTGGATGCACTTCAAGCCCTGATGTGTGATCGCCGACGTTTTGGTTTTCGGAGCCGTCAGCAGCATCTGTAAATCGTCCACCGTGAAGCCGAAGAACAACCGAGCCGGCGAGTGCTGCAACGCCATCGGGAACTCGCGGCCAAGCTCGATTTGCTTGACCACGCGATCCCACTGGTAGTGTTGTTGGCCATCGAACCCGGCGGTCCATTGCAGCGGCAGAAACTCGTTGACGATTCGATTCTCGATCG
This sequence comes from Planctomyces sp. SH-PL62, assembly GCA_945905295.1. Classification (GTDB taxonomy): domain Bacteria; phylum Planctomycetota; class Planctomycetia; order Planctomycetales; family Planctomycetaceae; genus SXKJ01. The sequence goes on along the minus strand of CAMDPX010000018.1, from coordinate 34,271 downwards.
ACCGCAGCATCCGCCCGTCGTAATCGACGCGCCATTTTTGTTCCTCGCCGATCCAGTGCGAAGTGGCCGTTGAAGTGGCGACTTCGCCATCCGGTTTGTCCGCGCTGGGCTTGAGGAAGTGTTCTTGCTCTAAAGCCAACTCCATTCGGCCGTGCGCCAACGCCGCCGTCGATTCTCGAACGCGGGTCATCAGAGTCTTTTTCAACTCGGCATCGGCCTCATCGTCGCGCTCGGCGCGGGTCTCCTGCTCGGCGCGGGTCTCCTGACCCCGCCGTTGGGTTGGACCGAAGGTCTCCTCGTCCGTTTCGTTTGTTTTCGTGGGTGTTGGCTGCGTGTCGTGCGGGAGACCTTCGGTCGGTTTTTCCGGCGGGGTCAGGAGACCCGCGCCGAGCGCTCCGGCCATCGTGAGCACCACCAGCAACAAGAGACCCGCGAACCAACCGGTCGGCCGACGTTGTTGTTCCGCTTGGCCGAGCAACCGAGCGACTCGCGTCCGCAAACTTCCGCCGCTGGACGACATCACCAAGCGAAGCTTCGGAGCCCGCAGTTCCTCCATCGCCACCAACGCCTTCGCATAGCTCAAGCGATCGCCACAAACGCTCGCCGCGAGATCATCGCAGCAGTGCTCGCGCTCCAACCGAATCCGGTGCGAGATCCACCACACCGCCGGGTGATAGAACAACAACGTCTCAACCACCGTCTGCAACAAGTTGACGAGATAATCATGCCGCCGCACATGAGCGAGCTCATGAGCCAGCAACGCTTCGAGCTGCTCCGTCGTCAGCCCCGTCATCGCACTCGCCGGAAGCAAGATGACCGGCCTCAGCCACCCAATCACTGCGGGAACCTCGACCAATGCCGACTCAACCAACCGCACCGGCCGAGTGACTCGCAACCGCTCAGCCAACCGGCCGAGCATCACTTGCCAATTCGCACTCGCCGGCTGAGTCGCTCGCCGACGCAAGCGCAGCACGCTCAGCCAACTCGCGAACAAGCGGAGCGAAAGAGCTCCGACACCGATCAGCCACACCCCCACGACCCACAGGATGAACGGCTTGGCGAACGCCTCGACATCGAAAGCCTCTCGCTTCTCGGACACCTCTTCGAGCCGCGTAGGTTTCGTTTCCACCACCGGAGCCACCGTCACCGCAGCGACGCGCGGCGATTTCTCGAACTCAATGCGTTCGACGTTGATCGGAGACTCGTCCCGCGGAGAGAAGTCCATTTCGCGAACGGGCGGCATCTCGATGGCCGGTGTCGTCGTGACGATCGGCGTGATGTCTTCCGGTAGCGGCACACGTTCGAGCCAAGCGATCGTGCCGAGCGGCAACAGCAACATCAGGCTCAGCGCGGACACCGCCGTCAAATACCGAGCGTTCGCGGACCTCCGCCGCAACGCCAGCAGCATCGCCGCCGCGAGCACTCCCACAACCGCTCCCTGCCACACAAAGTGCAGCAACGTCCAACCGAGAACTTCGATCGCATGACTCAACATGATCGGTCTCCGGGCGTAGCGCACGCGGCTCGCGTGCGTCGATGGCAACTCACTCGCACGCGAGCCGCGTGCGCTACGATTTCGCCTTCTTCTCGAACTCATCCAACAAGCTGCGAATCTCCGCCAGTTCATCGCGTGAGGCGCGCTTGGCCGACAACGCTTGCAGCACCAACTGCCGAGCTGAACCCCCAAACGCTCGATCCAAAAGATCGGTGACGAGTTGCCGCTGCGTCGTCTCGGCCGAGGCGACCGCCTCATAGGCATGTGCCCGCGAAGTCTCGTCGCGCTGGACAAGCCCCTTCTCGGTCATGATCTGCAGCAGCTTCAGCGCGGTCGTGTATCCGGTCCCACGCGCCTCTTGCAGCACGTCGGTCACTTCACGCACGGTGCTGGGCCCGCGCTCCCAGAGCACTCGCAAGATCGCGAGCTCCGCTTCAGTCGGTCGTGGCAATTCGGGTTTGGGCATGTTGAGCCTCCTAGGTCGCGGCACTATTACGAACGTGTTCGTAGTTGTCAACGAAGAGTTTCGTAGGATGTAGCCACGCTCGCCAAGAGCGTGGGTCGTGACGTTGAGACCGCATCGCCCCACGCTCTTGGCGAGCGTGGCTACGGATCGCGAACTTCGCGACTGAATTGAGTTCTCGGCGCGAGTCACTTCCAATCCCGCTCCTCCGCGATTGCGCGGAACAAACCGCGTCCCACCGATGTTGAAGGAGATCCTGCCATGACCCGCCTGCTACTTGCGTTCGTGGTGTGCTGTGTCAGTTCGCTCGCCGTTGCCGATGTGAAGGTGCTTCCCGAAGGTCGCGTCCCCGCTGATAAACGGCTCGGCAATTTGAAAGACCTCAACGGTTACTTCCCGCTGGAGGTGCCCGCCACCAAAGAAGAGTGGGCCAAGCGAGCCGATGTCGTCCGCAAACAAGTGCTGGTCTCGCAGGGCTTGTGGCCGATGCCGACCAAAGGACCGCTCAAGCCGGTCATTCACGGCAAGGTGGATCGCGACGACTTCACCGTCGAGCGAGTTTATTTCGAGAGTGCTCCCGGCTTCTTCGTGACCGGCAGTCTCTTCAAGCCGAAGGGAAAGAAGGGACCGTTCGCGGGAGTCCTGTGTCCTCACGGGCACTGGAACAACGGTCGGTTCTACGACGCCGGCGAAGCGGCGGTGCGACAGCAGATCGTGGTCGGGGCCGAACGATTTGAGAACTCCGGCCGGTATCCGTTGCAGGCGCGATGCGTGCAGCTCGCGCGGATGGGCTGCGTCGTGTTTCATTACGACATGATCGGCAATGCGGATAGCACACAGCTCAGCCATGCTCTCGTGCATCGCTACTCGGAACGGCGGCCGGAGATGGAAAAGCCGGACTCCTGGGGCTTCTACAGCGCTCAGGCCGAGGCGCGATTGCAGAGTACTATGGGTCTGCAAACGCTGGACTCGATCGCGGCTCTCGATTTCATGCTCAGCCAAAGCGACGTCGATCCGAATCGCATCGGCGTGACCGGAGCCAGTGGTGGTGGCACGCAGACATTCATCCTGGCGGCGATTGATCCGCGCGTCACCGCGCAGTTCCCGGCGGTGATGGTCTCGACCGGAATGCAGGGAGGATGCACCTGCGAGAATTGCTCGCTGCTTCGAGTCGGCACCGGCAACATTGAACTCGCCGGCCTGTTCGCGCCCAAGCCACTGGGCATGGCGGCGGCTGACGACTGGACCAAGGAGATCATGACCAAGGGAATGCCGGAGCTGACCAAGCTCTACGAGATGCTAGGCGCGAAGGACAACGTGAAGGCGACGGCGTATCTGCACTTCCCCCACAACTACAACCAGCCCAGCCGAGCCGCGATGTACTCGTGGTTCAACAAGCATCTGAAGCTCGGAGACAAAGACCCGATCGTTGAAAAAGATTTCCAACCGCTGTCGATCGCCGAACTGACCGTCTGGGACGACCAGCACCCGAAGCCTCCCAGCGGTGATGATTTCGAGCGCACGCTGACGAAGACTCTGGCCGATGACGACGCCAAGCAACTGGCTGCGTTGACGCCGACCGACAGCAACTCGCTGACGAAATTCCGCGACGTGATCGGCACCGGTTGGAAGGCATTGATCGGCCGCGAACTGCCCGATTCGAAAAGCATCGAACGGGAGAAGATCAAGAAAGAAGATCGCGGCGAGTTCTTCTTCTTCGGCGACGTCCTGCGATTGAAGAAGCAACAGGAAGAACTGCCGATCGTGTTCCTCCACCCGAAGAAGTGGAACAAGCAAGTCGTCGTGTGGGTCGATGAGTCCGGCAAGTCGGGACTGTTCAATGCCGACGGCTCGCCGAAGTACGAGATCAAAACGCTGCTCGACGCTGGCTTCAGCGTGACGTCGCCGGACGTGTTCGGCACCGGAGAACTCGTCCCCGCCGGAACGCCAACGCCGCTGCGGAATCGTAAGGTCAACACGCCGCGCCAATTCGCCGGCTTCACCTACGGCTACAACCACCCGCTGTTCGCTCAGCGAGTCCACGACATCCTGACGCTGGTCAGCTTCGTGCGCGGCGACGATCACGGAGCCCAGAAGGTCCATGTCGTCGGCTTCGGCGGAGCCGGCCCGTGGGTCGCCGCCGCGAAAGCGATCGCCGGCCCCGCGATTGATCGCACCGCGATCGACACCGCCGGCTTCCGCTTCGCATCGCTGACAGAGTTCGACGATCCGCAGTTCCTCCCCGGAGCGGTGAAGTACGGTGACGTCCCCGGATTGCTGGCTCTGAGCGCCGGCAGCGAAGTCTGGCTGAGCGGCGAGAAAGAACTGCCGAAGCTCACCGCCGCCAGTTCGAAAGCAGCCGGAGCCAACACACCGACCCTCTTCACCGGCGAAGCTGCTGCAAAAGCGAACGCGGCGGTGCAGTGGCTGTCTCGGTGAGAAGTGCGGCTCGTCGCGTTATTGTCTGCGTGATAGATTGCTGATGAAGTCGATTGTGGAGGCGAACGAATGGTAAGCACATCAATCCCGCTGGCATGTGAAATCGAATTGCGTCCCGGAGAACGACTGCGACTCCCCGACACGCTCACTGAGCGTGTCGGTGCAGGCCGTTGGCTGGTGACTGTCCAACCGGCCGATGCGGCGGAACCGACCCGACTGCATGGGGCGTTTCTCTCGGCTTACGTTCCCGAAGACGAGGGTCTCTACGATGACGCCGCAACCCGGTGAATTTTGGGTGGCTGATGTCCCGTTTACGCAGGGAAGAGACCTCGAAGAAGCGGCCGGTCTTGGTGCTGTGGTTGGAAGGTCAAACTGCGGTCGTCGCCGCTGTCACTTCGGCGCGACCACGCTGTGTGACCGACGTTCCGCTCATCGAATGGGCGTCCGAAGGTTTGCGCCTTGCTTCAACGCTCCGTCTGTCGTGTCTGGATTGTTTCGAGCAATCATTGCTGCTCAACCGGCTGGGACACATCGGCATCGCAAGATGCCGAACGAGTCAGAGCGATCTGGCAACAGCATGTTCAACCTCAGTTTTGATTCACCGCTTGAATACGAATGCTTGCCATGAAAGCCTTGCTCCCGTTTCTTGTTCCGTTGGGCATCGGTGTCGCGAGCGGACTGCTCGCCGCGCTGTGCGGAGTGGGCGGCGGGATCATCATGGTGCCGGCATTTGTGATGCTCTTGAAAGTCAGTCAAAAAGTGGCGACTGCGACTTCGATGGCGGTGATTGTGCCGACCGCCATCGCGGCAACCGTGCGGCATGTCTGGAATGACTTCGTGGACTGGGAGGTCGTCGCGCTGACGGCAACCTCCGCGACGGTGGTGAGCTTCTTCGCGGCGGATTATGTCAAGAAGCTCGGCAACGAAACGCTGACTCGGCTGTTCGCCGTCGTGATCCTGGTGATCGGCGTGAAGATGCTGGCGTTTCCCGAAACGAACCGTCAACCAGCACCGGCGACCGCATCGGCTCAGGAATCCACCGCGCCTGTTGTGAAGCTGACAGCCTCGTCCCCTGAGCGTCTTAAAGCGAAAACGGTGGTTTCCAGGTATGTGGTCCCGCTCTTAATTGGCACTGCGAGCGGTCTGCTGGCCGCGCTGTGTGGAGTCGGGGGCGGGATCATCATGGTCCCCGCGTTCGTGATGTTCATGAGCGGCTTCGATCAAACATTGGCGACCGGAACTTCGATGGCCGTGATTGTTCCGACGGCGATTGCTGCCACCAGTCGGCACATCATCAACAAGCTGGTGGATTGGCGTGTCTTCGCGATGACCGCGATCTCGGCGACCTTGGTCAGTTTTGTTGCCGCCGATTACGTGAAGTCGCTGGGCAACGAAACGCTCACGCGCGTCTTCGCGGCGGTGATTGTTCTGGTGGGTGTGAAGATGCTGATCTCGCCGGGGACGAAGCCCGCGGCTCCGCCGGCCAAAGCGTAAACCGGCGACAGATTTCATGACGCCGGATTACGAATGGCCCAGGCGAGCGGGGCGACGTCAGCCCCCCGGTTTTTCTGCGAACGACGTCAATTACCGGGGGGCTGACGCCGCCCCGCTCGCCGAGTCGTTTTTTGCTTTGGGCGTGCTGCGCCGACGACTGACGGGATTGGCGAGTTGGCGTTGGTCGCTCGCAAAGTTTGCGATCTGCTCAGGCGGTCCTCCTGCAATGGCCGAAAAACAGTGGAGCAGTTCGGCGAAATTGGCCGCTCGGCTTCTTCTGGCGTTGCTGCTCAAAAGACACATAGTTAGGTTCTCCGACCTTGCCGAGGATGGGGGCCAATCGGGCGGCAATCGTGTATTCGGATTTGGAAAAAGGATCGTCATGGTTCAACTCGACTGGTTGCGTCAAATGCGACATTCGCGCCGGCCGGCGCTCGCTCGGTCTTATCGGCATGACTCGCTCGGCTTGCTGGGCATGGCGGAGGTTCTGGAGCCGCGCTGTCTGCTGTCGAGCGTGATGACGGCCATGACGGTGGATGATTCCACGGACAACGCAGACTCAACCAATCTGGATGACTCGACGGGTGATGACGGTTCGGGCACAGATTGCCCCACCGATGATGGAACGCTGCCAGACACCGGCGATCAATCGACCGTCAACTTGAATGAGTGTGGTGATGGCGAGCCAATACAGTTCATGTTTTATTCGCTGGGCGCGGCCGATGGCCAACCGGCCGTCCCGTCGCCGTACTTCAGCGAAGCCGACCTGCACGACTATCTGCTCAACCTTGCGAAGCAACAGTGGGGCGGGTTGTTTGGTCAGACAATTCCGCAGTACGAGTACAACAACTGGTGGCGTGGGATCGACTACCTTGCAGTCGACGATGCGATCGCGATGGGCGCTCCCCCTGCAATGGCCGAGGCTGCGGTCAGCAATCGCGTGACCTCCGACACCAACACGCAGGTTTCCGGAGTCGATGAAGCGGACTTCGTCGAAACGGATGGGCGGTTCATTTATGTGGCTCGCGGTGCCGGGCTGACGATTTTCGACACCGCCGATCAGTTGAGCGTCGCTTCGGAACAAGCATTGTCGGGCAACGTCGTTGGCGAGTTCTTGTCAGGCGACCGGCTGACCGTCATCACGCAGTCCGGCTTTGGCGGCGGTTGGCATGGCGGGCCGATCGCGCTGATGCGTGTCGCTGACTTTGCTGGTTCATTCGCTCCGGAGCGCTGGAATCCACAGACGACCGTGACCGTCTTCGATGTGTCCGATCGGACCGCTCCCAGCATCGTCGATCAGACAACCCTCGACGGCAGCTTCCGCGATGCGCGAGCGGTGAATGGCACGGTCTATGTCGTTCTGGAGAATTCGTTCAATCTGCCGGAGCCGCTCTACACGGATACTCCCGTGATTCCGGACGAAACGCCCGTCGTGATCACGGACCCCGTGGAGGACGTCACAGCGGTCAACGATACCGCACCCAGTGAGAACAGCAGTGATTCGCCGGATGTCGTCAGCAAAATCGCCGCCATGCCGGTTCGCTGGGGTGGGTGGAACTCGACCATCATCGCGAATCGAACCTATGAATCGTTCGACGACTATGTGGCTCGCGTGGGGGATCAGCTCACGAGCTTGTCGCTGCCGCACGCTTTCAGCATCGTTGCCGACGGAAGCACAAAGGATCTCGGTCCGCTGACCAGCGCGGACAACATCGTTCGTCCGCAGTCCGACAATCAACTATCCCTGTTGACGGTCGTGTCGATCGACGCGGCGAACGTCTCCACCGGTTCCGGCGTGGCGAGCAGCGCGAGCTTGATGACCTCGTACGGCAGCACGATCTACATGACCCACGATGCGCTGTACGTGGCGACGACTGAGTACAACTACGATCAATCGGGTTATTCGAGCGACACACGCATTGACCGCTTTTCTGTCGATGGCACGAACGTGACGTGGCAAGCCTGCGGTGTGGTTCCCGGCACGTTGATCAACCAATTCGCGATGGATGAGCAAGGAGGCTATCTGCACGTCGCGACGCACACTTGGGCTCAACATTGGGTTCCGAGTGATTCTTCTGATTTTACGAACGAAGCCTGGGCCTGGGCCAACGGTCATTATGTGACGCAGAACGACAACGGCGTGTATGTGCTCGATACGGAAGGGGACACGCTCGATGAAGTCGGCAGCGTGACCGGACTGGCTCCGGGCGAGCAGCTTTATGCGGCGCGATTCATCGGCGATACGGCTTATCTCGTCACCTTCTTGCAGACCGATCCGCTGTTCGCGATCGACTTGAGCGATCCAACGAATCCGACGGTGCAAGGGGAGCTCGTCATTCCCGGCTTCTCGAATTATCTGCAATCGGTCGGCGACGGTTTGTTGCTGGGCATCGGTCAGGAGCGCGAGGAGGGAACGTGGAACTCGCGCTTGCACGTCTCGCTGTTTGATGTCGCCGACGGCGCGAATCTCACGCAGATCGTTCGGCAGTTTTTAGACGAGTCTTCGCAATGGAGTTCATCGGACGCGCAGTACGATCATCACGCTTTGCTGTACTCGGCCGAGGATGGCCTGCTGGTGCTGCCGGTCAACGGCAGCGGTTACGACAAGGAGACTGGCAGCTACCACTTTGAACAACTGCTGGAAGTGCTGCACGTCGATGCCAACGGGATTGAAGTGCTGGGGGAGATTCACGCCGAACAAGCCGTCTTCCGCACGGTGCGCATCGACAACGTGCTGTATGCGATCTCGGAAAGCGGCGTGACCGCCTACAGCTTGAAGGACTTTTCGGCGATCGGTCAGGCCAACTTGTTCAACGCGCTGCCTTGGTACCATCCCCTGGTCTATGCGACCGGCGGTGGGGGCATCGTTGAGCGTGGGGATGGTGGTGGACCGGTCCCTGAGAATTCCGCAACGGGTTCCGGCAAAAGTACCGACACCGCCGTCGCGATTCCGCCAGTGGCGACGTTCATCGCGATGTCCTCAGGCCCGGCCGGCAGCGATGGATTCAATGGTTCGGCGAGTATTTTGGCGATGGCGGCGCAAGTCGCGCAGAACACCGCCAACAATCTCGCACGACTCGGCACGCCCACCATTGCCTCGAACTCAGGATTTCCCTCGTTCGATCAAGGCTCGATCCGAGACGCCCTGGTGAGATTCGATTCCGATCATTCGTCACAGGCTGATCGGGCCGAACAACGCGAGGAAGACTCGTCGGAATCGTCGAAGGGTTCTGATGCACCGAGCGTCGATGCGTTCTGGAAGGAATTCACCAAGCGTCTGCGTGACGGCAACGATCCGATGCCGATGGAGGATGCGGACTCAGCGAAATCCGAAACGCCGATGAGCGCCGACAAGGCCGCGTCCAAGACCGAGGCTCCGAACAATCGCAGTGCCACTGAGAAACAGGCCACCGAGCGCACGCCCGAAATGAGTCAGCGCGTCCGCCCGGCTCAGCGCGGCACAGCCCCCATCTTCACCGTGAAGGGCGTGACCAAGACGTCCGCGGTGAAGTCTCCGATGCCGACCAAAACGGCTCGGTAAGTGATCGCAACGGGGTCGGGAGTCTTTTTCATGCCGCATGACGCGAGTCACGCAATCGAAAACTCTCGGCTGCGGCATGAAAAAGACTCCCGACCCCTTCGTGAAGTTACCACGGCGTGAAGCGCAGGCCGAAGGCGGCGAATTGCAGGAGAACAAGCAACGCCAACCCCACCAGCGCGATCGGGCGCAGGTACTCCAGCCACTGCGTCTGAGCGGACACGAGTTTGGCTCGCTGCAATTGGTCGATTTGTCGAAACACTTCGCGCAGGCCCGCTGAGTCACCGGACTCGAACATTTTCCCGCCGGTGATCTCGCTGACACGCTTCATTCCCTCCAACGGAGCCTGCGTGCGCACGGAGATCGAATGCACGATGATCTTCTTCGACTTCAGCGTCTGACCGACTTGCGTTGCTAAATCGCCGAGCAGGTCATCGCTCTCACCGTCGCTCAGCACGATCAACATCCGATCGCCCTCGTGACGTTGTTCGAGCAACTCGGCACACGACAGCATCGCGTTGCCGACTTTGGTCCCGTCCCACCAGCGCAGAGGAAACATGCCGGGCCGCACGAACGGCGTCGCCATCCGGATCGCGTCCAAATCTTTTGTCAGCGGCACCCAATGAATCACCTTGCTCGTGAAGATCGAAAAGCCGAACGCATCGCCACGCCGGCTGGTGGTGAATTCCGTGATCGCTTCCATCGCAGCATCAAAGCGTGTGAACTGCTTGCCGTCGGGTTTGGTCCGATCGCCGAACGGTTCGTTCATGCTGCCCGATGTGTCCAACGCGATTTGGATGTTCGTAACCTGCGCGGGATACGTCGGCGGCCCCTCAATCAACGGCCCGGCCCACAACACAATCGCGCAGGCCAGCAACCCAGCCGGCAAGAAGCCCAACCCGCGAATGAACACATCCAGCACCGGGCGACGCCGGATCTGCGTGAAATCCATCGGCAGCGCGAGTGGCTGACCACGCGCGAACCATTGCCAGAACGCGAGCAGCACTGGCACGCAGAGCAGCGGTAAGAGTTCGGGGCGAGAGAAGATCATGGTGAAATCCTAACTGGCGAGCCGGAGGGCGTTAGCCCCCGGACGGCTCGCGAATCAATTTGTCCGGGGGCTAACGCCGCCCGGTTCGCCCAGAATTCCAATCGAGGCTTGCCAACAATTCGCGAGCAACGCTGCCATTCCCGCGAGCGTCTCGGCTGTGCAGCCACTTCTCGACTCGGCTGACGTGCGCGCCGGCGGTGGGATGTTTACGCAGCTCATCGAGCGTCTCGATCAGTCGTTCATTCGGTAATTGCAATCGCTCGGCCCAGAAGGCCAGCAACAATTTCTCGATGTCGGTCTGTTGCTCGACAGTCAGTTCAGAGTGCGCCGCATGTTCCAACAGAGACCGCAGACGTTCGGGAATCGATGGTGACGGCAACACCACGACTCGCGAACGGCGCTGACGTCCGTAGAAGAACAGCGGCACCAACAGCAGTCCCCACAGACACCACAGCAGCCCCATGCCCAACCGGTAATTCGTGCGCAGATCAATCGGCGTCGGCGGAGTCTCCAGCAGCTTGCCGCTCTCCTCTTTGGGCAGCAAGGCCGTGACGGTCACCGGCATCTCGGGCAAACCCGAAACCGGCTGTTGGCGTTCGTCTAACAGGTAACCGCGCAGATCGTGTCGCCCCGGCCCATAGGCCATGTAGCGCAGGTCGTATTGGAAGCCCCCTTTGATCGGCACCGCATCGGCGATGCGCACCGCCAGCGCGTCGCCGTGCGTGTAAGGAATCGCCGACACGCGCGGTCCCGGAATCTTCACGACTTGGCGACCCTCGACGCCGATCGTGATGCGATCGCTGGACCAAAACCAGAAACTGATCCCAATCAACAGCAACGCCAACCCGGCGGCGATGAGTGGGCCCATTGAATGTCGGCGGTTGAGATTGTGGTTGGTCATGGATTAGTGGCGTGCGATTCGGGGGAATTGGAAATTGAGGATTGGAAATTGGAAATTGAAAAATGGGGATACGGCCGCTGCCTCGTGGCTCTCTTCAATTTCCAATCTCAAATTTCCAATCCTCAATTTCCAATTCCTTTCCTGTCAGGCGTGTCCCAACGATTTGCGGTACTTCAAGAAATGCCGCACGCGCGGCAGGACCGGTTCTTCGATCGGCAGATGCAGGAACTCAATCCCGCCGTCCACCAGCGCATGACGGATGCGTTCGTGAGTTTTCAACCGCGTGCGCCGGGTGATGATCAAGCGCTGTCCGGTCTCCGCCTCGCGAGCACGAAAGATGCCACGCGGTGGAGTGTTTGCTTCCGCCGGATCTTCCAGCCACAGCACGATCACCTCGTGCGACGTGGCCAGCAACTCCAGAGCGGGAAAGGCGTCCGGTTCGTGTAGATCGCTGAGCACGACCACCATCGTCCTGTTCTTCAGAGCCGCGGCCAGCGTTCGCAACCGTAACGACAAACTAGTCCGCTCGTGGAAGTCATACAGCCGAAGTTGATGAGCCCACTGCATCGCGCTGCTGGTCGATAACGTCGGAGTGATCCGCAAGTCCCGTTCGCCGGCCGCCAGCAGGCCGACCGGACTCATCCGCTCTTGAGCGGCACGAGCCAGTCCCGCAGCCAGTCGCACGGCCCATTCATATTTGCTGCGCGGTTGCGAGCTGACGCACATCGACGCGGACGTATCGACCAGCAAATAGATCGGGACTTGCCGAGTCGCTTCGTACTCCTTGATGAACGGCTTGCCCGTGCGAGCGGTCACGCGCCAGTCGATTGCCTTAACCGGATCGCCCGGTTCATAGGGGCGCGATTGAGCGTACTCCAACCCCGAACCCAAGAATCGCGACGGATCGCCGCCGAAGTTCAAACTGTCGGCCAAGTGCTTGACCTCAAACTCGAACTGGCGTCGCGATGTGGCGGAGAGTGGGAGCTGGTAGGGCATGGTTTGGAATGACGAATGACGAATGACGAAATACCCAATGACGAATGAAATCCAAATGACGAATCGCCAACTGAAATCGTGACCGACGAACGAAGACTATTTCGTCATTCGAGCTTCGTCATTCTTTCGTCATTGGGCATTTCGTCATTCGTCATTCCCGACTCACACCTCGCGCATGATTTCTTCCAACACGTCGCGCAGGCTGACTCCGCGTGCGACGGATTCGTAGGTCATGCGGATGCGGTGCAACACGATGTCTTCGGCCAACGAGAATAAATCTTCGGGAACGACATAGTCGCGATCGTGCAGGAACGCTCTCGCTCGCGCGGCCTGCACGAGAGCCAGGCCGGCGCGGGGGCTGCATCCGACTTCGAGTGCCGGGTGCTCGCGCGTGCGACGGACCATGCGCAGGACATGTTCCGTGAACGCTTCGCTGACGTGAATCGTTTGGACTTGCTCCATCATTTCGACGAGATCGCTGATGCCGCAGACCGGCTGGCCTTCGATCATGTCGAACGCGCTCTTCGGGACCGCGCCGCCGTCTTCCTGGCGGCGCAGGCCCATGTTCAATTGGCGGCGGTAGATGTCTTTCTCTTCGTCGGCCGTCGGGTAATGCAGCCGATGGCAGAGCATGAAGCGATCCAATTGCGCTTCGGGTAATTCAAACGTTCCGGCCTGTTCGATGGGATTCTGCGTGGCGATCACCAAGAACGGTGCCGGCAACAGAAACGTCTTGCCGCCGAGTGTCACCTTGCGTTCTTGCATCGCTTCCAGCAAACAGCCTTGAACCTTCGGAGCGGCGCGGTTGATCTCGTCGGCCAGCAGCAGGTTGGTGAAGACCGGACCTTTGTGGATGCGAAATTGATGCGTTGCTTGATCGAGGATCTCAGAACCGAGCACATCGGACGGCAGCATGTCGATCGTGAATTGCACGCGGCCAAAGCCGATGCCGATCGTCTTGGCCACGGCGTTCACCAGCAGAGTCTTCGCGAGACCGGGGACTCCTTCCAGCAGCAGATGTCCGCCGGTGAGCAGCGCGACCAGGATGCGTTCGACGACGACATCTTGGCCGACGACGACGCCCGCAACACGAGTCCGGATGTCTCGGATCAAATTCGTTTTCAAAACAGTCATAAAGCAAAGCCTTCATCACAAAATCATGGGACGCAGAATCATGAACCGCAGAATTATGATTTTGTGAAACATGATTCTGTGATACTGAGCCAGCGGCGCGCGAGCGCATTCAAGTCATGAGTTGGAGCGGTCGTGCCGTTGCGAGCGAACGTGTGTTGCTCGAGCGTATGGATGTCGGAGGTCAGAGTGAGGCGTTGTTCGTCGTTGAGCGGCACAGCGCGGCTCGACTGGATGCGATGCAGCAGGGCGATGACCGAGAACGGTGTGACCTCGCGCGGAAACGTGAACAGCGGCGGCGCGGCGGACGAGTCGCTGGGTTTCCGTCGCAGAGCCAGGAACGTCAGCAGTCCAACCACGAGCAGGCCGATCGCTCCGCCGATCCAGATTCGGTAATCGCTCTCGGCGACCATCGCGACGTCCGCACCTTCGACGAGCGTGACTTTCGCCCCTGCTTCGACCGGGTCCAGATCCTGATAACGCCGATAGGCAACTTGAGTGACAGCCGACGTGGCCGACGGAAATTCAAATTCGATGCGTGATGACGCGCCGCGCAACAGGGACGTTGGGTCGAGTTCGATCGTCCAACTTCGTTCCGAAATCGGATACAGCCCGTCCGTTCCGCTGTGCAATTCGCGCACGATCAAGTCGTCCTTGTCAGACACCTTTTGCAAACTGATCGAATAGGCGGACAACTGCAACAACTGTTCGAGTTCCGGCACCAGGCCGTGGGCGGTCGCGACGACGTCGATCTTCAGGCGCTTTTCGGCCAGTTCGCGGCTATCGACGATTTGCGTCAGTGAGACGTTCGTTGCCGGGCGTGGAATCGGAGCCGCCGCTTTGGGGTCATGTACTTCGATCTGAATCGGGTTCGACGGCACTGGAATGACGACTTTGCCCTCGCGGTCAAAGAAATCGAGTTCGATCTCCAGCATGGGGACACGATCGACTGTTTGGTCATTCGCCTGCAGCAGCAAGTAGGCCAGTGGCGTCTCTTGCCAGCCAACAGGACTGGCGAGCGGGGTGGCGTCAGCCCCCCGGTTCGGTGGCGAATTGACCGGGGGGCTGACGCCGCCCCGCTCGCCTGCTTCAAGGCCGCGAGCGCCGCTCGCTGGATCGGCAAACGTGATCGAGTGAACCTCGAAGTAGTCGGCGAGCGCGGTTCGTAGCGCCTCTTCAAACCGGTCGCGGTACAGCGGCTTTTCGATGATCGTCTTGCCCGACACCGTGCGCGGCACTTCGTTCATCAGGTACTTGCCGAAGCCGCCGCTTTCACGCGCCACGTCTGTCGTGTGAACCAGGCTGACGAACACACCGAAGACGCCCCGAGTGTGAATCCGATCGCTGCCATCGAGCCGCGTTTGCAGGCGGATCTCGCGCAACAGCGAGTCGTAGTATTTGATTTTCTCTTCCGCCGGATAGATGGTCGGCTGGCGTCCGGTGATGTGGACTGCGCTGCTGAGATAGCGGTACTTCATCTCCGGTGCGATGCGATTGGCGGTGATGTTGTCGGCAACCATCGTTGAGAACAATTGAATGTGTGCCGCGTTCGCTCCGCCGGGCAGGTCCAGCAACGCGGTGCGAATCTTGTCAATCTCCTCGCGAGTCACCCCTTTGCGCAGGTTGACGCCACCGTCGTGCGTGATGCCGAGCAATCCGTAGAACCAGGATTTGTACGGCAGCAGATCGAACTCGTTGCGTTTGAGTTTGGGGACGAGCGCCGCATAGGCGGCCGCTCCGGTTTGAAAGCGATTCAACGCCTGCCGGCTGTGCTTGAGGTAACTCGTGAACCGATCACCGTCGTCGCCGGTCGCGACATTTTGGAAGTACAGGAACTCGGCCCGGTCGGACAGCAATGAGCCGACCGTACAATTCATTCGCCAATCGTCCGGGTGCAATGCCAGCCATTGCTCGGCCGTGCGTGCCGCCTCGTCGTAACCGCGGTTGACGAGCTCGAACACATCAGAGGCCGTCCGTTTCGTCGCGGCATCGCGCTGCACGGCGAGGTCTCGCCATTGCGACGCCAATTTGTTCCGCATTCGATCGGTGAGCGAGAGCATCAGGCTGGGAGAAATTTGTTCGAGCGTGCCGAAGACCTCGACGAGATGCGCCTGGGTGTAAATCTCGGCCCGGCTGTGACAGAAATCGAATGCGCGGACCAACTGCGTTTCGTCGAGCAGCTTGCGCGTCGGTTCATCCAGCGACGCCAGCAGCGCGCCGAGTTGTTGCAAGCTCGCCTCTTGCTGCGCCCGCGTGAGCACGATGACCTGGTTGTCGACGCGGTACTGTCTCATCACTTCTTGAGACAGGTTGGGATCGTGCCGCAACGCCCAAGTCTCCAGATAAGAGTTCGCCAACTTAGCGGCGGTCGGGCCGTCGGTGCGGACCAGTTCCTGCACGTAGGGCAAGGCTCGGTTGATGTTGTCCGACGACAGAATGACGCGAGTCAGTGTCACGCGGACCATCGAGTTCAACGACGATTGCAGAGCCGCCAGCCAGGCTCCGGTCGGCGCGTGCTGAATCACGGTCTCCAGCGGCACATGCGGATGCTTGTCGCGACTGGCGGGCGACCTGAGCCACAGCGGAAAGACCTTGAGACTATTGTTGGCCTCGACGAGCCAATTGTTGGCGCAAAGATTGGAGAGCGTTCGCCACGGTTCGTCATCCAGCTTAGTAGTTGTGATGAGCGCCGTGATCGCTCGATGTTGCAACTCCAGATGAACGGCTCGCGCGGTGTAATCGACCTCACGTCCCGCAGCGGCCGTCTTTTGGCCGATCATGCCGAAGATCAACCGCGTCTCATCGGTGTGCTCGCGATCGGCGGCCACGGCTTGCAACTGCTTCGCAACGGCCTGTGGCTCGGCGACGAGCAACAGCTCATGCAGTTCATCCAGCACGGCGGCGCGAGGAGCTGCTTCCAACTTCGGATCGCGCAGCATCGCGAGCAGTTGGTCCCAAGAACGTTTCATCGGAACCACAGGGACTTCTGGTTGTGGTGGCTCAACCGCGCCGGGGCGAAGGTCACGCTCCGGCACGCCAAAGGTTTTCGCTTCGACTTGCAGGTCCGCCCCCGCCAGCAACCGCGCGGCGATGCGACGTCGATCCGCGTCGGCTCCGCCCAACCGATTGGTTCCGCGATGCAATTGGGCGAGCAACTCGGCCCGCGATTCCGAATCCTTCACGGCCAGCTTCAACAGACCGCTCAAGGGACCGATCTGCTTGTCATCCAATTCGACCGGCGAAGCATCGGCCAGCGCGATGACATCCTGCGGCAGGATCGTTGACTTCGGATTGGCAAAGGCCAGGTCCGAGCAGATCTTCGAGTGCAACCGCCGCCCACCTTCCGGCTCGAACTGTTTCAGAAATGTTTTGACCTCGTCCCAGTTGCCCGACTGCACCCAGGACAACAGCAACGTGGACTCATCCGCCGCCGCGTCGGGAGCGGCCGTCACCGCGCGAAATGCCTCTTCCGCCTGCCGCGTGAACTTGATCTTGGCGAAGGTCTCGACGTCTTTTCGCAAACCGGTTTCAGAAGCGGCCTGCGCTTTGTCTTTTTCCTTTTGATTGGCTGCCGACACCGAAGTCAGACTGAGCGCGGCCAGAACCCCGACGAACGTGATTCGCAGACAGGCACACACGCCGTCGCGAATTTGAGATTTGAGATTTGAGATTTCAAATTTGAGATTTGGAATTTGAGAGCTCCACTTCCACTTCGCGTCCTCTGCGACCTTCTGTTCAAAACAAATTCAACAGAAGGTCGCAAAGGACGCGAAGTGTTCAATCATCGTTAGGAACCTAAATCGAATTCATCAGGTGGCGGCGGTCGTTTGTTCGGCGGGGCTTCCGGTCGGGGTCGAGCGTCAGTTTTGGTGGGTGGGCCGCCGCCTGCGGCGGCGTTGGTCGGGGGCGTTTTCGTCTTCGCCAAACCGGCCGTCGTCGTGGCTCCGCCGGCCGGAGCGGCGAATGCGATCTGCGGAAGATTGAACGACTTGATCACGACTTCGAGATTGCGGCGATCGAGTGAGTTGCGGCGGCCGGTGGTGTGCTCGGCGAGAAACCGAAAGTTCTGTCGTGCGAGTTCCCAGTGTTTCTTCCAGACCGCTTCTTCCGCCGACTCCAACCGCAGTGCGACCATCGCTTGGTAATGCACTCGGCCCAACAGATCGCGCGCGTCATCGGCCAGCGGTGAGTGTGTTCCGTGATCTCGTTCGATCTCTTCAATCAGCACGTTGAGACTGTCGAGCGTTTCGGCCAAGCGGCCCAGTTGAAAGCGTGCGCGGATTTGAGCCATCCGCAATTGATCGCGTCGCACGGACAAATCCGGCGGCGGCGCATCGGACTCCGGCAGCGCGGCGAGCGTCTCGCCGTAACGATCAATCGCCTCTTCGAAATGCCCGTCCTGTTCCAACTTTTGCGCGTTGGCCAAATGCGTCTGCGCCTGTCGATACGCGAACGCGGCCTGTCCGGGGCCGAAGTGATAGCTCACCAGCGCGACGGGGATCAGCAACCAGACGAGGATCAGCCATTTCTTCATGCGCGTGCTCCTGGCGAGCGGGGAGGCGTCAGCCCCCCGGTGTGTGCGAGCGGGGCTGAAAACCGGGGGGCTGAGGCCGCTCCGCTCGCCTGAGAGTCAATGTCATTACTCGCTCGGTTTGACGCGGGCAGTTCGCGCTCGGCGTTCCACGCACTGCCGAAGTATTGCAGCGAGATCGGAATCAACGTCAGCAGTACCGCTCCAATCGTGACCGCGATGCGTGCTAAATCTTTGATCTGCCAACCCACGCTCGCTGGCGGAGGGGGCAGACGAGCCAACTCGGCCAACGCCTTGCTGGGGACGTGCCGCGTGTTGACGTTGTGGTACGTTCCACTCAGTTCCGCGGCCAGCCGACGCAGGATGCCCGCCTCTTGCCGCGAGTCGTGATTGCCGACCAACGTGCCGACGATTGGATCGCCAACGGCCAGAATCTCCACATCGCGAATCGAACGGGGCAGCTTGGGGACTTGGCTGAAATCGACTGTGTCGCCGTCCGTGCAGAGAAACATCGTCGTGCTCTTCGGCGGCCAATCGCGAGCCAACTCGCCAGCCACTCGCACCCCGTCGAGCAACCGCGTCTCACCCGGCTCAAACGACCAGACCAGCGGCATACTGTCGAGAATGTTGCGCACGACATTGATGTCAGTCGCATCAACCACGACCGCTCGTGCCGACGTAAAGAACACGACGACGCTGAATCGCGTGCGACTCAACGCGATACGGGACAAGATTCCTTCGACCACTTCCAACACTCGATCGCGCCGCCGCAACTTCTGATCGGCTCCGGCATCGACGATGTTCATGCTGGGGGAGACATCCAACACCAGCACGACTCGCTGCACATCCGCCGGGTCGATTTTGTCCGCGGCACTGGCTCCCGCATCCCCCAACAACTGCGGCTCCAGCGTGGCCAGCACGATCAATCCCCAACAGGCCAGCGACATGCTGACGACTCGCAAGGCCGGCACAGCACGAGTCCACGTCCGCGGCTGCCCCGCCGGTCCAAACGCCAACCGCGCCACGGACTGGCTGCGGCGGTGATGCCAATACTCGGCCAACGCCGTCAACAACGCAGCGGTCAGGGCCACAGCAATCGCGTAATCGTTCGAGGCCATGATGTCCGGCAGGAGGATTGACGGTGGGACGAGTCGGGCGGAGCGAGTGGCTTTTATCAAGCCAAATTGTCGACAACCAGCGAGGCTGCCAAAGACCGCCGCATTCGCTCGGTTACCGAGGTCTGCTAACGAATGTTACCTTCCAGCAAACTGGCGAATCGCCAACAGAGAATCTCTAGCCATAAAGCTTGCCATTCGGAACAACAGAATTGGGGAGAGGATGCCATGTCTGATGCGGCCCCGACTCAGGCCACTGCCGGCGCGATGAAAGAACGACGCTATCAAGCATTTCTTAGCTATCGCCATGCGGACAACCAACAAGAGGGCCGACGCTGGGCCTCCTGGCTGCACGAGACGCTGGAAAGCTATGAAGTGCCGAAAAAGTTGATTGGAAAGCTGGGCGAACACGGACGACGGATTCCCGACACGTTGTTCCCGATCTTTCGCGACGAAGCCGAGTTGTCGGCGAACGCGGATCTCTCTGGGACGATCCGCCGAGCTCTCGAACGCTCGGAATACTTGATCGTGATCTGTTCGCCACGGGCAGTCGCCTCGAAGTATGTGAATCAAGAGATCGAAGAGTTCAAGCGGCTGGGCAAAGGGGATCGTATCCTCGCGTTGATCATTGATGGCCAGCCGAATCTGACGACGGATCGCGAAGCACCACATCCGCGCGAGTCTCTGCCCTCGGCGTTGCGCTGGGGAAAAGTGGAACAGGACGGCTCGGTCGATTGGGATGTCCCGGCGGAACCGATCTGTGCCGATGCCCGTCCCGAGGGTCTCGACGAGGAAGGCTACACGACGGCGGCGGCGTATCGAGCCGCTCTGCAATCTCGAACGACGAATTCTCCGGTCGAGGACCGTCGTCAGTGGCGTGCGTATCGGGAACGTCTGACTCTCGCGCAGCACAAGATCATTGCGGGGTTATTGGACGTTTCCGCCGGGCAACTGATCCGCGAGGACAATCGCTTCAAGCTGGCCCGCTTGCGCCGAGCATTGAGCGTGGTGGGCAGCCTGCTGTGCATCACGATGCTGGCCGCGGGCTGGGCGACCGTAAAGCAATGGGAGGCAGATCGCGAACGGGATGCGGCCAACCATGCCAACGAGACGGCCAACGATCTCATCAACGAAATGCTGTATTCGCTGAGTGAGAAACTGAAGCCGCTGGGACAGTTGCCGCTACTGGCGCAGGTTTCACAAAGCGCGGAGACCTATTTCCTCAAGCTGCCGGCGGATCGCGTGGACCGGGCGGTCGAGTTCGACCGCGCGGTGATGTGGCTCAATCGTAGCCACATCCTGGAGTCTCAGGGCGACGATGCGAAGGCCGTGGACGCCAACAATGAAGCGCTCGCGATCCTGCGCCGGCTGGACAAATCATCGAGTCGCCCTGACGCCAAGATTCGCCGCGAACTTTCGATGGCCTTGGAACAATACGCGGACCTCTACGAGGAAGATCAATCCAAAGACGCGCTGACTGCGGCGAAGGAGGCTGCCGAGATCAGCCGTGAGCTGTTGAAAGCCGCGCCCGATGATCCCCAACTGCTCCGCGACGCGGGACAAATCTGGGAGCGGATTGGCGACCTGCAGGAAGACAATCTCTCCAACCTGCCCGATGCACTGGCCGCGTTTGAAGTCTCGATCCGCTACCGTCGAACCTTGGTTGAGCGGCATTCGGACGATGCACGGTTTGTTCGCGATCTGGGCGTCGCGCTCGCACGCATCGGTGATGTGAGGGCGAATCTCGGACGTTTCGCCGACGCGGAGTCGCACTACCGCGAGGGACTGAGCGTTCGCCAGAAGCTGGTCGCGACTCATGGATTAAACTTGCACTGGCTGTCGGAAATTGGACGCAGCCATGACAGTCTTGGCACGGCGCAGATGGCACAGCAGAAGTTGATCGCCGCCAAGCAGTCATTCTCGGACGCTCGCGACATTCGCCAACGATTGGCTCAGTTCGATCCGTCCAACAAGCGTTGGGTGGCCGACGCTTGGAATGCCGACTCTCAATTGAGCAACTGCTGCTTCCAAGCGGGACAGCTCGACGAGGCGCTGCAACACGCTGGCAACGCCCAAAAGTTGGCTCAGCAATTCATCACCAAGCCCGACGCCAAGTGGAAGATTCAGAGCATCCGGCTGAGCACCCTGTTGGCCGAGATTCACCTCTGTCGCAACGAACCGCAGCCCGCCAAAGAACAATTGCAGTCCGCCGAACTTCTGCTGCGGACGATGTCGTCGGGCGGTGCGAACCGAAAACTCGAACTGTTGCGGGCACAGTTGCAAGTGCTGACTGGACGATCGGCCTTGATGCAACAGGATTCTTCCAGCGTGATCGAGCCACTTCTCTCGGCCTATCAGACCATCGAATCCCTTCATCAACAGGATCTCGACAATACCGAACTCGCCGAATGGACAGCCCGCGCCGCAGGTCTCCTGGCTCAAGCCACAGCCGATCGGCCCACGATACAACCTCCGGCAAGTGTCTGGAAAACGCGCTGCCAGCAGGCCTTCTCACAACTGGCCGAAAAGGGACTCCTGAGTGCGCAAGGGCAACGCTGGCGCGCCGAACTCGTCGCCGGTGAGGTCATTGACTGACCGCGGTTCGGATTCGATCGGAATGACTCCGGACATGCGGCGACTCACAACCTCGAGTCGTGGACGAACAAGCCCAATTCATTGGCCGCAGTAATTGGCGCGGCCGAATCCTACAATCTGCGGACGCCACAACTTGGAAGCCGAACGCCAAATACCACCGGCGAGCCGCGAGTGGCGACAACCGATCGGAGTACCGAAATCATGAATCGACGACAGCAGGATCGAGCGGGTTGCTCCGAGTATCGACAACTCGCGGGTATGACTCGGCGGCAGGCATTGCGAGTGGGATTCTGCGGAGCGTTGGGTCTGTCGCTCAGCGACTTGTTGCGGGGTGAGGCCCGGTCGGCGACGAAGAAAGATGGCCCCGCGAAGAGCATTATTCATCTGAATCTTGGCGGTGGCTTTGCCTCCCAGGAGTCATTCGATCCAAAACCGGAAGCGCCGGCTGAGTATCGTGGGCCGTTCAACGTCACGAAGACCAAGACCGGCGAAATCTTCAGCGAGCACTTCGGCCGCATGGCTCAGGTCGCCGACAAGTTCACGGTCGTGCGATCCTGTCAGTGCCGCATCCCGGATCATGGGCTGGCGACGTATCACCTCTTCACCGGTTACTTGCCGACGACGGTCATCGACTATCCGCAGATGGGAGCGGTCGTCTCTCAACACTTCGGCCCGCGCGAGAACATGCCGGCTTACGTCGCCGTGCCGAATCAAAACGGCTTCGCGGGCGGAACGGGATACCTCAGCAGCAAGTTCGGAGCGTTTCAGCTCGGAGCCGATCCAGGAGACTCCGGCCCGTTCCGCGTGAAAGATTTTTCGTTGCCCGCCGGTCTGACGATGGAGCAACTCGAACGCCGACGTGTCGCGCGGCAGATCGTTGAGCAGCGACTCCGTAAACTCGACGGCGATGTCGATCAGCTCAACACGCAGGACGAGTTCTTCGCTCAAGCGCAGACGTTGCTGACGTCGCCGAAAGCTCAAGCCGCGTTCTCGCTGAACGACGAGCCGGAGCACATTCGCAAGCTGTACGGCACCGGCTATCGGCTGAAGGCCCGCAACGCCCCGGCCGCGGTGAACGAGCGGCTGCTGTTGTCGCGGCGGCTGGTCGAGGCAGGGGTGCGGTTCGTCACGATCGACTACGGCGGCTGGGACAGCCACGCGAACATCAAAGCCGACTTCGAGGACAAGGCTCCGCCGCTCGATCACGCGATCGCCGGTTTGCTGACGGACCTCGATCAGCGCGGCCTGCTCGACAGCACGCTGGTCATGATCACGTCCGAGTTCGGCCGCACGCCGAAGGTCAACAACGACAACGGCCGCGATCACTGGGCCCGGTCATACTCGATGATCCTGGCCGGCGGCGGCATCCAACGCGGCCTGATCTACGGAGCCTCCGACGCCACCGCCAGCGAACCGGCTCGCGACCCCGTGCCGCTCGAAGATTTTCTCCACACCGTCTATCACCAATTGGGCATCAACGCTGATGACGAATTACTGGCCTTCGGCACTCGCCCCATCGAGATCGTCAACGGTGGCAAGCTCGTGAAGGGGTTGGTTCAGTCGTAGCGACGGGCGGCTCGCCTGTCGTTCTTTTTCGTGGTTGCATTTAGTCATAGAAACTGGCGTTACATCACAATGGGACTTTCCTACCGGAAGCAACGAGATGGCAACCGTCTTTGGCAACTTCGATATCTCGGATTTTTGGGAACCGAGTGTGTATGCAAAAAGAGAGTACATCGACGTTCCACTGACGGATGAATTGGTTGAGTCTGTTGAGCGTGAGCTCGGATACACGCTTCCGAAGGCGTACGTTGAACTGATGAAACACCAGAATGGCGGCCTACCCAAGAAGACGTTTCACCGGACTAGCGAGCGTACTTCGTGGTCCGACGACCATATTGCGATTACGGGAATATTCGCCATCGGCAACAAGAAGCCTAACTCGCTTTGTTTTGAGGGTAATTTTGAAAACTTGATTGAAGAGTGGGGATATCCACCGATCGGTGTTTACTTCGCCGATTGCCCCTCTGCCGGGCATGACATGGTCTGTTTGGACTATCGAAAGTGTGGCCCACACGGAGAGCCGCAAGTCGTCCATGTTGACCAAGAGATTGACTACAAGATCACGTTCGTGGCCAACAACTTTGAGTCATTCATTCGTGGACTCGAAGCTGAAGACGCATTCCATGACAACGCTTAACAAACTCTGCCTAACCACCGGCGAGCCGCGTGTGCGACACGAACCCGAACCGAGGTGCCAACATGCCATCCCCATTTCCTGGACTTGACCCGTTTCTGGAATCGCAGTTGTGGGACGACTTTCACAGTGCCTTTATCAATCACTTCCGCGAACTGCTCGTGCCGCGCGTGCGACCGCAGTATCTCGTCAACGTCGAGCGTTACGTCTATCTAACTCAGCCGGACGACGACGAAGACGAAGTCGTGAAGATCATTGCCCCCGATGTCTTTGTGTCCGACGCGGGGCACGGCTGGCGCGAGTATGCCGGGAGAGCGGTCGCGACGGTGGCACCAGTTCGGAATCGGCTGCCGATGCCGAAACGTCGGCGGGCGTATCTGACGATTCGAACCAAAGAGTTTCGTGAAGTCGTCACGGTCATCGAATTGCTGTCGCCATCGAACAAGGCCCGGGGGGACGGGGTGGCGGAATACCTTGGCAAGCGGGCGAACATGCAATCCTCGACAGCCAATTTGGTCGAGTTGGATTTGTTGCGAGGCGGCCAACGTCTGCCCACCGCCAATCCGTTGCAGCCGGGTGACTACTTCGCCTTCGTGTCACACGCCAACGCGCGATCCTACGTCGATGTTTACGGTTGGTCTTTGCGCGATCCGCTGCCATCGATCCCAATCCCGCTGGCTGAGCCTGACCCCGATGTCTTGCTGGATCTGCAAGAGGTCTTCACGACCACTTATGACCGAGCGGGCTATGACTATGCCCTCAACTACCGCGCGTCTGTCCGACCGCCACTGTCCGCCGATGATGCCGCCTGGGTGGCGGAACGTCTGGCTTCGCTGACGACCAATGCCGAGTCCAAGCCCGAATAACCTGAGACCATGATGCCCCCTGCCATGCGAACCGTTTTGCTTGTCGTACTGCTCCTCATTCACACTCCGCTTTTTGCCGGCCCCGTGCAGCGACATATCGAACGAGTCATGCCGCGCGGCGGACAACGGGGAACCACGGTTGAGGTCAAGATTCAGGGCGTCGAATTGAACGACGTGCGTGAGGCGATCTTCTATCGCGGCGGCATTGAGGCGGTGGAGATCTCGGCGGCGAAGTCGATTCCGCAACGTTCGCTGCATCACGGGGCACGCATCGAGCAAGAAGTGACCTGCAAGTTTCGCATTGCGGCCGATTGCCCGGTCGGAGTCCACGCTTTTCGGCTGCGAACCGCTCGCGAGCTGACGACCGTCAGCACGTTTCGAGTCACTCCGTTTCCGGTCGTCATCGAAGCCGAGCCGTCGCGCGGCAAGAACGATCTGCCGAGTCAGGCGGAAACGATTCCGTCGAGCAACGTGACGATCGCCGGGCAGGTTCAGGGGGATGCCGATTGCTTCCGAGTCACGCGCAAAGCGGGCGAACGGATTTCGGTCGAAGTCGATTCGGTCTGGTTGACCGAGATCGCGTATGGCGAAGCCGAGAACGACCTCAGCGTGCAGATCCTGGATGAGCAGGGCAAGCTACTCGCACGCAACGACGACAGCATGTTGCATGTGCAAGACCCGATCGTCGCCACGCTCGCACCGCGCGACGGCGATTACATCGTCCGCATCCAGCAGAGTGTGCCGCTCGATTCGCAGGTGAATTACCTCGCGCACATCGGCACGTTCGTGCGACCGCTCGTGGCGTTCCCGCCTGGCGGTCCGGCAGGGCAGCCTCTGAAACTTCGGCTGCTCGGTGATCCGGCGGGGGAACTCGTTGAGACCGTAACGTTGCCATCGACCGTTGGTGACTTCGATTTCTTCCCCACCTCTCCAGGCGAGCCGGAGGGCGTTAGCCCCCGGACAAGCAACGAACAACAAGTCCGGGGGCTAACGCCCTCCGGCTCGCCATATGCTCGCGACCAACCCCCATCACCGCTGCCGTTGCGAGTTTCGTTACTGCCGAACGTCATCGAAAACGATGACCGCGAAACCTCGGCCGCCTTACCCGCCGCGTTGAACGGCATCATCGCGAAACCGTTTGAAGAGGACGTCTATCGGCTGACTGTCAAGAAAGGGGACCGTTACACCGTCGAGGTCTTCGCACGCAGCGTCGGCTCGCCGCTGGACCCGAAGGTTTGGATTCGTCGCGCGGACAGTCAGGCGATTGAAATCGAAGGGGATGACACGCCGATCGGCAACAGCCGCTTCTATTCCGCGAGCGGCAGCATTCAACGCAAAGAGCAACTCGATCCGAGCTTCGTTTGGGAGCCAAAAGAAGACGCCGAATACCTACTCGGAGTCACCGACATGCGCGGATTGGGCGATCCGCTGTCGGTCTATCGCGTCGAGATCCAACCGGCTCACGATTCGATCAACACGTATTTGTTCGCTCGCGTGATCGACTCCATGCAGTGCCCGCGTCTGACAACCCCCACCGTCCCGCGCGGCAATCGTTGGACCGTCACGTTCAATTTGAAAGAAGGACTCGGCAATCGCTATCGCGGCCCGCTCGAACTCTTCGCGACCGGGTTGCCCGACGGCGTGCAGATGATCGTGCCGCCGATCCTCCCCGGCCAAACAACCGTGCCGGTGCAGTTCGTGGCATCGGACGATGTGCAGCCGCAGTCTCGCTTGATTACGGTGGAAGCACGACCTGCCAAGGGGAGGAGTGGAGGAGGAGAGGAGGGGAGGAGTGAAACGCAGAAGACTACGAATCGTGATCTGTCTTCCCTCCCCCCCTCCTCCCCTCCTCTCCTCCTCCCCTCAGCAAGTCAAGAATCGTTCCCCTTCCTCAGCCACTCCGGCGGGCGCGCGTGGCATCCGGTGTCGGTCGATCGTTACGTGCTGGCCGTTACGGAACGTTCGCCGTTTACGATCGAAGTCACTCCGCCGCGCATTCCGTTGATCCGCAACGGCTCGCTCGATCTCGATGTCCGAGTGCAACGTCACGGCGGATTCACGGGAGCGATCGACTTTCAAGCGGAATGGCTCCCCGGCGGGGTGTCGAGTGGTCCGGCCATCACGATTCCAGCCGACAAGAACGAAGCGATCTACTCATTGACGGCCAGCGGCGGGGCGCCGTTGGGACCGACTCAATTGGCGCTCGTGGCCACGACGACGGACGGCATCGACTCCGGGTGGTACACCGGAGTCGGTCGTGTCCGCGTCTCGACTCCGTTCATCAAGTTCGACGTCGCCGATCCGCACATCGATTTGAAGTCGCAACCGACCGCCGCGCGGCGAGGTCAAAAGGGGCGCATCGTTTGGAAGGTCGAGCATCGTCGTCCGTTTGAGGGAGTTGCAACGGCCGAACTGCTCGGTCTGCCTAAAGGGGTGCGCGTTTTTGGGAAATCACCGACGCTTGCGGCTCAACAGGCAGAACTGGCGTTCGACATCGAAGTGGCTCCGGACACGTTACTGGGGCCGTATCGAGAACTCAGTTGCGAAGTGACGCTGAAAGAAAACGGACAAGAAATCAAACAACGCATGGGGCGAGGCGTGCTCCGAATCGATCCCTGATTTCATTCGTCGTCTCCTTCCATTCGTCGGGCTCCTTTGGAGAAGAAAAAGGAAAGTGCCCGACGAATGGAAGGAGACGACGAATGGAACCGCAGATTCTCAACCCAGAATGAAACACAGACCCCTCGCCAGTGAACCGACCATGAATCGCAACACCATCATTCTCTTGATCGCGTTTCTTGTTACTGCATCAACAGACCTCTTCGCCGAAGCACCAAGCTTTCGGCGTGACGTGATGCCGGTCTTCTTTCGAGCGGGCTGCAACTCGGGGACGTGCCACGGTTCGGCGCGCGGGAAAGACGGCTTCATGTTGTCGCTGTTCGGATACGACGCGAAGGGGGACTACTTTCGGCTGACTCAGGAATTGATCGGCCGGCGAGTCAACGTCGCCGCGCCGGGCGAAAGCTTGATGCTCAAGAAGGCGAGCGGGCAGGTGCCGCATACGGGCGGGAAGCGGTTCGATGTGGAGAGTCCGTATTACCAGACGTTGCTGAAGTGGGTTGAGGCGGGGGCACCCGATGATCCGATGAATGTGCCGGAGCCGGTTGAGATCAAGCTCGAACCGGATCGCTTGTTGTTCGACGTCGGAGCAGTGGCCAAACCGACGGTTGTGACGGCTCGCTATTCCGACGGGACGACGCGCGACGTGACCAAGCTGGCGTTGTTCAACACCAACAACCCGGACACCGCGACTGTCAACGCGGACGGAGTTGTGACTCCCGGCAAGCGGGGCGACACGTTTGTGTTCGCGCGGTTCAATCGGTTCACGATTGGCTCGGAAGTGATCGTGTTGCCGAAGGACTCGGCCATTCAGTGGAGCAACCCGCCGGCGAACAACTACATCGACGAGTTGGTTTACGACCGGCTCCAGAAGTTGCACTTGCTGCCGTCGGCATTGTGCGACGACGAGACCTTCGTGCGGCGCGTGTATCTCGATCTGGCCGGAGTGCCGCCGACGGTCGAGCAGTACCGCTCCTTCATGAGCGACGCGAATCCGAAGAAGCGAGAGGTGCTCGTCGATCAGCTCATCGCGAGCGACGAGTTCGCGCAGGTCTGGACCGCACTCTGGGCCGAGTCGGTGCGGCTGATGGGCGGCGGTTACGCGCCAACGGGGACCGACGTGAAAGCGGCGGAGGCTTATTACCAATGGATTCACGAGCAGATCAAATCGAACCGGCCCTTCAACGAGTTCGTCGCCGAACAAGTCACCGCGACGGGGAGCAACCTCACGAACGGCCCGGCGAATCTCTACACGATGCTGGTCCACAACACGCGGTTCACGCCCAAGGAATTCGCGGCCAACTTCTCGCAGCTCACGATGGGGATCCAGATTCAATGTGCCGAGTGCCACAACCATCCGTTCGATCGTTGGACGATGAATGACTACTACGGCTTCGTCAGCTTCTTCACCGGCATGAAGCGCAAGCTGGGGGCCGAGCCACGGGAGATGTACATCTTCAACGACCGCTCGATGCAGCCGGCGAAACATCTCGTTGACGACCGCCCGGTCCCGGCCACCGTGCTCGGCGGCGAGGCGGCCGTTCCAGAGATGGGGGACAAACGGAAGGCTCTCGCCGAATGGCTGGCCGCACCCGACAACCCGCACTTCGCCCGCAACTTCTCGAACCGCATCTGGGCGCACTTCTTCGGACGGGGTCTCGTCGAGCCGGTCGATGACATGCGGATCAGCAACCCGCCGACGAACAAGCCGCTGCTCGACGCGCTGGCGAAACGCTTTGCCGACTCGAAGTTCAATCTGCGAGCGCTCGTGCGCGACATCTGCACGTCGCGTGTTTACCAGCTTGCCAGTCAGCCGAACGAAACAAACGCAGGCGACACGCGGCAGTTCTCACGCAGCCGCCTGCGTCGATTGCGAGCCGATGTGTTACTTGATGCGATCGTCGTCGCGACGAGCAGCGAGCGCGGCTTCTCGTACTTCCCGCGCGGGACGAAAGCGATTCAGTATTACCCACGCACGCCGGGAGACACCGAAGGCCCGAACGCCGGCGATCCGTTCTTCGCGACCTTCGGCCGCTCGCGCCGCGGTTCGATCTGCGTCTGCGAGACCCGCACCGAATCGAACTTGTCGCAAGCGCTGCATCTGTTGGTCGGCGACACGATCGACGGCCGAGTCGGCGGCGGGCAAGTCGTTCCGAAGTTGGTGGCCGCCGGAAAGTCGCCGGACGAGATCGTCGAGGAACTTTTCGTTCGCACGCTCAGCCGCAAACCGACGTCGGAAGAACGGACCGCGATGCGCGAGCTCATCGGCGACAACGTGAAGGATCGCAAAGTCTACGAGGACATCTTCGGCAGCCTGCTACAATCGACTGAGTTTGGATTCAATCACTGAGGAGATCTGTCATGACAGAACAACTTTCCGACGCGGACGTCGTCAGTTTCGCGAAACAGTTTTATGAATCGGAGTTGCGTAAGTCCCTCGAAGCTGAGCATCGCGATGAATTCGTGACGATCGAGCCGGTCTCTCGGACGTATTACCTCGGCAGCACCTTCAGTGAAGCGGTTCAAAATGCCAAACGAGCTTGCCCCGGCTGCCTGTCGTACACGCTGCGAATCGGACATCGAACTGCTCTGCACCTGGGGAGGATCGAACGATGAAAGGAATCGTTGATTCGCGCGGTCGAGCACTCGTGAACATGGGGATTCGCTCGACGGCGGATTCCTCCGATTCACCACTCAGTGCATGGGTCGATACGGCGTTTACCGGTGATTTGGTCTTGCCGCGCCGCGAGGTCGAGCGGCTTGGGCTTTCACGTTCCACGTTGACCAGCGTGGTTTTGGGTGACGGCCAGGAATTGGAACTGCCAGCCTTCACGGCTTGGATCATGTGGTTTGGGCAGCTTCGTGAAATTGAAGTCGTGGCCAGTGACGTCGAGACGGCGCTGCTGGGTGTCACGATGATGTTGGGGCATCGGCTTGTTGTTGACTATCGATCGTTACGGCTGACTCTTGAGTAAGGTGCGACGAAGGAACCATGAAACCAATCATCGCGATCGCGATCTCCTGCTTAGCCTCACCGGCCTTTGCCGACGAGAAGACCCCGGTCAATTACAACGACCACATCAAGCCGATCTTTCGGCAGCACTGCGCGAAGTGTCATGGGGACGATCAGCAGAAGGCGGGCTTGAATCTGCAAAGTTTCGAGGGGGCAATCAAAGGGGGCAGCGGAGGCAAGGCGGTCGTCGCGGGTCGGGCGAGTGCGAGTCTGCTTTATCAGGCGATCACGAACACAGACGCCGAAGCGCGGATGCCGCCGAATCAGCCGCCGTTGCCGGAGGCGCAGGTGAAGTTGATCCTGGCCTGGATCAATGATGGACTGCGCGAATCGGCGACCAGCAAGTCGCTGGCGGCCATTCGCGATCTGACGTTCAAGCCGACGGCCAGTGCGATGGTCAAGCCGGATGGGCCGCCGCCGATGCCGGGGAAGTTGCCGACCGTGACGCTACCGCCGGTCAACCATAAGCTGCCGATCGTCGCGATGGATGCGAGTCCGTGGGCTCCGCTGGTTGCGGTGGCCGGGCAAGAGCATGTGCGGTTGATCGACATCCAAACAAAGAAGGAACTCGGAGTCTTGCCGTTCCCCGAAGGAGTCCCGCACGTCATTCGCTTCAGCCGCGACGGAGCCGTCTTGCTGGTGGCAGGCGGCAAACCAGTGCAGTCGGGCAAAGCGGTCTTGTTCGATGTGCGTTCGGGAAAGCGACTGGCGGAGATTGGCGATGAACTCGATGCGGTCCTCGCGGCCGATCTCAGTCCTGATCAGCAGTTGGTGGCGATCGGTGGATCGGGCAAGATCGTCAAGGTCTATGGCACGAGCGACGGCCTGTTGAAATACAAGCTGACTCGGCACACCGATTGGATCACCGCGATCGGCTTCAGTCCCGATGGCAACAGGCTGGCGACGGCGGATCGTTCGGGCGGATTGCATCTGTGGGAACCAAAGACCGGTGGCATCCTGCTGACGCTCGCCGAGCACAAAGCGTCGATTCCGTCACTGCACTGGCGCAACGACAGCCGCGTGCTGGCGACTGCGGGCGAAGACGGGCTGTTGATCTGGTGGGATGTCGTCGATGGCTGGCCCGCGATCTCGAAGCCGAACGCTCATCCCCCGAAGCGTCCCGAAGGCGTTTACGGCCGGCTGCGAAACGGAGTGCTCGGCGTGTCCTTCGACGGGAACGGCAACCTGCTGACGGCCGGACGTGATCGAGTCGTTCGACTGTGGACTGCCGATGGTCAAACCACGAAGTCGTTCGAAGTTTCTGAAGCGATCCCCGTCACATCGCGCATCAGCCACGACGGTCGCACGCTCATCTGCGGCGACTCGCTGGGCGAACTCCATTTCTGGACGTTGCCAGGAACCCCGTAAATCGGCGTGGACGTCCAACACTGGCTCGCCAATCGCATGCTGCGCCGCGTGACTTTGCGGGAGCGGTCTGGTATTTAGCTCCGCGATCAAAACCGTCGAGTCGCTGAGTGTTTGGCGATCGGCGTTTTTTTGTCGGGTCAGCTCGAAACAAGATTCTTCTGAAAGGTAGTCGCGGCACAATGGAAGCTGGAATCGTCGGGTTGCCCAATGTGGGCAAGAGCACTTTGTTTAACGCACTCACTAGCTCCAGAGCCGCTCAAAGCGCGAACTATCCGTTCTGCACGATCGAACCGAACGAGGGAGTCGTCAGCGTGCCGGACGATCGGTTGCGGCGGATCAGTCAGTACATCGTTCCGAAGAAGCTGGTGCCGGCGGCGATCAAACTGGTGGACATCGCCGGGATCGTGAAGGGGGCCAGCGAAGGGCAGGGGCTGGGCAACAAGTTCCTCAGCCACATTCGCGAGGTCGATGCGATCTTGCAGGTCGTCCGCTGTTTTGACGACCCGGATGTGATCCACGTCACGGGCAAGGTCGATCCGGTGTCGGACATCGAGACCATCGAAATCGAGTTGATGCTGGCCGACATCCAGACGCTGGAGAACGCTCTGCCCAAAGCGGAGAAGCTGGCTCGCGGTGGCGACAAAGAGGCGAAGCTGCGAGTCGAAGTCTCCAAGAAATGTCTGGCTCATCTGCTGGCGGATCAACCGCTCCGCAAATTGGAATTCGATGAACTCGAGAAGAAGGCGGTCTCCAGTTTCGGACTGATGACCGCGAAGAAAATTCTGTACGTCGCCAACGTGGACGAGAACGATTTGGAAGGCCAAGGTCCGCTGGTGCAGCAAGTCCGCGACTTCGCGGCGAAAATCGGTGCGTCGGTCGTTCCGGTCTGCGCGAAGCTCGAAGCGGAGATCGCCGAACTGGACGAAGCGGACCGCGCCGAAATGCTGACTTCGTCGGGACTGGCGGAGCCTGCGTTGGCCGTGCTGGCTCGCGAGGCGTATCGAGTGCTCGGCCTGCAAAGCTACTTCACCGCCGGAGAGATCGAGGTCCGCGCCTGGACGATTCCCATCGGAGCCACCGCTCCGCAAGGGGCCGGAGTCATTCACTCGGATTTTGAAAAAGGCTTTATCCGCGCCGAGGTCTACACGCTGGGTGACCTCGAAACCTACAAGAGCGAAAAGGACATCCGCCAAGCCGGCAAGCTCCGAGTCGAAGGCAAAGCCTACGTCATGCAAGACGGCGACATCTGTCATTTTCTCTTCAGCGCGTAGATACCGTGGCCGCAATCCATCAACTCGTCGGCGTGACCGACGCAGTCAGTTGTCAGTTGATAGCCACTCGCGTCACATTGCCGTCTGCTGGAAGTTGACCACCTGCCAATGAAATACGAAAAGGACCAACCATGAATTACCGCCTGCTCGGCACCACCGGCGTTCGCGTTTCTCCGCTCTGTCTCGGCACGATGATGTTCGGTGGAGCGACCGACGAAGAGACCTCCATCCGCATCATTCACAAAGCGATCGACCAAGGGATCAACTTCATCGACACCGCCGATATGTACGCCGGCGGGAAGTCGGAAGAGATCGTCGGCAAGGCGCTCGTCGGCAAGTGGGACCAAGTCGTCCTGGCAACGAAGGGGCGGCAAGTGATGGGGACCGGGCCCAACGACAAAGGAGGGAGTCGCTATCACATGATGCGAGCGCTCGAAGCCAGCTTGCGGCGGCTGAAGTGCGAGCGGATTGATCTCTATTACTACCACGCTCCGGATTACGACACGTCCATCGACGAGACGCTGCGAGCGCTTGACGACATGGTTCGACAAGGCAAAGTCTTGAGCATCGCCTGCTCGAACTTCCGAGCTTGGCGGCTCTGCGAATCGCTGTGGACCAGCGACAAGCTCGGTCTCAACAAGTTCTGCTGTGTGCAACCGCTCTACAACATCGTGAACCGCGACATCGAGGTGGAACTGTTGCCGCTCTGCCAAGAGCACCAAATCGGCGTGGTCAGCTACAGCCCGCTGGCTCGCGGCGTGTTGTCCGGCAAGTACAAGCCGGGTGAGTCGTTCCCCGAAGGGAGCCGGGCCGCTCGCGGCGATAAGCGGATGAAGGAAGCCGAACTCCGCGACTCCAGCTTCGAGGTCTCGCAACAGATCGCCGCGCATTGCCAGAAACGCGGAGTCCCGATGACTCAGTTCGCGCTCGCCTGGTGCATCGCGAATCCGATTCTGACTTCCGCGATTCTCGGCCCGCGCACGATGGAGCAGTTCGATGACAACTTCGGAGCGATCAATGTGACGATCACGCCTGAAGATGAAGCCTTCATCGACAGCGTCATTCCGCCGGGCGAACACAGCGGCAAAGGCTTCCAGGACGTGGCGTATCCGGTCACGGGACGACCATAAAGCAGGCGAGCGGGGCGGCGTCAGCCCCCCGGTGTTTGCCACACAACCGGGGGGCTGA
>CAMDPX010000017.1 GCA_945905295.1 Planctomyces sp. SH-PL62 | reverse complement strand
GTTGGGAATTAACTGGAATCAAGTCGGAGTTGGTATTTCGAGTGGGCCAAGTTTGACAGTAACAGACACCAGTCTCATTTTCGTGGGTGGTGTTGAGGTCGACGTTTCTCCGTTCGCAGCCGTGCGAGCTTCCTACGGTCGAGGTGCGGACGGTTTCGGAAACGGTTTTAACTCGGCGTTCGTGGGCGAAGTCATTTTCCGACCGGGAGATCATTGGTTTGGTCGTTTTTCAGCGATCGTTGCGGATGACAAATCGGTGATCGGCGGATTCGGCGCTGGTTTCGCTTGGTAGAACGTGTGCGTCAATCACTCATCGCCGACCTACTGAATGACGTGATATTTCCCGCCGTTGTGATCGGCCAACCCTTGCAGGACTTGCTCGGCGACAAAAATCTCGCGGGTGCGGCGATAGGTCGCTTCGCCGAGCTTGTTCATGGCCGCGCTCACCTTCTTTTGACGGATCAGTTCCAGGCCGGCCTGTTCCTTGTTCGTGAGCCACGGCTCAAACGCAAACGTGTGAATGACCGTCTTCGGCTGCTGAATCGTTTGCACGATGTCGTTGGCATCCCGGCTGAAGCAACCGTCGGTCAGAAAGTAGATCACGTCGGGACGCAGCCGCAGAGCCAACTGCAACGCGGCGGTCGGATCGGTGTCCCCACGGGCCGGCACTTGCTCCATCCAACCCAGGTAGTGCCGCAAGTTCTCAGGCACCGCCGACACCAGATGCTCGGCCGGCATCGGGAGCGCCTCGTGATTGAAGAAGATGATGAAGAAACTTTGGTCAGCCTTCAGTTGCGATACCGAACTGATCAGTTCCAGCTTCAACCGACCAAACCGCGTCTTGGCTTCGCTGTCATGCGGATGATTCATGCTCAGCGAGCAATCCACCACGTACACGAACGACTTCCCTTCCGCAGCCATTCCGAAGAACGATTTGCCATCGCCCCCGCGTTTGCCGTTTCCCTTTCCGTTGCCACTCCCTTGCCCTTGCCCACGTCCGAAGCCCGGCCCGTTCGGATTGACCGGCGCTCCCACCGTCTTCGCGAGATCGGAGTTCGCGGCCGCCTCCAAATTCAGACTCGCCAAGGCCGACGTGATCGGGTTGGGAACGTCCGCTTCCAGAGGCCGGAACTCCGGCAGGAAGCCGCCGACTGAGCCGCCATCGTCTTTGGAAGGTTCCGCGTCATCTCCTGCGACAATTTCAACGGCAGCTCCCTCCCCGTCCGTCGAGTTCGCCCAACTGGTCTCAAGAATGGCTTCCGAAGAACTGCCCGACTCAGGCAACCACGAAAACGCCGCGCACGCCAGCAAGCTCAGATGCAACAGCAGTGACGCCGCGAGTGCTCGGCCGGAGGACTCTTTCATCCACGCGGGACATTCCACGCGCCGCATCGCCGCGACAAATCGAACCCGCAGCCGCACGACCTTTCGCGCGAGCCGATCAAGCGAACAAATCTGTTTGAGCGCAGCGATCACAGAGGGTTCCTTCGAGGTTGATTCCCTGAATGTCGGCGAACCACGAGGCCCAGACGGGGAGAACTTACCCGGAGCGAACGCCCGATGCCAAAGGAAAACATGGCATAACCGGAGCCTATCGAGCGCGACCGCCGAATGTCTGTCGGCAGCCAGCGTGACGGCGGTCGCAACGAATCAGGGGTCGGGTGTTCGGTTTTTCGGAATTGGCGGGAAGAGGGCCGGGATTGCGAATGACGGTTTCATCCCGCCAATTTCGAAAAACCGAACACCCGACCCCGGCCGCGTCATCCTCATCAGGCCGAGCCGCTGATCGCCTTCAAGTCAGCACGGACTTCCGCATACGTCTGATCGAACGCCAGCGCCGCCGGATCGGGAGTCACGCCCCAGCGATCACACGCCGCGCGATACAATTCCGGCCACCAATTGCGATGCTCTGTCAGCCCCTCGTCGAGGTAGCGTTGCCACTGGCTCAGAATCGTCGACCAGCAGCGGTCGCCATATCCCAGCGCCGTGTTGAGATCGGGAAATTCGGTGACATACCACTCGCGGCCGATCTGCGAGTGCAGCACCTCGTCCGCCCAATCGAAATCCTGAATCAGCTTGGCGAGCGGAATACCCGATTCGGTCGCGACCTCCCACTCGAATCGTTTGCCGTTACGCGGCATGAGTCCCTGCTCGATGAAGTACAGCACCGCATGCCGATCGCGCGGCCCAAGCTGCGTGTTGAGATTTCGTGACCAGGTGAAGTTGATCGGGATCTTCGACCAGTCGATCCCCTGGCTGACGAAGCCCACCTCGCCCAACATCGCGTGCCGAGCTTCATCCCACAGTTGCCGCGACATGTCGCGGTAATACTTCCACTTCTTGCCGATCGTCTGCTGAATGATGCTGGCCATCATCTCCGGCACGTCGATCTCACGCAGCCGTTTGTAGAACAGCATCAGCACCTTGTCGCGCGGCGAGAATCGTTCGTCATACAAGAACGCTTCGGGATTCACGCCACCGTTGTACGAATCCTGGAAGCGAGCGTCCCGCTTCGGCACCGGATCGAACTCGAAGGGCTTGGCAGAAAACATTGGTCTCAATTCAACCGATGTCGGGGCTTGCCGACCGGACAACCCGCCTGCCGCCGACAGGCAGTCGCTGAGAGA
Organism: Planctomyces sp. SH-PL62; assembly: GCA_945905295.1. Lineage (GTDB taxonomy): Bacteria > Planctomycetota > Planctomycetia > Planctomycetales > Planctomycetaceae > SXKJ01. The sequence goes on along the minus strand of CAMDPX010000017.1, from coordinate 50,432 downwards.
GACCACCCAGCCGAGAGTGTCCGCGGTCGTCTCAAACGCAGAGGTCGCCTTCCGACCGAATTCATGAAGGTCGTGCAATTCCAACAGTGCGAAGCGAGCGACTCGTACCGAGGGAGCATCTGCCAGCGGATTCGTGGTCGCCATGTAGCTCTCAAACGAGTCAATCAGTGCTGGCACCAGTACGCCATAGGCTCCCCACAGCAACGCCTCCGTCGTCGGAGCACACAGCACTTCGTTGCACAACAACTCCAGCGCAGGATGTGGCACGTCCTCTAAGCCGAGCGGCGGCTCGCGCATCTCGCTGACACGAGTTCGCAGCGCGGTCACATGCTCGGCACACAGATAAGCGTGATGGGCGAACGCGGTCTTAAGTTCGTAAAGCGGCTCGGCCGTGATCCGAGCGGTCAGCAACTCAAACAGCCGCTTGAGGACATAGTGATTCCGCTTGTGCCACGACACGCACTCCTCGACCGACATCCCCGGCCGCTGAGCCGCCTCGAAATCACACAAACCCGCCAGCGGCGGCACGCGCGGAATGGAAGAGTTTTCTGGCACGATGAAGTCCTTGTTGTTTTCGATCCAATCAAAAGCTGACAGAAAAATGGGGGCAGAAAAAGTGGCGAGCTTCGTTCGGAACCTTTCGACCTCAAAAGGAATGAACACTGCTTTTTTCTGTCCCCATTTTTCTGTCAGCCCCTTGAAACCAACTTATGGGATTATCGGCATGAGCAAGACAAGTCGATCTTCGCCCCCAACTCCGAAAAATCGTACACCCGCCCACAGCACATTCACGACCCTCGCGGAGCGACAATCCTCCCCTTTGCCCTTTGGCAGCGAACAGTCGATGAGTAAAGTGACCCCCGTCCTCGCTGGAATCCGTTCCCTGGAGATCGAGTCATGCTCAGCGTGCTTGGCCAATCCGGACAACTGTGTGATGGAGTGACTCGCCGCGAGGCGATGCGTGTCGGCGGACTGTCGCTGTTCTCCGGCATGACATTGCCGCAGTTGTTGCGAGCGGCGGACGCGAATCCCTCGGATCGCGCAGGCAAGGCCAAGTCCGTGATCCTGTTCAATTTGCTCGGTGGTCCTAGTCAGCAGGACATGGTCGATTTGAAACCAAATGCGCCGGTCGAAGTCCGCGGTGAATTCCAGCCGATCAGCACATCGCTGCCGGGACTGCAAATCTGCGAGCACCTGCCGAACACCGCCAAGCTCATGCACAAGGCGTGTCTGATTCGGTCGGTGACGCACGGCTACAACGCTCACAACCCGCTCAACGTCATGACCGGCTTCAGCGGCGGCAAGTTCGATCAGTTGCGACCAGAGCCAACCGATCCGCCCGACATCGGTGCCGTCTGCCAGTATCTCAAGATGGGGCCGCGCGACATGCCCGGAGCCGTCTGCTTGCCGTGCTATCCCGGCTGGGGCGAAAGCAGCATGTATCCCGGCATCCGGCGGCCGGGGCCTTATGGCGGATTCCTCGGCAGTCAGTACGACCCGCTGTTTGCCGTCTGCGAGCCGAAGTTCGATCGCGAGCCGAAGGTCGCGTACTACGACCAAGTCATCCCCATGGGCGAACCGAGATTGCCGACGCTCGACGAACTGCCGGGCATCACGGTGAATCGCCTGGATCGCCGCCGCTCGATGCTCGATCAACTCGACACGCAGTTCGAAGAGACGCGGCGTTCCGGAGCGATCGATCGCCTGAATCATTTCCAACAACGGGCGTTCGACATGCTGATCTCCAGCAAGACGCGCGACGCCTTCGATCTGTCGCGCGAACCCGACGCATTACGCGATCGCTACGGCCGCAATATGAGCGGTTCGAGTTTGCTTGTTGCGCGTCGGCTCGTCGAAGCGGGCGTGCCATTCATTAGCGTCCATGCGGAAATCTTCGGTCGCTACGGTCACTCGTATGACATGCACGAAAACAACTTCGGCATGTTGAAAGACGCGAACTTGCCGATCCTCGATCGAGGCTATCCCGCACTGATCGAAGACCTCGAATCACGCGGCTTGCTCGACAGCACGTTAGTCGTCGTGATGGGGGAGATGGGCCGTGCTCCCAAGGTCAACGGCAAAGCGGGCCGCGATCACTGGCCGCAATGCGGCTTCAGCCTGCTCACCGGCGGCGGAGTGAAACCGGGCTGCGTCTTCGGCGAGACCGACAAGCAAGCCGCGTATCCGATCAGCCATCCGGTCTCACCCGGTGACATCGTCGCGACGATCTATCAGTTGCTCGGCATCAACCCGCACCTGACCGTCCCCGATCCGCTCGGCCGGCCAATTCACGTCGCTCACGGCGGCGAACCGATTTGGGATGTGCTGGCGTAAACCTCAAGAGGACATCTTAAATGCCGTTCGGCTTCGCGAGGTGAGTCGCCGGATCATTGATGGACTCCTCAGTCTGATCCAACACTCGGTCAAGTTCTTCCATTTTGTCGCGGAGCCGTTTCCGAAAATTCTGTCGCACGAGATGAATCTCAAGGAACTGCGTGTCGGGAGTGTTCACGAAGGCGATACTCAGCGAAGCCTCTTGATCTGCCGCGACGGGTAGCATGGCTTGCCCACCGTACGGCGACACGGAGTTCGACTTTTTCTGCTCATTGCAGAGCGCTGCGATCCGAGCCAAGACAGCACGGAATTGCGATTTAGTTTGCAGAGTTTCGATCTTCGCTTTCGGATTGCCACGATGCCAAACGTGGCAACCATCAGTCTCCCAACGGAGATGAACTCCGTCTCTGGCGCAGGCACACAATAAGTTATCCACAAACTCGACGACGCCGGTATTTGACCGGAGAGCATCTTGGATCGCGTCAGTTGGTGTAGAGGTTAAATTCATGGACGTTTCACCGAACGAATTTCCTTGTGCAGCGTTGACCAACAAGCTTGCAGTTCTCCAAGCCCGGCTCCTTCATCGAACTGCACGACACCTTGGCTGAGCGGAAAAATTTCGTTGACTGCCAACGCTACGATTTCGTCTGGCACGTCGATCGCCAATATAACGGGGCCGGACTCCTCCGGGAATTCGTTTGATTTCCCAAATGCATATTCTTCTGGCCGTCCCAACGGGAAAGGACCGTTTTCGAGGCAAGTTGAAAAACCTTCCGCATTCGCGAAACCTCCGGGTTCAACAAAGTTTGGATCGGGGCCAAGTAACACAATCCGTTTCGCGCGTTCTGACGTCGTACCATGCAGCAAGGTTTTCATCGTTTAATCCTCCTTGTGCCGGTCTACGACTTCAATAGCAACCCGCTTCGCAGTCCCGCACGGAAGCAGTGCCGCACCTCGAAGCTTCTCTGGCCGATCTCGGTCACCCCTTCCGAGTCCATCAGCGGGAACTCACCATCGACGATGTCCAGAACCGTGATGTCGGCGCACGCGCCCGGCTTCAACGTCCCGATTTCGTCCGCCATGCCGAGCCACGCCGCGCACGTCGCCGTTGAGCGACGTATGATCTCCGGCACGCTCATGCCCAGATGCAGGAACTTGCTGAGCGTGGTGACCAGATCGAACACCGGCCCATGCACGTTATAGGTATGCAGGTCGCTGCTGAGAAAATCAGGAACGACGCCTTGATCGAGCATCGCTCGCGCGACACGCCACGCAAAGCTTCCGGAGCCGTGGCCAACATCGAGCAACACGCCCTCACGTTGCTTCTCGCGGACGATCGAGCAGACCTGTGTGCGATCATCCACCAGCTTGCAGTTCTTGTCGTGATAGCAGTGAGTCATCACGTCACCGGATCGCAGCATCTCGAAAAGATGTTCAACCCGCAGCGACGAATTCGCCGGATGCACGACGAGCGGCAACTTAGTCGCATCGGCCGCCAGCCGAGCACGTCGCAAGCCCTCCGCTTCGTTCTTGCCACCGTTTGAGATGTTGTCCATGCACCGCACTTTGATGCCGGCCACGCAGTCGCGATGCTTCTCGACCGCTTCGACGCAACCTTCGACATCGCAGTATGCGAGATCCCACAACTCGCCAAGCGCCGGTTTGGTGTCATTGCTGCTGATCAGACCTTGCGCGGCAATCAGCATCAGCGCTTTGACGCGAGTCTTCGCCGTGTCGATGACGAATCGCCGAAAGCCATCAAAGATCAGTCCGCCCGCCGTGCCGAAATCCAGGACCGTCGTGACTCCGCGAGCCAGGCAAGTCTCATCGGGATCAACGCCGAAGTTGCTGACTCCGGGAAAGACGTGGACATGAAAGTCGATCAACCCCGGCACGACCAACAGGCCGTTGCAATCGAGAGTTTGCTGAGCGGCAACCGGCGTGGCAGGATCGAGGATCGCCGCCACTCGGCCCCCTTGCAGAGCCACATTCCGGCGAGCATTCAATCCGACCGCAGGATCAATCACGGTGCCGTTGATGAGCACATAGTCGTACATAGCAACTCGCAGCCTTTCCAATAAAAAGTTCGAGATGTCGAGAATTGAGCAAACAACAAAAATGAAGACCTAACCCCTGCGATTCTGGTTCGCGCGATCGCTCACCGCAGTCCGACTGGGGTCAGAGGGCATTTGTCGGCCACGAAAGTTTCGGTGCGGTCGTCCTGATCGAAGCGCACGACCACCGTTTGACGCTTCATCATCCGGCCGACTTCCACAACTTCGCCCAAGCCATAGCGCGGATGCCGCACCGCGTCGCCAACCGCGAAGAGGGTTGTGACGTCCGAATCCTCGGCCTGCGTGCGGAGTAGCGCAGCCCCCGTGGTGACCTTGGATTTCAGAGCGACGGGGTCGGGAGTCCTTTTTGAATCGGCGGGGAACGCGATTGAATCGTCGGAGGTGTCTTCGTCCGCCGACTCGAAAAAGACTCCCGACCCCTTCGACGGAGCGGCCGCGCCAAAATCGAAATCCAGCCAGTCATTGTTCGGGACTTCCTGGCTCCCCTCATCGTCGAACGGCGCTGCGTTGCTTTGTCTTCCTGATTCCTGGCTCCTATTCCCTGACCCCTGCGCTGTGTGGTCGATCTCTTCGCACTCGATCTCCGTCTCAAACTGGCTGCGGATGGTGCGCAGCGGGCGGCCGAAGGAATAACGTTCGACGGTGGTCGTCAGGTGCAGTTGTTTCATCGCGCGGGTCACGCCGACGAAGAGCAGGCGACGCTCTTCTTCGAGAGCCATCTGCATCCGGCGGAGGTCTTCTTGTTCGTACATCGCGCGTTCATGCGGGATCAGGTTTTGCTCGAAGCCGACGATGTAGACGACGGGGAACTCGAGTCCCTTCGCGGCGTGCAGCGTCATCAGCGTGACCTTGCCGGCGGATTCGTCCACGGCGTCGAGATCACTGACCAGCGAAGTGGTTTCGAGAAACGCTTGCAGCGAGCGACCTTCTCCCGCCTGTTCGTCAAACTGCTGAGCGGACAGCACGAGTTCCAGCACGTTTCCGAGTCGTGTTTGCTCTTGTTCGTCGTCGCTCTCGCGCCAGCCATCTCCGTAACTGGTCTCCGAGAGCACCGCACGCAGCAACTCGGCGACGGAGCCGGTTGCTTTGTCTCGCAGGTGTTTCATGATTTCGGCGAACGCGAGCAACGCCTTGGTCGGCCCCGCGGAGAGTTCGGGAATCTCTTTGGCGTGCTCGGCCGCTTCGACCAGCGTCAACTCGTGCTTGTCGGCGAAACGAGTCAGCTTCACGAGCGTGCTCTTGCCAATGCCGCGGGGCGGATTGTTGATGATCCGCAAGCTGGCGGCGCGGTCAGCCGGGTTTTCGATCACCCGCAGGTATCCCAGCATGTCTTTGACTTCCGCTCGATCGTAGAACGCGAGGCCGGCGGCAACTTGATACGGCACATGATTCCTGCCGAGGGCCAGTTCGATCTCGCGCGACAGCCAGTTGACGCGGTAGAAGATCGCGACGTCGGACCATTCCCAGACGCCGGCTTCGATGTCGCGGCGAATCTGCGAGGCGATCTCTTCCGCCTCGTCTTTGCCGGACCAGAAACGGTGCAGTTTCACATCGTCCCCCGACTCGTTGTCGGTTTGCAGCCGTTTCGCATTGCGATGGACGTTGTGCTCGATCAATTTGTCAGCGACGCGCAGGATGGCTTTCGTGCTGCGGAAGTTTTCCTCCAGCCGCACGACCTGCGCGTCCGGGTAGTCCGACTCAAACCGCAGGATGTTGTCGATGCGAGCGCCGCGCCAGCCGTAGATCGACTGATCGGGATCGCCGGTCACGCACAGGTTCGGGATGTCGTGAGCCAGTGCCCGGATGATTTCGTACTGGGCCTTGTTCGTGTCTTGGTACTCGTCGACCAGAATGAACTGATATTGGTGATCGAGTTCGCTGCGCAGTTCCGGGTTCCCTTGCAGCAGCGCGACGGCGTGCAGCAGCAGGTCATCGAAATCGACGGCGTTCGATTCGCGCAGCCGCTTCTGGTATTCCGGGTAGATGCGTGCGGTGACGACGGTCTTGAAATCCATCGTCGCCTGCTCGTGACGAGCGGCCTCGACGATGTCCGGCGTGATGAGATCATTCTTCATCTTGCTGATGGCCGCGTTGATCTTGGCTGGCGCATACTGTGTCGAATCCAGGTCCAGATCGCTGAGCGATCGCTTGATGAGCCCGCGTTGGTCATCGGTGTCGAAGATCGTGAAATTGTTGTGCAGGCCGACCATTTCCGCATATTCGCGCAGCAGGCGCGCGCAGAAGCGGTGAAACGTGCTGACCCAAACTCGCGAACCGGGGACGAGCGTCTCGACGCGGTGAGCCATCTCCTCGGCCGCCTTGTTGGTGAACGTGAGGGCCAGCATTCGTCGCGGTGACACGCCCCGTTCAATCAGCCGCGCGATGCGCTGCGTGATGACCCGCGTCTTCCCGGAGCCGGGGCCGGCCAAGACGAGCAACGGTCCCTCGAAGTGCTCGACGGCTTGTCGCTGAAATTCGGTCAGACGGCTCTGCACAACGGAACTCCATTTCGCGGCGGTAAGGGGTCGGGAGTCTTTTTCAGGCCGCCATCGATGGATTCATTTTCATCGAAAGCGGAATGGCGGCCTGAAAAAGACTCCCGACCCCGTCACGTCGTTTGTTCGCGGTTCGCTCCCTTTCGGACGGGCCGGACTATAAAAGTTGTCTTCCCTCGGAACTAGGAAGTTCTCGTTATGCCACCTCGTCGCCGGATTGTTTCCCTTCTGCCGAGTGCGACCGAAATCGTCGCCGCGCTTGGAATGCTCGATCAACTTGTCGGCCGGTCGCATGAATGCGATTTTCCGGCAGAGGTGCAGGGGCTGCCGATCTGCTGTCACCCGCGCATCGACGTGACCAAGTCGGGAGCGGAGATCGATCGTCAAGTGAAAGACTCGTTGCGGGCCGGCTTGTCGGTCTTTGACGTCGACACCGCGCTGCTACGCGAACTGCGCCCCGACGTGATCCTGACGCAGACCCAATGCGATGTTTGCGCCGTGACGCCGGAAGACCTCGAAGCGGAGCTGACTCAAGGGGACCACAACCCCAGCGTGATTGACCTCAACCCGCAGCATCTCGAACGATTCTTCGGAGACATCCACGTGGTGGCCATCGCACTGCACGTGCCCGACCGCGGACACCAATTGGTCGTTGAGTTACGCGGCGGCTTTGAAACGCTGCGTCACCAGACTTCCAAACGACGCCGTAAACCGACGGTGGGTTGTCTGGAATGGTTTGAACCGCTCATGGTCGCCGGCAACTGGGTTCCCGAACTCGTGGAAATCGCCGGTGGCGTCAGCGTGGGTGCCGTCGCCGGCCAGCACTCGCCTTGGTTCGATTGGCAGCAATTGCTCGAGGCTGATCCGGAAGTTCTGGTGCTGATGCCGTGCGGTTGGGACATCGCGCGGGCTCGCACCGAATCCGCCGTGCTGACGTCCGATCCGCGTTGGGCTCAGCTTTCGGCCGTTCGCGCGGGCAAAGTGTTCGTGACGGACGGTCATCAGTTCTTTAATCGGCCGGGGCCGAGGTTGCTGGAGTCCGCTCAGATTTTGGCGGAGATCCTGCATCCCGACGCCTGCAACTTCAGACATCGAGAACGAAATTGGGAGAAGCTATGAGTTGGTCATCGGTCGTTGGTCGTTGGTCATTGGTTATTCTGGCACTCATGTTGTCCGCCGAGCTGATCTCGGCAGAAGTGGTCACGGTCGCCGGGACCGGCAAGAAGGAGTATTCGGGAGACGGCGGTCTCGCTCGCGACGCGGGCGCGGGTGAGCCTTATGGTCTGACGATCGGTCCGGACGGTGCGCTCTACTTTTGCGACATCGCGTTTCATGTCATCCGCCGCGTGGACCGAGCGGGTCGCATCTCGACGGTGGCCGGCTCCGGCAAGAAGGGGTACGCGGGAGACGGTGGCCCGGCGACGCAGGCGCTGCTCAACGAACCCTACGAGATCAAGTTCGACGCCGACGGCACGATGTACTTTGTCGAGATGCAGAGCAACCTCGTCCGCAAAGTGGAGAAGTCCAGCGGCACGATCTCGACGGTGGCCGGCACTGGTCAGCCAGGATTCAGCGGCGACGGCGGATCGGCTCGTGAGGCGACGTTCAACAAGCCGCACTCGATTGCCTTGGATGGCAAAGGGGCACTCTTCATTTGCGACATTGGCAACCATCGCGTGCGCCGTGTTGATTTGAAAACCGGGATCGTGACGACGTTTACCGGCAATGGGGAGAAGTCGGTGCCGAAGGATGGTTCGACGATCGTCAACGCGGCAGTCTCCGGGCCGCGCGCGATTGACTTCACGTCGGCAGGGGACGCGATCCTCGCGCTCCGCGAAGGGAATTCGGTTTATCGGCTGGAGATCCCCAAACAACGGTTCGTGCATCTGGCGGGGACCGGAAAGCAGGGCTACACAGGTGACGGCGGACCGGCTCGATCGGCGACGTTGTCCGGCCCGAAGGGGATCGCGATGGCTCCGAACGGAGATATCTATTTGGCGGACACCGAAAGTCACACCGTTCGAGTTCTGCGGCACGCGAGCGGGATCATCGAAACGGTGGTCGGTGACGGCAAAAAGCATGATGGGCCGGATGGCGATCCGAAGACCTGCGGACTGGCACGGCCGCATGGAGTCTGCGTGGACTCGGCCGGCAATGTCTTCATCGGCGACAGCGAGAATTATCGAGTCCGCAAATTGACGCTTCCGTGAGCGCACGAAAAAGCCCCGAGGTGACGGAGCACCTCGGGGCGAATTCGTCGCTGGAACGGTTCGTTGCCGATCACGTCCAGCCGTTGCTGCAATTCAGGCAACCCGGATTACGGATTGTTGCCTTCGGCAATGGCTCCGTTGCTGGAGTCTGGCTTGCCACAGACGTCGATGAATTCGAGCGGTTTGCAATCGCAGTCGTCGCCACGGTCACGGAATCCGAAGCCGGCGACTTGAGCGTGCGCCTTGTCGGTGTTGGAGTCCTTGAGCGAGCCACGGACGTTGTAGCTGGTGTCGATCGCACCGAACGCGTTCGAGAGATCCACCAACTCGGCGTTGATCGAATCGCGGACCGAGGCCAGACCAACCACCATGCCCAGGACGGCGATCGTGAGCACCAGAACCAGTTCGGCGGAGATCACAAAGCCGACTTCATCGTTGAACAATTTTCGCATGATCAGAAACCTTTCAGAGTGGAGAGAGGAGTTAGAAAAGCGACTCATTCCTGGCCCACGACGACTGGAATCAACAGCGTCTACTCCCACCGCGGATGAGAGCGTTTCAGGCTTGAGCAGCCGGTGTCAGGTGGAAGCAGTGGCCGTGCCACGCCAATGAGCGATGCGCCAAAGGTTCGCCGCGAAGGCCGCCTCGAACAGTTATTCCTGTTGAATTCAGGAGTTGCGAATTGGCAACAAAAACCAACCGGAGCCGGCATCGAACGAAGTCGCTCGCACGATGTTTTGCGGCCTTAGCAAAACGACCAAGTGGCGACCGGCGATTGTTTCGTTGCCTGAACGAATCCGCGTTTGAAGTTCGTTCTGTGACGGTCTGTTTTAGAGAATAAACATGGCCGCCAGCGTCAGGGCCGAAGCAAAAGATTTGGGGAGACTGCTCCACTCCTCGAAACGAGGCGCGAGATGCGACGGGCCGCGAGCCTGACGATCGTCTTGCGGGAGAACAGAGGGTGCGGGTGGACTGTCGAACTTGGACCGCCCGCCATCAGGACACGAAGAAACCGCGCTGTTCGGCGCGAGGGGACGCCGACCAGCACGGTTTTATGAAACGTCGTCGGCGAGGCTGATCCGTTCAATGAACGGGACGGAGATCGCTGAATCAACGAAAAAGCCCCAAGGTGACCGAGCACCTTGGGGCGGATTCATCGCTGGAACGGTTTGTTGCGGATCACGTCCAGCCGTTGCTGCAACTCAGGCAACCCGGATTACGGATTGTTGCCTTCGGCAATGGCTCCGTTGCTGGAGTCCGGCTTGCCACAGACGTCGATGTATTCCAACGGCACGCAGTCGCAGTCATCGCCACGGTCGCGGAAGCCGAAGCCAGCCACGACAGCGTGCGGCTTGCTGGTGTTGGAAGTTTTGAACGATCCGCGGACGTTGTAGCTGGTGTCGATCGCACCGAAGGCATTCGAGAGATCAACCAACTCGGCGTTGATCGCATCGCGCACCGAGGCCAGACCAACCACCATGCCCAGGACGGCGATTGTGAGCACCAGGACCAGTTCGGCAGAGATCACAAAGCCGACTTCATCGTTGAACAATTTTCGCATGATCAGAAACCTTTCAGAGTGGAGAGAGGAGTTAGTAAAGCCATGCACTCCTGGCTCGCGACGACTGGAATCAGCAGCGTCTACTCCCACCGCGGATGAGAGCGTGTCAGGCTTGAACAGCCGATGTGAGGTGAAAGCAGTGACCGTGCCAGTGCGATGAGCGAGGCTTCACAAGTTCGCTGCGGTGGCCGCCTCTGCCAGTTATTCCAGTTGAATTCAGGAGTTGCGACTTGGCCACGAACTACCAGCCGGAACTGCCGCGATTGATGGCTCGCGCGGGATGTTTCACGGTCTTCGCAAAACGACCAAGGGGCGACCGTCATTTGTATCGCCGGCTGAACGAACTTGCGTTTGAAGATCGTTCTATGACGGTCTGTTGCGGAGTCTGAACATCACCACACACGTCCGAGCGGAGACGAAAACGGAGCGATCGTTCGATTTCTAAACATGCGGCGCGAGTGGCCGCGAGAGAACGACGAGCACCACTCAAAGCGACGTTGCCTGTCGATTCGCCGACCGATGGCGATCCGAAGCACGAAACTCAGAGCAACGGATGCGACGTCGACACGAGACGATTCATCCGCCAACCGCCAAGAGAACAACGTCGTGCTCCGCAAACGAAAAAACCGTGCTGGTCGGCCCGAGGGGCGGCCGACCAGCACGGTTCCAGGAAACTCGATAGCGGAATCTTGTCGCGGAAGTCGTGAGACTTTCGCGGCTCCGAACTCTCACGAGTTCGGTAACGGGAGATGATTGTTCGCTGCGGCCGACGCATTCGCCGGCCGCCAACAGCCGCTTTCCGTCAGCAAGACAGAGTTAGAAATTGTTGCCTTCGTTCGGGGCACCGTTGCTGGAGTCGGCCTTGCCGCAGACGTCGATGTATTCGATCGGTTTGCAATCGCAGTCATCGCCGCGGTCACGGAAGCCGAAGCCGGCGACAATCGCATGTGGCTTCTGTGTGTTGGAGTCCTTAAACGATCCACGGACGCTGTAGCTCGTGTCGATCGCGCCGAACGCGTTCGAGAGATCAACCAACTCGGCGTTGATCGAGTCACGAACTGACGTCAGACCAACCACCATTCCCAGGACGGCAATCGTGAGCACCAAGACCAACTCGGCCGAGATGACAAAGCCAACTTCGTCGTTGAACAATTTTCGCATGATGTGTGAACCTTTTTTGTTTTGGAGAGAGAGATCATCAAAGCGGTCCACTCCCGACTGGCGACGACTGGAATCAGCAGCGTCTACTCCCACCGCGGATGAGAGCCTGTCAGGTTTGAACAGCCTGTGTCAGTTCAAAGCAGCGATCGTGCCTGGTTCCATCCGTGCCCCGGCTTCGCCCCGCCGATCAAACCGAATCTGGCAGTAATCGTTGTGGATTCAGAGAGTTGCAACTTCGCAACAAAAGCGGAGCGGCGTTGACTTTGGTCAACGGCTCATGGGAGATGTCTCTTAGTCTTAGCATGGCCGGAGATCGTCTTAGCATTTTCTGTTTCACCGGCTTAACAAGTTCGTCATTCACGATCACTTTGCGACGCTGTGATTCAGTAAATGCACATCGTCTCGACGTCTCGGATCCGAAATGGATGTGCGATCGCGTTTCTTCTTTTCTTCACGGCCCGTGAACCGTGTCCGCCGTATCGGTCGGTCGTCAACAAATTCGGCCGGCGAACGATCGCGACGTTTCTCTCCTATCTCTCCTTGTCGTAGGAGCCTGTTGAAAATCTCGGTCAGATCAAAGCAACGGATAATCACGGACTCGCCGGATCGAAGCCTGGAGAACTTGGCACGATCAAGATCAACGTCGTGAACCAGACGTTCGATCTCGTGATCCCCGCCGTGGGGACGGATAACACCATCACGGTCTCGAAGGTCGGGAACAACTTGGTGGCTCGACGCGGCCTCGTCGATGTCATCACCCCCACGCAGCTTGAAGACGTCAACTCACTGACAATCATCAGCGGTTCTGCCAAGGACACCGTCGTGCTGGATGCTTCGCTGAAATTGGCTGGCAGTCCCGCGTCTCACAAATTCACCGGCCAGATCGTCGTCATCGGCAATGGAAACAATGACAAACTCGATGCGTCGGCGATCACCGTCTCAACGTTCGGCATCACGTTCGATGGCGGAGCCGGCAACGACACGATCATCGGCGGAGCCGGCAACGACACGATCATCGGCGGAGCCGGCAACGACACGATCATCGGCGGAGCCGGCAATGACACGATCATCGGCGGAGCCGGCAATGACACGATCATCGGCGGAGCCGGCAATGACACGATCATCGGCGGAGCCGGCAATGACACGCTGCGAGGCGGCGATGATGACGACACGCTGATCGGCGGCCAGGGAGTCGATTCGATCTTTGGAGATGCCGGCAACGATCTCGGACTTGGCGTCCGTGGTAGCGCAGCTCGCGGTGGAACCGGTGTCAAAGAGGTAGGCGACTTCCTGGATGCGGCGTCGCTCGAAATCATCAACGAAATGTTCGCGACGGTCTTCGCGTTCGAGGTTTGATCAGATCTCTGAAGGTCGATGAAAATAGCGATCTCAGTTGTTGGCCACTTCGACTTTTGAAGCGTTCTGGCACTCCGCGATCCGTGTTGAAAATGACTTCGTGAGCCGCAAGACGCTAGCCGCGTGTCGATGAAAACAACCCGCGGCTAGCGCCTTGCGGCTCACTATGAAACTACGAGTCCAACCAACCGCGGCGCTTCATGAAGATCAACATGCCCACCGTCGTGAGGAACATGGCCACCAGCGAGAATGGGTAGCCGTAGCTCCAATCCAGTTCGGGCATGTTCCAGGGGTGCTGGTTCTTTTCGTCATTTTTGAAGTTCATGCCATACAGCCCGGTGATGAAACCCAGCGGCAGAAAAATGGTCGACAGAATGGTCAGCACTTTAATGACCTGGTTCATGCGGTAGTTGACCTTGGACAAGTAGTAGTCGCGCAGGTCGGCGCACATCTCGCGGTAGGTTTCCACGACATCCAGAATCTGAGCGGTGTGATCGACGCAGTCTCGCAGATACACCCGCGTTTCCTGGCAGACCAGCGGGCAGTCGTCTCGAATGAGTTCGTTCAAGGCGTCGCGCTGCGCCCACATGATCTTGCGGACATGCAGTAAGTTGGTCCGCAGCCGATGGATTTCGGACACGACCTGTGGCGAGGGGGTCGTCTCGATGGACTCGTCCACTTGTTCCATTTGGTCGCCGTACTTCTCAACCAGCGGAAAGTACGCATCGAGTGTCGCGTCGAGAATCGCGTAGGCCAGATAATCCGGCCCCGCGTGACGGACTCGGCCAGCCTGTTTTCGGATCCGCTCGCGCAGTGGATTGAGGCAGTCGCCGGGACGTTCCTGAATTGTCAGCAGAAAGTTCGTGCCAAGGAAGAGGGAGATTTGATCGGTTCGTAGCGGACTGGCCTCTTCGATCATGCGAGTGACGAGAAACAGATAATCGCGGTAGTCCTCGACCTTCGGGCGTTGATGCACATGGACGACGTCTTCCATCGCCAGCGGGTGAATCCCAAAGAGATCGGCCAGCGTTTCCAATTGCCGTGCATCGGCCAAGCCGGTGACATTGACCCAAGTCATCGGCCAATGGCTCAGCAAATCTCCCAGCTTGCTGATGTCGGGTAACGGCTCTTCATGAATCTCGGTGGGCGAGTAACAGATGGCCGAAATCTGAGTCGGCGCAGCGTCCGGCGGCGAGATGAGCATGCCGGGTGCGGCTCCCGGAGCCGTTTGCCGTTGAAAAGGGCGATCGGGTTGGAGGTTGAAATCGTCGGGCATGGCGAACTCCAAACAGCAATCTCTAAATCAGACGGGCAATGGCCGACTGGCCGCCAGACCGTAGCCCGACTCTCCGAGGCTGTGAACTTTTTGGTAGCTGAAGTCGCCAGACTTCAGAATTCGCCGAGAAAACTGAACTCTGGCGAGTTCAGCTACCAATTCTTTCACAGCCTCTCCGAGTCGGAAGAATCGACTTCTTTGCGACCCGACTCGGAGAATCGAGCTACTCAGGTTCGGCATAGTGCGGCGTGAGGTTCCATTCCACAAGGACTTCGGATTCGCGCTGACGCATCACGGCCAGGTCCTTCGTCGAGCGATCGTCATAGCCGCAAAGGTGCAGCAAGCCATGCACCACGTAGAGCGTCAGCTCATCGAGCGGCTTCCAGCGGTACTTCGCCGCCGACTGCTTGGCCATCTCGGCGCTGACGATGATCTCTCCCTCCAGCCGTGTGCCGCAACCGCGTGGAGAGCCTTTCGGGATCGGCAGCGACGCCTCGTCGAGTTCGCTTTCCAGCAGGAAGCTGAGCACATCGGTCGGAAAGTCATGCTGCAAGTAGCGGATGTTGAGATCGTGGATCGTGTCGTTATCCACAATCGCGAGACCAATCGAGGCGGACACGCACCGCTCGGCCGCCAGCACAGACCGCACGACATCGCAGAGTCGCTGATGATCGACGGAAAGCGTCTTCTGCGAGTCGTCGATCTCGACGAGGTAACGATCGGCCCAGTCGGAAAGGATCTCTGGCCCGCGCGGTTGAGGTTTCTTGGAACGCGGTGAACCGGATTTCGAGTTGGCGGGCATAGGTGTTGGGTTTCTACTTCATCGGCTTGAGCACGAGCATCCCCAACGGTGGGAGCGACAACTTCACGCTTTGAGCCTGCCCGTGCGAGCGAACTTTCTCCGAGCGAACTTTCCCTTGATTGCCGACGTTGCCGCCGCCGTAAATCTGAGCATCGCTGTTGACGATCTCGATGTAGTCGCACAACTCCGGAACGCCGATGCGATAGTCATAGCGCGGGACCGGCGTGAAGTTCAGCACGACGACGGTGAAGTCGTTGCTGTCCTTCGCGTGGCGTGAGAACGCATAGACGCTCTGCTGCCAGTCGTCGCATTGCAGCCAGCGAAAACCGGTCGAATCAAATTCCACCTGGTGCATCGAAGGCTCATCGCGATAGACGCGGTTCAAGTCTCCGAGGAACCGCCGCAGGCCGTCGTGCTTTTCATGGCCGAGCAGCGACCAATCGAGTTCCGTGTTGTGATTCCATTCGAGCCACTGCCCGAACTCGCCTCCCATGAACAGCAGCTTCTTGCCCGGCATCGTGTATTGATAGCCGAAGAGCAACCGCAGGTTCGCGAACTTCTGCCAGTAATCGCCGGGCATCTGCGACAGCAGCGACTTCTTGCCGTGGACGACTTCGTCATGTGACAACGGCAGCACGAAGTTCTCGGTGAAGGCGTAGACCATGCGGAACGACAGCTCGCTGTGATGGTGCGAGCGATGTACCGGCTCAAGCTGGAGATACTTCAGCGTGTCATTCATCCAGCCCATGTCCCACTTCATGCTGAAGCCGAGCCCGCCCGTGTAAACCGGCCGGCTGACTCCGCCCCACGCGGTCGATTCCTCGGCGATCGTCAGGATGCCGGGGAACTCGCCGTGCAGGACCGTATTCATGTCCTTGAGAAACTGGATTGCTTCCAGGTTCTCGCGTCCGCCGAAGACGTTCGGAATCCATTCGCCGTGGCGGCGTGAGTAATCGAGATACAGCATCGACGCGACCGCATCCACGCGAATGCCGTCGATGTGATACACGTCGAGCCAGAACCGAGCACTGCTCAGCAAGAAGTCCCGGACCTCGAAGCGGCCGTAATTAAAGATGTAGGTGCCCCAATCAGGGTGCTCACCGAGTCGCGGATCCTCATGCTCGTAGAGGCATGTTCCGTCGAACCGACCGAGCGAATGACCGTCCATCGGGAAGTGTCCCGGTACCCAATCGACCAGCACGCCGACTCCGTTTTGATGGCAGTAATCCACGAAGTACATGAAGTCGTGCGGCGTGCCGAAGCGGCTAGTCGGAGCGAAGTAGCCGGTCGTCTGATAACCCCAACTCCCATCGAAGGGATGCTCGGTGATGGGCATCAGTTGCAGGTGCGTGTAGCCCATCTCGTGGCAGTACTCGACCAGCATGTGAGCCAGTTCGCGATAGCTGAAATACAACCGGTCCGGCTCGGTCGGCTTCCGCCAACTGCCGAGATGCACCTCGTAAACCGAAAGCGGTTGCTCAAGCCAATTGGTCGCTTCGCGCTTCTTGCGCCAGTCGGCGTCGTGCCATTCGAAGTTGCCGAGGTCATAGACGATCGACGCGGTCTTGGGCCGCATCTCGCAGAAGAAGGCATAGGGGTCGGACTTCTCCAGCACTTGGCCGGTCGGCGTCCGGATCCCGAACTTGTAGGCCGCACCGTGGCCGACCCCCGGCACGAAGCCGGTCCAGACACCGCTGTCTCCGCCATTCAGCCAGAAGTTGCCGTGCTGCCAACTAGTCTTGTCGCAGAGGACGCTGACCTCGCGGGCGCTGGGTGCCCAGACGGCGAAGCGAGTTCCATCGACGCCGTTGACTCGATCCAGATGTGCTCCCAAATGCTGATACATCGCTGCCTGATTTCCATCCGAGTTCGGGATCGTTCGCTTTGTTTCAACCAGCGGCTGGCGTGAATGCCGAACCGGAGGATTCTGCCGCCACGGCACGTTGACCTGACGGCGGCGCAATCGAGTGTAAATGTTTTCGTCCATGAAAAATGTCCTTTTGCCTCCGGCTCAGCCAGAGAGCGCACGCCCGTCGGCGCTAAGAGTACGGGCGAATCTGATTCTTCGACATGCTCGGCGAGACTCTTGAAATCGTTTCTATCCGCCGGACGCATTCAATCACCCCGCGAGCGCGGCGGCGAATTGGGATGCTCAAAAACGGCTCAAGTTCGGTCGAGCCGCCGCGCCGACGTGTGGATTTCCACGCCTTTCCCGCCTGGAAAACTTTGCCACTCGCACGGACTTGAGCAATCACAGCGGCGGCACTCTAGGCAGTTGCTCAAAGCGACTCAAGAAAAGGTCATGTCTTCGCGGCTGCGGTTTAGACTTGGGCGTGGCGGACGCTGCCAGCGTCCGCACCGACGCAAGCTGCGTCGGCCACGACGACCGGAGACCTATCCCCGTGGATTCGCATCGCAAGATCATTCTGATTGCCGGCCCCATCGTGCTGATGAGCGCCTGCTTCTTGCTGACGCTGAGCACCGCGAAGGATTCGCGGCCGACGCCACCGCCGAGACGGATCTCCGTCGATGTCGTCTCGCCGCTGAAGAATGACGCCGATTCGCGGATGCGGCAGGCGTGCGAAAACATTGCTCAAGAAATCGCCACCCAGATTGATCGCGGCCACGCGGTGCTGATTCGTCCGCCATACGTCATCGGCGGCGACATGCCGGAGGAAGCTCTCGAGCGTCTGTATCAGAACGTCGTGCAACCGACCGAGCGGGCGCTCAATGTCGGATTCTTCGATGCTCGGCCAACCGAGCCGATCACGATTGTCGCGTTCGCTAAGGAAATCGGCTTCCGCGAATACGCTCGCCGAGTGGATCATCGGCCGGCTCAGTCGTATTACGGTTACTACCTGCGAGACCATCGTCGCTTGGTCGTCGACGTCTCCACCGGAGCCGGCACGCTGGCCCACGAACTGACTCACGCACTGTCCCATTTCGATTTCCCGAACATGCCCGAATGGTTCGACGAGGGCCTGGCGTCCGTCTTTGAACAAAGCGAATTCTCCGACACGAATCATCGCCTGACCGGCACCGACAACTGGCGCGTGCATCACGTCCTGCGAGCCATGCACGAAAACCACCTGCGTCCCACGGGCGATCTCATCCAGGGCAAGTCCGTCCGCGCCAACAACGAAGCGATCGACTACGCCCATGCTCGATACGTCTGCTTGTTCTTGCAGGATCAGCAACTGCTGGAACCGTTCTACCGCAAGCTCCGCTCGCGAGCCGAGACCGACCCGACCGGTTGGCAAACGCTGCGTGAAATCGTGGCTCGTGAGAACGCCACGGAGCTCGACGCCGACTTCCACCGCTGGATCGTCAAGTATCACAAGACGCAACGCCAACGCACGGTTCGCAAGGACGGCCACACGCTTTCGATGAAGCCGTTTCAACCACCGCCAGAAGCCATTGCGGCCGATATCGCAAAGTAGACGCGTTCGCCAGAACGCGGGCGAGCGTCTCAGCCCCCCGCGTTCTGGCGAACACGGCTACAACGAGTTATCTCTTTTTGCGTCGCAGTTCGCTGAACAACCGCCCGTAGGCACGTTGAATCGCGTCGGGCTTAGTGACTGGCTGCGATTCCAGAGGCTCATCGCATTCCGCGTTCGTTTCCGATGGAAACTCATCAACGATTGGCGGCAACTCTACTGCTTTCGGCCGGTCGAACGACTTCGTCGGCCGTCCGGAGTCCGCGCGATGGTTGAGCAGCGACTGCTGCACGTCGAGGTACATATCGAGCATCTCCGCGCCGATCTGCTCCTCAATGCCGTCGTCCGCGAGCGTTGCTTGCAACAACTCGGTCGGCAGATGCCAGTCGCGCTTCTTGTGGGACAGGTTTTCAACCTGCCCGTGATCTTCTGAGGTTGCCTGCTCAGAGTTCTGGACGGGCAGATTGGAAACCTGCCCCATGCCTCGCGGCTTCCGCGAGTAGTTCTCGACGATTCCCGAATCCGGTTCCTGCGGCTGAGACGAATGGGACTCATACGACTCAGGCGTCCGATTTGTCCCATCGGACTCCTCTTCAAGACCCGCCGTTGCCATCACGAGTTGCGTCGTCTTCACCGCCGTCACGGTGCGTCTTGCCGCCGGGCGAGCGTGCGGTACGTGATGATTCCAAACGACTCCGTCGCCGCTCGCGATGCGGACATAACGGTCGATCACCGGCTCTTCCTCGAATTCGACGAGCCGGTCGTCATCGACCGACCACGACCGTTCCGGCAGATTCCAAACCGGTTCGGCCGTGTCGTCGTCAGCCTGCGGAGTCCAACGATCATCGTGGGACTCGTCCTCAAAATCGGAGTCGCTCTCCTCGGCCGCGAATTCTTCGACTGCGAACGAGCGCGGCGACGGACTACCGAACTCATACTCGCGCGCGTCGAACACTTGGCCCAGCGTCGGCGGATCTTGCCCGTCCTCGATCGCCTGGGTCAGTTCGGTGACGTTCGCCAAGAGTTCCTCGACTGACGACTGGCGAGTGATCGCTTGCCAATTCTCTTTGAGGCATGTGAGTTGTTGGGATTCGATCGATTCCTGTTCTTGTGGCTCAGCCGATGATTCTTCGAGTTCACCGCCAATTTCGATCGCCGCGCTCGATCCGCCGAATGCGGACTCATCCCACGAGTTGGTCGTGTGGGACTCTTCTTCGACGAGTTGTTCCTGTTGCGGCCACAGATCGACGGCCGAGTCTTCCATCGGGGGCCGTTGCGATAAGCCACGATAGATCTCGCCGCCGCTGATGGGATCGTTCCAGTGCAGCGGAAGTTGCTTCAGGTCGTCGAGCGCCTCACGCACGATCTCGGCCGAGACCGGACGGCGCTCAGTGACGTATGCCAGCAGCAGCGCGTGGTCGGCCAGATGATTCAAACAGCGCGGCACGCCATCGGCCGCCTTGGCGAGGAACGTCAACGCTTCCTCGGTGAAGATCTCTTCCGCTTCTCCGCCAGCGAACTCCAAGTGCGCGCTCAGATATTCCAGCGACTCGACTTGAGTCAGCGGGGCGAGATCGACTTGGCAACAAACTCGCTGGTTGAACGCGGCCAGTTCCGGATTGGCCAATCGTTCTTCGAGATCGCGGTCGCCGATCAGCACGACCCGCGCGAGTGGTTCGCCAGCCTCGGCCAACAGCGTTAGCAAGCGAAGTTCATCGAGCAACGGCAGGCTCAGCCGATGGGCTTCATCGACAATCAGCACAAAGCCTTGTTTCTCCGAGCGAAGCGACTTCAATGCGGAGGCCAGTTCGAGCCGCAATTCTTGCTCGGCCTTGCGGTCAAACGGCCGGTTCAATTCATAAAGGATCGCCTGCAACAACGCGCGCCGAGTCGCATAGGCCGAGTGTCCCAGGAACACAGTCGCGAATGTCGGTTGCAGTTCAAATGCCAATCGCAACCCGACCAGCGACTTGCCGAGTCCAGCCTCGCCCGTCAGCACGCCAATTCCCTGGCCTCGTTCGCACGAGACAGCCAGCGCGTCGAGGACTCCCTGATGAGTCTCCAGCGGCACGAAGCAATTGACATTCGGAGTTGCCGAGAACGGACGGCGTTGCAGTCCAAAACAGTCTTCGTACATAGCATGTCCCCATCGTAGGGCAGGCGGCTCGCCTGCCATTTCCGCGACAGGCGAGCCGCCTGTCACCACGGAACGAGATCGCAATCTTTGTGGCAGGCTCTTGATCGAACTCCGGTTGTGCCGCGCTTGAGGGCTTCTCCGGTCGTGCCGCGCATGAGGCGAGTCTCGCGCTCAAACCTTCGTCTGCGTGATGAGTTCTCGTTGTTGGCGATTGGCAAACCAGGCAGAGTTTGCGGATCGCACCGCCAGGAATGTCCAACGCGCTGCTTTCGCCCGCACCGTTCGCGACCTAGAATCCCTCAACGCTTGCGAATGTCGCGAGCACACCGGCGGCCCGTGGTAAATCCAGGCATGTCAGAAGCCACCATCAACTTCGAGAATCAAGACCTCATCCGCACCCTGTTTGGAGAACGTGACCGACACCTCCGCAAAGTTCGTGAGTCCGTCGGCATTGAGGTCGTGATTCGGGGCGATGAACTCCACCTCTTCGGCACGGACGCCCAAGTCGCACGCGGCCGGGACATCTTCGCCGAACTGCAGACTCTGGTCGAAAAGCACGGCCTGCTGCGCGACGGTGAGGTCATCCGTGTAATCGACGCTCACCTCCGCCCCAGAACTGGCGGCGAGATCCCCCAGCAACAGACGTTTGCCCCACCGGCGATCAGCGCGGGTCTCCCGACCCCGCCGCCGGAACCCGATGACGCCGTCATCGTTCGCGGCGGGCCGCGAGTGAAACCCAACGGTAACGGCTCAAAAGCCGAGCCGGCCGACGGCGGAATCAACGTGTTCGATCGAGCCCGGAGAATTCATCCACGCACGGCCGGGCAGTTCGAGTACGTCGAAGCGATTCGCCAGAGCGACTTGACGCTCTCCATCGGCCCGGCGGGATCGGGCAAGACGTATCTTGCGGTCGCGATGGCGGTGAATGCGCTGCGACAGGATCAGGTCCGCAAGATCGTGCTCGTCCGACCGGCCGTCGAAGCGGGTGAGCGGCTCGGTTTTCTACCGGGTGACATGCACGCGAAGCTCAATCCGTATCTGCGCCCGTTGCTGGATGCGCTCAACGACATCCTCAGCTACGACCAAGTCAAACGATACCTCGAAGGGGACGTGATCGAGATCGTGCCGCTGGCCTACATGCGCGGCCGAACGCTCAACAGCACGTTCATGATCCTTGACGAGGGGCAGAACACGACCGTCACCCAAATGAAAATGTTTCTGACACGCATGGGGTACGACTCGAAGATTGTCGTGACCGGCGATGTCACGCAGATCGACCTGCCGCCGCAAGTGCCGAGCGGCTTGATCGACGCCTTCGGCCGGCTGGGACATCTGCCCGGCGTGTCGTGCGTGCAACTGACGACGCAAGACATCGTGCGACATCGGCTCGTCGGTGAGATCGTCAAAGCCTACGACGGCGAACAACTGCCAGTCGCGAAGCGGCGGCAGAAATAAGTAACCAGTAGGACGGACAATCCTGTCCGCCCCGGCAATGAATGACGGACAGGATTGTCCGTCCGACGTCAACCATGATTCTTTTCGGGCCATTTTCGTTACGACGTAAACGCACCGCGCGAGTCTCGACACTGCGAGACGATTCGTTGCTGCGGCACATCGGCAACGCGCTGACAGATCGCAATGTTCTGTTGCGGTTTTTTGTCTGCCTAATCGCGATGGTGGTGTTGATCGTTGCGGTCGAGGCGTGGCGGTCGCCGTTCACGTATCGGCTGGGCGATCATCAACCGCATGGCATTCTGGCTCAGGTGCCGTTTAAGCGGATCAATCGCTTTGAGACCGACCGCGCCAAGGCTCTGGCAGATGATCAAGTGCCGTTCGTTTTCCGCCTGGAACCGAGAACCTCTCGGCGTCTCTTGGAGTCGTTCAAGTCGGACCTCGAAGAAATTGCCAAAGCCGAAGCCCTCGAATCCGTGCGGTCGAGCACTCGCTCAGCCTTCGGCTTGTGGGCCGAGACCGACAAGCCGATGGACGACACGCCGCCGGAAATGCGCGAGCAAGAATTCCGCAAGCTGCGAACGGCTCTCTTCACCGGCCGCCCTCACGATCCGATGGCGACCGAGGAATTCCTCGCCCGTCCGGAAGACATGTCCGATCGAATCGCTCAACTGGTCACCGAAGCCGAAAAAATGTTGGAGCCACTGCAACGCTACGGCATCGTCGACCCCTTCGAGTTGAGTCGCAACAAAATCCGCGGGGACCAATCGCTGGCCATTCTGAAACTGACTGACGATCTGCCGGCTCGCGAAGCGGCATTCAAAGACGCGGTCGCTCCGGCGGAGGTCTTGCTGGCTGAGTTACTGCGGGACGAAGGCAAGCTCGGCAAGAGTTGGACGCAGTTCTCGAATTTGACCGCAATCAAATCGTCGTTCGAACGCTGGCTGACCGCGAATCATTCGTCACTGGTCTCGTTGCGTTACGACCCGTCACAGACTCAAGCGGCGCGGCGCGAAGCACGCGACAAAGTTGCCAACGTCACCGATCCGTACAACCAAGGTGACGTGCTCGTTCCCCCCGGCCAGAAGATTGACGAGACCGCGCTCGATGTGCTCCGCGACGAGTACGACCAAGTCGAACGTGACGTCTCGTTCCGCGACCGAGTTGTTCGCGTCGCGGCGGTGTTCGTGCTGATCTTCGTGCTGACCGTGCTCAACGGCTATTACCTCGTCCTCAACGAGCCACGCTTGGTCGAGCGACTCAGTGGCTTGGCGGTCTATCTCGGAGTAATCGTGCTGGCGGCGTTCCTCGGCCGCATCCTGAGCTTCGATCCTTGGCGAGCCGAAATCATTCCGCTGATGGTCACCGTCATGATCCTGGCCATCGCCTACAACCAAGACCTCGCCGCGCTGACCGCATTCACGCTCAGTCTATTGCTGACGCTGTCATCGGTCGTCGACACCGGCGAGTTCGTCGTCCTGATGAGCGTTGCCGCAACCGCCATCGTCCCGCTCAGCCGAGTTTCGTCCCGCTCGTCGCTCATCAAGATCGGCTTCTGGTGCGGAGTCGTCTTCTTTCTCGTCACCTACGGCACCGCCGTGACCAAGGCGCAGTCGCTGAACCTGCTGTGGCGAGATCAAACTTTACTGCTGCACGCTCTGCGCGGAGCCGGTTGGTGCCTGGCCTCCGGCTACATCGTCGCCGGCAGTCTGCCATTCATCGAAGCGACGTTCGGCATCGTCACCGACATCAGCCTGCTGGAACTCAGCCACGTGTCGCACCCGTTGCTGCAAGAACTCGTCCGCCGAGCCCCCGGCACGTACAACCACTCGATGACCGTCGCCTCACTGGCCGAAGCCGCCGCCGAACGGATCGGTGCGAATGGTTTGCTCGTCCGCGTCGGAGCCTATTTCCACGACATCGGCAAGATGCTCAAGCCTGGCTACTTCATCGAGAACATGCTCGAAGGCTCCTCCAGCAAGCACGAGCGGCTGAACCCCGCCATGAGCACGCTGATCATCATCGGCCACGTCAAAGACGGCGTCGATCTCGCCGAGCAACACAGTCTGCCCCGCCCAATCATCGACTTCATCGAACAACATCACGGCACGACGCTCGTCCAATACTTCTATCACGCCGCTTCAAAGGCCGCCGAAGATCACCCCGACCGGATCGAAGTCGAAGAGTCCAGCTTCCGCTACCCCGGCCCGAAGCCGCAGTCCCGCGAGTCCGGCGTGATGATGCTCGCCGACGCCATCGAAAGCGCCAGCCGCACGCTCAGCGAACCGACCCCCAAACGCATCGAAAGCCTCGTCCGAGCCATCACGATGGACAAACTCCTCGACGGCCAATTCGAGGAAAGCACGCTGACGCTCAGCGAAATCAACCTGATCCAAGAGTCGCTCACGAAATCGCTGATCAGCATCTTCCACACCCGCATCAAGTACCCGGAACAACGTGCCGGCTAACTTTGGAGTGAGGTGCGTATCAGCACCACTTTGGATCAACCGAAGGTGCTGGCATTAGGCCACAACAGCGGGGAATTCGAACACGGGCGTTTCGACAACGCGCACCGGAACCTTCTGTTCCCACACGATCTCTTGCAGTCGCTCGACAACATCCGGGGAAAACAAGCGTTCGCCGGTCTGCAATGAAACGCGTGCCGGCACGTTCTCGACCAGCACCAGCTTGTCGCTGACCTGAAGTGTGTAGGTCACTCGCTGATCGATGAATTCTTCGACTGGCCACTCGTTCGTCATGTCAGCGTCTCCTGGCTCGGAAATTGACCCATTGATTCGGTTCGGGCTCGTAGAGCGTGATGATTTTCAGGACCGGCCTCGAAGGGGCACTACATTGCACGTGAATTGGACGCCCAACCTTCGTGAAGCCAAGTACAAGGCAACTTGGCCCGTATTTGTCGTTCGGATACTCCTCAATGATCTCCCCAGTGGCCATCACTTGTCGAACTTCTTCGACAGTAATGTGTCGAAGGATACTTTGATCCGCAGCGTGCTGCGTGTACTCAAATTGTCCTGAGCCAACTTTGGCGCGGAGTTCCTCAATGAGCATCATAGTTTCACTTTAGCCCTGCCACTCTACACCGGCAACAAGAGATCGTCGTCGACGTCGCGGTTCGTCTCGCATACCGCAGGCCCTCACTCAAGATGATCCATACAAGCATTTTTCAAAAATCCGCGCCCGACTTCGCCCCCTTGAGTCACTAAAGTGGCATCGCCATGAATGACCGACCCCCAAAACCTGAGATGCTGGTGGAAGTGGCTGGCATGACCGACTCTGAGTTGCTGACGTTGTTCGTCAACAATCGGGACGAGGGTGCCTTTACCGAATTGGTCCAGCGGTATCGTCGGTTGGTGTGGAGCGTTTGCCGGCGAGTCCTCTCGGACACGCATGACATCGAAGACGTGTTTCAGGCGACGTTCTTGGTCTTGGTGCGTGACGCGGCAAGGATCCGGCGGCGTCCATCTCTGGCGAGCTGGCTTTACGGTGTCGCGTATCGGCTGGCCCTCCGAGTCGGACGGCAGACCTATCGAAAGCGTGAGGTCGAATCGCTGACGCGCGATCCGGTGGCGAATGACGACTTCGCCGAGATCGCGCAGATGTTTGTTCGACAGACCGTGGATGAGGAACTGCATTCGCTCCCGACCAAGTATCGTCAGCCGCTGGTGCTGCATTATCTGACGGGAAAGTCGCAGAAGGATGTCGCATCCGAGATGGGACTGACCGAGGGAGCGGTTGATGGGTTGCTCAAACGCGGCCGGCATCAACTGCGGATGCGATTGGCTCGGCGAGGCGTCACCTTGGGAGCCGTGTGGTTCGTATTGAACTGGACCGAGCAAGCAGCTCAAGCGGCCGCGTTGGAACCGCTCACTCAGGCGACCGTGAAGGCTGGGCTGGCGTATGCCGTCGGCAAGACCGCCGGAGCCGTGTCGGCGACGGTCATTCAACTTTCAGGAAAGGAATTGGTCACCATGTCGTTCTTCACCAAGCCGATCACCGCATTGGTCACCGCAGTCTGCGTGATCGGTCTCGTCGCGGGTGGCACAAAATGGCTGCTCGGATCTCCTCAACCGATGCGTGCTGTCGCACCGCCACTCCATACGACCGTCAGCCCATCGCGGTCACTGGCGATGGCGTCGCCGAATGATTTACCGGTGGAATCGAACTTGATCGCTTTGGCGAACGATGATCCCCGCAGCGCCCCACTTTCTCGTTCGCTCGGCATCGCTTCCGAGTCACCGATCAGCGACTCCGAAGGACGCCCTTGGGATTTTCAAGAACGAAGCGAATCCACGCAGCGGATCGAGACGGAACTGAAGAAGCAAACCGAGATCGCCTTCACGGACTCGTCACTGACCGATGTCGTGACGTTTCTGTCCGACTATCACAACATCCCGATTCTGATCGACATTGAAGGGCTGACCGAAGAAGGGATCGCCCCCGACACGGCCGTCACTCGAACGTTGACTGGCACAAAGCTCGAAAGCGCACTCAACATCATGCTGTCCCCACTGCAATTGGAATACGTCATCAAGAACGAAGTGATGATGGTGACGACAGCGGCGCGAGCAACGGCCGCCAAAGAAGTTCTCGTCTACGATCTCTCGCGGATTCCAAACATCGAGCCGAAGACTCTGTCGTCGATCATCATGTCAGTGACGACGCCAAAGGCATGGGCGGAAAAAGGGGGCGAAGGGGCGCTGATCCTCGGTTCGGGCTTCGTCACGATCAGCCAAGACCAGCCGACTCATCGCAAGATCGTGGCGGTGCTCAACCAACTCGAACGACAAGCGAAAGAACAAGCCAAACGGCGCACCGCCAAGTAATTCGGCTCGCCATCATCGAGCATCCCATGCCGGCTCACTCCGGCAGCGGTTTGCCCTTCGTTTCCGGGGCGAACGGCAGCACGACCAAGCCGAGAATAAAGATCGAGCACATCGTCACACCCGCGTAGCGCATGCCCTCTTGGTATCCGTTGGCGACGGAGAAGACTTGGCTCGTCAGCATTCCCAGCGCGAACGGGCCACCGGCGGCGACGTAGCGGCCGACGTTGTAGCAGAAGCTCGTGCCGGTCGAACGCAGGCGAGTTGGGAACAACTCTGGGAAGTAAATCGCGTAGCCACCGAACAGCGCGAGCTGACAGAAGCCCATCAGCGGGATCATCCAAAACACCTCGTTGAATTGGTCCAGGTTCCAGAAGACCAGAGCCGTGCTGAACATCGCCGCGACGAAAGATACCGCGAAGGCTGGCTTGCGGCCGAAGATGCTCGTCATGTGGCTGTAAGCGTAGATGCCGAAGAATCCGCCGATGTTTTGCATCACCGACGTGATGCCAACCCACGTTGCCACCTTGCCGCTGACGACGTTCTCGGCGAGCCCCTCCGCTTCAAAATGTTTGCGGAAGACGGGGGACAGCAGATCGAAGCTGAAGAAGCCGATGCCCCACAGACCGATGATGCCCGACGAGGCCAACAACAAACCGACGATCGCGTTCTTGCGCCAGCGTGGATCGCCGAACAACTCGGCGAACGAACCTAATTGCTTGCCGACCCCGGCGTCGTGCTGAGCCTTCCAGGTCTCCGGCTCTTTGAGATTGCGACGAATGAAGATCGCCAAGAGCGCGGGGACCGTGCCGATGATGAACAGGATTCGCCAAGCCTTGATCGGTGTCTCTCCCACCGCCAAGTTTTCCAAACCACCAGCACTTTCCACCTGACCGAGCGCGATATTCATCAGCGCGGCGGAAACATTGCCGACCGCCGACAACGCTTGCAGCAAACCGAGTGCAAACGGCCGAGCACGATTCGGCATCACTTCGGCCACCAGCGACACACCGACGGCGAACTCGCCACCGACTCCGAGTCCAGTGAGAAACCGGTAGAAGGCGAAGTCCCAGAAGCCGATCGAAAACGCGCTCAGACCGGTGCAGATCGAGTAAATCAGGATCGTCCACAACATGACTTTCGCGCGGCCAACTCGGTCACCAAGCACTCCGAAGATCAAACCGCCGGTCGCCCATCCGATCATGAAGATCGAGGTCGCCAACGGGCCATAAAAATTCACCTGAGCCTTCAATTGATCCGGCGTCTGACCGGGAACCGCGAGCAACTCTTTCATGGCCGGCATGCGAGCCAGATTGAAGAGCTGCTGATCCATCGTGTCGAACAACCACCCCAGCGCCGCGACCATCAACACGAACCAGTGATACCGAGTCAGTTCCTTATACCACGGCCCAGAGAAGGAGGAGTCGGCGGCCGGATCACTCTTAAACTCATCGAGACCGTGCATAGGGAAGTCATTCCTGGCTAGAGGCGGGAATCCAAAGTCGGAGCAGTACAGCCAACGTGGGGCAGGTTTTCAACCTGCCCGGCAAAAACGGAGCGCAGCTCTTGGTCGAACGACGATGACTCGCGAAGGCGATTTCAGACAGTTCTCGGACAAGCCGACAGCAACGTTGACTGGCGACAAGTGGCTGACAGAAAAATGAGGGCAGAAACAAGAACGAAATCAATTCTGTGGTGATCGGTCGCGAACGATCAAAGGTCGCTTAATTTTTCTGTCAGCGTCAGAGAGAACTGGCCGCTTTCAAAATTCATTCGACCGCGTCGCGAGACCAGTCGGCTTCATCAATGAGCAACTCACGTCGGCAGATCTTTTCCAACAACGTCAGAGACTCCACAGGTTTGACGCGCAGGTGCCAGCAGACGTCCCGCAGACCGATCGGGCAGAAGTGCATCGTCTTCAGCCGCTCGCCGCCCCGATTCTTGATTGCGCCAGGTTCGGCTTACCCTTGCCAACGTGTCTTCATGAACTTCAGCGCGTTCGTGGCGAGGGTCAGTTCGTCGGTGAACATTCTCCGCCAGATTTTGGTGGCGGCGGCGAGAGCCGGGAGCGACAGGCCGAAAGCTTCGACCACGAACCAGCCGTCGTACTTCACTTCTTTCAACGCCGCGAACGTCTCGTCCCAATTGACGCCCCCTTCGCCGGGGGTCGAGCGGTCGTTCTCGGAGATGTGGACGTGGACGAACTGGTCGGCGTAGCTCTTGATCGCGCCGGTGATCGACTTCTCTTCGATGTTCGCGTGGAAGGTGTCGTACATCGTCTTGCAGTGCGTGTGATTGATCTCGCGGCAGAAGCGGCCGACGTCGGCGGCGCAGGTTAGGAAATAGCACTCGAAGCGGTTGAGGTATTCGACGACCAGCGTGACGTTCGCTTGCTTCGCGTAATCGGCGGCTTTGGTCAGAGTCTCTTTGCCCCAGTTCCATTCATCGGTCGTCGGGCAATTGCCGGAGAAGACTCCGATCGCCGAGTGAATCGGTCCGCACAAGTGCGTGGCTCCGACAGCCTGACAGCAATCAATCGCCTTCTTGAGCCGGTCGAGCCCCGCTTGTCGAATCGCCGCATCGGGAGAGATGGGATTCTCGGTATCGGTGCAGATCGTGACGGCCGTCCGTTGCAGTCCCGTGTCGGTCAGCTTCTTGCCGAGCTTCGCGAAGTTGTCCACGTTCATGTCGAAGATCGGAAGCTCAACGCCGTCGTAGCCGATCTTCTTCAGCGAATCGAGAAGTGCGTAGTGCGACTCGTTCACGTCGGTCGCCCACAGCAGCATGTTCATTCCGTATTTCATGGTGATGACTCCTGGATGCATCCGTAGCTGAATTCGCCAGAATTCAGCAGCATTGTTTGGTGATTTCTGAACTCTGGCGAGTTCAGCTACGTGCTTGAAAATTGGAAGTGCTCTTGCGGCAGCAAATCGCTCATCCGGTCGCGGATGAGCGGGCGGGCGAGACGCAAAACGGATTCTGTCTCGGCCGGAAGAGGCGGCAGTTTGACCCGCCGCATCACTTGGTTCAAGCGATGCAGCAAACGCTCGTCGCTGAGGTAATCCGGCAAGAATCGTTCGGTGAGGAATCGCGGAATCAGCGGCGCGAGACATTCCGTCGGCGTCTTCGCCATCAGGTTGACCGCTTGCTGCACCGCGAGCGGTTCGATCGTGGCGAGCACGTCGTAATATCGCTCGATCTGCCCCGGATGCCGTTCGATCAATTCGGAGTCGATCAACAGCTCGGTAACGATGTGGCCGAGAAAACTGGTGCGATGACTGTCATCGGGGCCGAGCACTTCCCGAAAACGGACGGCCAGCGAGGTGCTCACCTCAAAGAACGCTCGCGTTGAATGGAACCAACCGTCGTCGTGCAGATGCTGCCACGTTCCCGCAGCAACCTCAGCCAAAGGGGAGCCGTCATTGAGCAGAAGCGGCTCGATCAACTTACCGCGAACTCGCACTCGCCGATCCACCACCGACATCCAATCGGGCACCGCTGTTCCGGCGACGAAGTAGGGTCGGTCGAGATATCGCAGTGCGTGAGCGAAATAGTTCATGACGTCAACGAAACCATCTCAGCGGCGTTTTGACAATTGATAGGCTCGACCTCGAAACAAAATCCGCAGATCCTCGGCGCTCCATTCTTCGCGACCGACTCCGGGAGTTGGCTCGGCGATGGAGACTCGATCCCCGTCGCGGAATCCGAAAAAGATCACTGAGTGCAAAATTCCCGGCTGCCATCCGTACTCGGTTGTGTAAATCGCCGGGACGGTCGCTCCCAGCGGAACTCCGACATCCAGGATCAATGGTCCGTGTTCGTTTCGCAGTTGTTCGAACGAAAAGTCTCGGACGCTGACGGTCCATTCGGTGCCACGCGTCTTGAGCGTCAGGCCTCGGAACAAGCCTTTCCATCCGGTTCCTTTGCGAGTCAAACACAACCCCGCCATCTCCGCTTCGGTTGCCGAGATGCCGTGCTCGCGCAGCAACGTCGCCGCGCTGGCCGCCGTGCAGGTCACGGTCGACGATTGAAAGCAGATGCCATCAGACCACAAGTCGCCGCACGGAGGAGGCTGACCCAACATTGGCTTCACCGTCGCAAACAGTCCGAGTCCGAGGATTGCCAGCACCGGAATTGCGCGACGTCTCGGAGAACCGGGACTTGTCACTCGTGCCAATCCCGCCAGCACCGCACAGCACAACGGAACCAGGTTGCCGATCACGACCAAGTTCGACAGCGGCAGGAGGCGCGACCAAAAACTTAATTCGCATCCCCAAATCAGATACCAGCCCAGCACCAGCATGACCGCAAAGCCAACCAGGCAAATTCGCCGCACCGGCCATGACCGTACAAGTCGAACCGTCGCGGCAAACAACAGCACCGCGATCAATGCGACCAACCCGAATCCGACGAGCAAGTCAGTCATCGAGTCGCCTCATCCACGAGTACTCTCAGGAACGGCTCAACGTCCGTGACCAACCCAATCGACTGAAACGTCCCGCGATCAGCGAGCTTCGTGACCGTCGCCGGGTTGATGTCGACACAGACGGTCTTCACGGACGCAGGTAGCAGATTGCCGACGGCGATCGAATGCAACGTCGTGGCGATCATTAAACAAAACGTGATCCCTTGAGCGTGGATCAACTCGCGCATCGCCGTTTGAGCGACCAGGCTATCGGTGATGACATCCGGCAGCGGGCCGTCGTCGCGGATGCTGCCGGCCAGCACGAACGGGACATCGTGCTTCACGCATTCAAACATGATGCCATCCGTGAGCATTCCCGATTCGACCGCGCATTGAATGCTCCCCAAGCGGCGGATGCGGTTGATCGAGCGCAGATGATGCTCGTGTCCCTCGGCCGTTCCGCCACCGTGTTCCATCGAGATGCCGAGGCTCGTGCCGAAAAACGATTGCTCGATGTCATGCGTCGCGAGCGCGTTGCCAGCAAACAGCAGATGCACATAGCCCTCACGAATCAGCCGGCTGAGATGCTCACGGCTGCCGGTGTGAACGACCGCCGGTCCGGCGACGACAAGAATTTTGCCATCTCCTTGTTTGGCTCGACGCATCTCCGCCGCGATCTCACGCACCGTGACGTTCTTCGGCTTCTCGCTGCTCACGGTACTTTGCATGAACCCAAACACGCTGAGCTTGTCACGGTCCCGCCCCTGCGGCAGCACGCGCGTGCCGTGATGCCCGACGACGATCAGGTCACCCTTGCTGACGTCGGCCATCGGAAGTGTCGCGACAGTTAGGCGAGCGGGGGGCGTCAGCCCCCCGGTGGCTTCGTTCGTTTGTGAGACCGCGCTAGCATCCACCGGGGGGCTGACGCCCCCCGCTCGCCTGTTGTCTCGCACCACCAGCCCGCAATCCATCTCCGGCCGCTCAACCCGATGCCACACGCCATCAATGCGAACCTGCGTCTCCTGGTTGGTCGAGCAGAAGAACCCATCGGGAAACGCTCCGTCCATGTCGGCAGCGACGACCTGCGCGTCCTGAGCGTCGACTCGCACAGCTCCGTGTCGGCCGATGTCCCGCACAATCTTGTCGAGCTGCTCGTCCGAATCCGCCGTTACCAGCAACCGCGCGGCACTCGGATCTTGCCGCCGTTGTCCAACCGAGATGCTGAGGATCTCGAATCGCCCCCCTTGCGACATGATTTCGTCGAGCACCTTCGGCAGCAGCAAGCTGTCGATGATGTGCCCGGCGAGTTCAACTTCTTCCGAAGGCGAGCTTGATTCACGTTCCATCGGCATGATGTCTTCCTTGATCAGTTGGGTCTAATGACCAGCAGCAGCAACGCGCGATGAACCCGATCGAACCGATTTCACGGCCGACTTTTTAGACGCAGGCATTTTACGAACCGCAGGTATTGTTCGTTTTGCCGCCGGCTTCCGTTTCGACTTAACGACATTCGCCGACGGCGGAGGCGGGAGTTTTCCACTCCGCCGCAATTCGTCCATCCATCTGCGTGTTCCAAATCGGCCCTCAAGCAGTCCCAGGGTGGTGAAGTGCATGTCGATCTTCGGCCACTCCAGCAACGTCCCCATGCCGAGAATGTTGACCTTGGCTCTCTGCTTGTCGGTGGCCGTCGCCAACCCTTGAGCGATGTCGGCCGGAAATGAGTAGCGCGACCCGTTGTTCAGAGTGATGACGATCTGGCGCGGGGCAACGTCGTACTCCACTTTGACGGCGAGCGGTTCACGTTCAAGTTGCTCCTGTCCACGGCGAGTGGCTTCCTCGAACATCTTGTCGAGCTCATCCTGCGTGTAAGTGAATTTGCCCATTCGTATCAACTTAGGCTTAGCCATGAATCCGCCTCCATCCGGCCAGGAGCATCCCCTGATTGTTGTTGATGATTCGCAGTGCCTGTGCGAGCTCCGATTTGGACATGCCTCGGTTCTTGCGAACAGATGACTTCGTCCGCTCGTCGCCAAGATTGACAACCAATTCGTTACCAGCTTTTGTGACATGAACATGAGGCGGCAGATGATCGTCCACGGGGATCATCACCGCAAAACCATTCTGTCGCAGGACGGTTGGCATGGCGAGCATCATGAGCCACTCGACCTCGCTTGCAAAGACCGAACAAACGAAGTTCACTCCGGCCGAAGACAGTTCCAGCCATCAGCGATGGAAGACTCATGAAGACCTTGACCGATGCCGAAGTCCGCGAGTGGTTCGCACGCGAAGTTCCTTCAAACGAATTTGCTGGCCAGCGAGTGCTGGTGATTATCCCGGACTCGACCCGCACCGCCCCTCTGCCGTTGCTATTCAGCGCGTTGCATGACCAGATTGGCGCAACGGCGAAGCAAGTCGATGTGCTCGTCGCGCTCGGAACGCACCCGCCGATGCCGGAACCTGCGATCGCCAAGATGCTCGGCATGAGCGACGCCGATCGATCCCCCGGCACACTAACCCGAAGCGCCAGCGAAGGCGAAACACTAACCCGAAGCGCAAGCGAGGGCGGAGGCAAATACGCCAACGTCCGCCTCTTCAATCACGAATGGAACAACCCCGCGCGGCTGACGACGATCGGCTCGCTCACCAAAGCCGATACCGAGGCGATCACCGAAGGCCGCCTGTCGCTCGATGTGCCGGTGACGATCAACTCGCGGATCGCCGATTACGACACACTGCTGGTGCTCGGACCGGTGTTTCCGCATGAGGTCGTCGGGTTCAGCGGCGGCAACAAGTATTACTTCCCCGGCATCTCCGGGCCGGAGTTGCTCAACTTCTTTCACTGGTTGGGAGCGATCATCACAAACGTCGGCATCATCGGCGTGAAGGGAACGCCCGTCCGAGCCGTCGTCGATCGTGCCGCCACGCTGATCCCGAACACACGCCGAGCGATCACGTTCGTCGTCGCCAGCGACGGCAACTTGCACGGCCTGTTCTACGGCACGCCAGAATCCGCGTGGGAGTCCGCCGCCGACTTGTCGAGCCAAGTCCACATCAAATGGATGGACCGTTCGTTTCACACGGTGCTGAGCTGTGCTCCGCCGATGTACGACGAGCTGTGGGTCGCCGGCAAGTGTATGTACAAGCTCGAGCCGGTCGTGGCCGACGGCGGCGAACTGATCATCTTCGCCCCGCACCTGCACGAGATCTCGGTGACTCACGGCAAGCTGATCGCCGAGATCGGCTATC
Organism: Planctomyces sp. SH-PL62; assembly: GCA_945905295.1. GTDB lineage: Bacteria > Planctomycetota > Planctomycetia > Planctomycetales > Planctomycetaceae > SXKJ01. Next base: position 15,644 of record CAMDPX010000017.1, on the reverse strand, counting down.
ACGTCCGCGACTACTTCACGCAGCAATGGGACCGCTTCAAAAACTACCCGTGGGGAGTCCTCGCCCACAGCACCCACGTCCGCGGCACCGGCACATTCGACAACGGCATCGAGCAACCACGAGTCCGAGTCACCCTCGCCTCACAAATCCCCGCCGTCGTCTGCAACGAAATCAACCTCAGCTACCGCGACCCCTCCACGATTGATGTCGAATCCTTCGCGAATCGAGAAGCGGAAGGCGTCCTGCTGGTCCGCAAGGCGGGCGAGTACCTGTATCGCTTACGGCAATCGCGGTGACCTTGCAGGGGACATAATTCAATGGACTTCTTTCGAGCCCTGTGGGACGATCCCGACGACTTGGATGGCAACGTCGAACACATTGCCGAGCACGGCTTGACCATCGACGACGTCCAAGAAGTGCTGGAGAATCCCACCAGCGAAGGACACAGCAATTCCAGTGGCCTTCCCTGCCTTTGGGGCTACACGCCGGATGGCCGATACATCATCGTAGTTTGCGAAGTCATCGACGAAGACACGATCCGAGTCGTCACCGCTTACGAGGTTCCCGAACCGTTTTGATCGAGACTGCCATGAGCCGAAAAATCGACCGAGTGTTCCGCGATCGTCCGCTGACCCTGGATGAAGTGGCCAAAGACGAACACATCCGCCACGCCGTGAAAGCCGAGTTCCCTCCCGCCGCAAGCGGGACGAACTCATTTAGCGAGGCGCTTCGCAACGCGATCCGTCAAAGCTCGCAATCGGCGGACGAGATCGCCCAAAAAGCCAAGGTCTCTCCGATCGTTGTCTCGCGTTTCCTTTCGGGCGAACGAGATATTCACCTCGAAACAGCCGATCGACTCGCAGACGTGCTGGGAGTGAAGTTGACCGCGACTGCCTGAAGGAATGCTTTGCGGCTGCCACGATCCCGCCACGATTCACGTTGAATCCTTCTCGAACCGAGAACCCAATGGCCTCCTTCTGGCCGCAAAGCGGGCGAGTAGCTGTAACGGCTCAAATGATGTTGTTTCCGGGCAGTCGACGTGACCGGACTGGAATGTGGCGATGGGACGAAAACAGAAGACCAAGCGATTCTCAATAATGTTTGCCAACACTGTCGCGCACATTGGAGAAGATCGCGTCTACGTCCCCGACTCCGCGCCCCAAAAAACCTTGATGGAACAACTCAACTGTCCCTCTGCCGATGAGGTGCTAATTGCACTTCGGAAGGCGTTCTCATTGACGTATCCCCGTAACCCTTTCATTGACGGTGTTCAAACAGCCGTGACTGAAATCCGTCGCCTCGGAGTGGAGGCACTCAAGCGAATGCCGGAGGTTCTCGCCGACTTGGACCTGCCACCCATACCGCCCGTAATAAATGATCCAATTCTGGACCGGTCGCAACTTTTCCTGTTCGTGCTCGCACGCACAGACAAAATCGACATCACAGTGAAGGTTGAGGGAAACGACGACGATTACTCGACTGCTTCGAAAATGAGGATGCCACACCGTTGCTGACAACCCTCCGGGCTGTAGTGACGGACACTTTCGTTGAGGCGCATGATGAGCGCCAACATCGAGCCATCCTCAGGCGAATTCGAAAACAAATCCACGCTGTCCTCCCGACCTACAACGACTGTCTTGAATCGATCGAAGTCGAACCAATTGCGGAATCAATGCTGGAAGACGAGATTGCCGACGATTCGGACAGCGCAAACGACAATTCGAGAATGACGGAGTCGAAGCAATGAAAACTGTCTATATCCTCGGTGCCGGTTTCTCGGCTCCGCTTGGCATCCCAGTTGTCTCCAATTTTCTGGAGAAGGCCAAAGACCTCTATTTCCAAGATCAAGAAAAATACGCCGAGTTTGCTGCTGTGTTTCAGCGACTCGACGAACTAGCCGTTGCGAAGAATTATTTCGCGACCGACCTTTTTAACATTGAGGAAATCCTGTCGCTTTTAGAAATGCGAGTCAGCTTGCGTGGCGAAAGCAGTGACAACGAACAGTTCAAAAGTTTCATTGCGAGTGTCATTCGCGGTTACACCCCAGAGATCACAGCATTTCGTGAAGACGATAATTCGCCAGGTGCCTTGTTGGCCGATAAATGGCGACGTTACTCGCGTTTTTCAGCAATGGCCTTGGGACACGTTTGGCATCTGAATCGTCAAAACTCATCGAGTTCGCAATGGCACTTTGGCGATGTCCGACCATTTAATGACGAAGTCGCGGTTATCTCGTTGAACTACGACCTAGTTTTAGAGTTTACATCAGACGCTCTGTGCTCGCGAAATCAACGATCACCGAATCAACCATTGCCGAACCTTGTTGTCGCGAACGGTAATCAATCGCTTGATTCAAGCTTTGGTCGCTCGTTGGTGAAACTCCACGGATGCCTCAAAAAGGGAGACATTGTCCCGCCGACTTGGAACAAGCACTTATCGAATCCTGGAATTCGAAATGTTTGGGCAAAGGCACATGGATTGTTGACCGATGCCAACCACATTCGTGTGTTGGGATACTCCCTTCCGGAAGGGGACAACTACATCAAGTACCTGCTCCGATCAGCAGTTGCTGACAACAAGCATTTGAAGTCATTTGATGTCGTTTGTTTGGATCGGGACGGTTCAGTTCAAACACGGTATGAGCGATTCGTTACGTTCCCCAAATGGCGTTTCAAGTCGGGAGACATCACGGACTATCTCGATAAATGCGCCACATGGGACGAATTCCGAAAGGCCGGGAGCGAAACGCCCGCCGCTTACTCATTTATGTGTCGTCACGACAAGCATGACGAATTCTTCTCTTGAGCTATCCATGCCGCGCTCTGACCATCAGGAATGGCTTGGCTGAGCACACGCTGCGAAATTGAGCCACCGTTGGAGCGATGACATGGCTGAACTTGGCGTGCATCAATCGGCGTTGCTGACGGACTTGGCGTTGTGCATCAACCGGTATCGGCTGTTCTCGCCGGGGTGGTATGTGTGCGTGCTGGCGAAAGTCCAATTGTCCGCCGAGGAATGGGAGGTTCCCGGCTTGGTGGCGATGGTCAATTATGGCCGGAAGAAACAGTGCGAAGTGCGAGACGAAGTCTTTCAGGGACCGCCGAATTTCGTGCTCGACGTGTTTGACTCCCCAGACGATGAGGACTTTCTGCGTTGCTGTGATCACAGGCCGCCGTCTCTCAACAGCCTTTGCCCAGGGGCACGAATTCTCAACACGCGGACCTCGGTTCCCATGATCGTGAAGACGAGGCGATAACGTCGCCCGTGGCGAGTTTTGAAATAGGTTTCCCGGAGGTCATCGGCAAAACGGTCGGCCTCTTTCGCGCGGGGACAATTCGGGGCGTCCGACTCCAATTTCTTGAGCCGTCTCAGCAGCGCGGCAAACCAACTTCCCGCGCCGGTTTCCGATCGCGAACGTAACCACAAATAAATGCGGTTCGAATCCGATTCCGCTCGATCTTGAAGGCCGACTTGATACTTCATGATCGTGGCGGCAGCCCATGACGTTCGCGGAAGTCACGTTCAAATTCTTCCACGGATTTGGCGGGCTCCCCGGCGTGCATGGCGTCCAGCGATTCTTTGATCGCCTCGTAGTCGTCTTGATCGTCGATGAACTCATCCTGGTCGTGCTCGGAATGCAGCGATTGCCATTCGTCGAAAACAGACTCAGGCGTCAGCCGCGATTCGCTCAGACGGAGCTTTTCGCCAACGAAATCATAAAAAGCACGAAGCTCGGACGCGCGATCTTTGACGTCAGCGATTGGTGCGGATTGAACAGACATTGTTTCGTTTCCAAGCGATGAAGCAGGGGACCATGAATCAGCGATGACGCGGGGCAGATTATTCCCAACAACAAACATTGCCAAGCTCATTCATCCTGAACGGCGTTTGAAAGGTCTTTCGATGTGAGCTTGATGCTGGGGCTGGCCGACGAATAGTGTGTGCAGCACAAGATAAGGCACGAGCCGATTCAACGATCATGTGACGAGGTGTCTGATGACAACCGCCATTTCAACCAGCCAATCGTTTTGTCCGCCGGTCGCAGAATTTGCGCAGCGTCATGGGCTTGAAGAAGTTTTGTCGTTGGTTGGCGACTTGACCGAGCGGCTGTTTCCGATGGCTCAAGCGGTCGATGTCGAACTCGTGTCGGATGACGAGCAGCCGGATCAGCAGGCGATCTTCTTCAAGGTGCGTGGCTTGGACATCGAGCCGCGACTTGGCTCGGATTTGCATTGGCAGTGGGCTTCGGAGTTGCAGGAAATCTGCCCCGGTCCCGGCCGAGCGTTGTTGGGATTGGAACTCTGCTGGGTGGACTGACGCATGGACCCGCAGACGTTTCTCACGCTTGCTGACGAGTGGGTTCAAGGCCCGACGGAAGCTCATTGGCGATCCGCCGTCAGCCGCGCGTATTACGCGGCGTTTCATGTAGCTCGACTTCTGCTGGAAGACTTGGGCTTTGAAGTGGAACGCGGCGATCGAGCACACGCTTACCTGACTCATCGACTGTGCCAATGTGGTCATCCCGAAATCGGAGCCGCCGGTACGACGTTGATCGACCTTCGCCGCAGCCGAAACGAAGCCGACTACGGCTTGAAGACGCCGTTCTCACACCGCCGAGCGATTCAGGATGTCCACACCGCTCACGAAAATATCAGGGCCTTGCAGCAAGGCTTCGCCGAACCGAATCGCACCACGATTACAGAAGCGATAAGGCAATACGAGCGAGACGTCCTCAAGTCCGTCACCTGGCGCGTCAGGTCGAAACGCTGAATCTCTTGGAGCGACAACATGGCTGAACTTGGCGTGCATCAATCGGCGTTGCTGACGGACTTGGCGTTGTGCATCAACCGGTATCGGCTGTTCTCGCCGGGGTGGTATGTGTGCGTGATGGCGAAAGTCCAATTGTCCGCCGAGGAATGGGAGGTTCCCGGACTGGTGGCGATGGTCAACTATGGCCGGAAGAAACAGTGCGAAGTGCGCGACGAAGTCTTTCAGGGACCGCCGAATTTCGTGCTCGACGTGTTTGACTCGCCAGACGATGAGGACTTTCTGCGTCGCCGTGATCGGTTCTGCAAATCCGGCGTTCACGAATACTTCGTGGCGATCAACGACGAACCGGTCACGTTGCTGTGGTATCGCTTGGAGGGAGCGAACTATCGGCTCGTCGAACCCGATGACGACGGAATTCTCAGAAGCCAAGCGTTGCCCAACTTGTGGCTGCCGCAAAAGGCGTTGCAGGATCGCGATTGGTGGGCCGTGCTCGGTTGCATCGAACGAGGCGTCTCGCGTCGTGCCGATTTCAGTTGATGTCCCTGAGAACGTGGATGGGCCTGATTGCTTTGCGAAATTCTTGGGAACCTTCTGACGTCTCGGTTGTATAACTTCCCGTCGGCCGAAGAACTCTTGTTGGCGAGATCGGATGGACGGGGATCGGACATTGATTGAGCGGGTTTTGGCTGGGGCTGGGGCTGGGGCTGGGGCCGGGGACGTGGAGGCGTTTCGGGAGTTGGTCGAGCGGCATCAGCGGCGAGTGTTAGGGTTTGTCCGAAACTTGGTGCGGCATGCGTCGGATGCGGAAGACCTCGTCCAAGAGGTGTTTGTCGCGGCGTTTCGGAAGTTGGACTCGTTCGATCCCGAGCGATCGCAGTTCTCGACCTGGTTGCTGACGATCGCTCGGAACCGGTGTCTGAATCATCTGAAACGATCGTCGATCACGACGACGTCGGCTTCCGATTTCGATGTGGAGTCGCGGGTGACTCAGCCTTTGGACGTCGTGTTGAACCACGAGACGTACGCTCGGCTGGATGCGGCGCTGGACCTGTTGCCGCTCGAACAGCGCACGGCGTTCGTGCTGGCCGAGATTCAGGAGTTGCCGTATGCCGAGATCGCGATCATCGAAGAGGTCGAACTGGGGACGATCAAGTCTCGCGTCAGCCGAGCCAAGCAACGGTTGCGCGAATTGCTGAGCGACCTCGATCCAAGAAAACCAAATGAGCCGGAACGCGCTAGCGTCCGGTTCTCAGCGAACGAATCAACCGGACGCTAGCGCGTTCCGGCTGATGACCTGGAGGCATTGGAGCGAACATGAATCCTGACGACCAATATCAAGCTTGGCTCGACGCGCGGCGTGGCGAATCACCGCCAGCCGATCTGACGGATCGAATCATGTCCGCCGTGCGCGAAGCGTCGAAGTCATCAATGAAGTCGCAGCCAGCCAATGAGCTGCGCAAGTCGGCTTGGCAGAGAGCGATTCCGTACTTGGTTTGTTCGGCAGCGGCGTTGGTGCTGGCCGTGCGGATCTACAGCATCGTGAGTTTGTTCGTGGCTCCGTCACCGATCTCGGACGTGGCCATGATCGAACCGGCGAAGGAGATTTCTCATGAGTAATGAAACCTCGAACGTTCGCATCCCGTGGTTGGCGTCATCGTTGTCGATGTTCTGCCCGGGGTTGGGGCAGCTTTATTGCGGTCGAGCAGGGCGAGGATTGATCATCTTCTGCTTGATGATGTTATTCGGGCCTCTGGCGGTGGGGCTGTCTTTGCTCGCGACATCCACTGCGTGTCTCATCCTGTTTGCGGTTTGCCTGCTTGTTCTGTTGATCTTGTCGGTTTGGTCCGCGGCGGATGCCAAACGGATCGCGTTGTCTCTGAGCGGCCAGAATTACACGCTTCAAGACTACAACCGTCTGGCGGTCTATATTTTGTTGCCGATGACCAGCGTCCCGTTTGCTGTCGGGTTGGCGATGTTGATCAAGGCGAACTTGGTGGAAGCGTTCGTCATCCCAACGTCGAGCATGTCTCCCACGCTGATTCCCGGTGACCGCATTCTGACGAACAAGTTGGGCGTCTTGACGCGAACGTTTGCTCGTGGCGAGGTGATCGTGTTTCGCAACCCGGAGAATCGCCGGCAAACCTTCGTCAAACGCATCGTCGGCTTACCGGGCGACACCGTGGAAGTCACTGAGCGAGAGTTGCTCATCAACGGCGAGGTTCAGCATCGATATTCCGAAAAGGCGGCCACGAGTCCACCGCCGAAGGTCTCGAAACAAACCGTTCCGGCCAGTGCTTACTTTGTGATGGGAGACAACCGCGAACTCTCGAACGACAGTCGCAATTTCGGATTTCTCTCACACGGCGATATCACCGGTGTCGTGACCTACCTCTACTGGCCCAGCCAATCGTGGTCGAGATTCGGGGCCGTGAAATGATCCGGCAGGCAGATCAGAATCATTGGCGAGGCGTGGCTGAATCTGGAGCATGTCCCAAACAAGTCTTTCGAGCCACGCCCTTCGATGACTCAGGGCGTGCCACCCGGCTCAACCTTGGCATCGAAAAGTTGGACGGGGTTGATTTTGAACTGCAACATCTTGGCGGTTTCTCGGCCGTTGTCGCCCCCTTTGCGTTGCATGGTGATGCGGCCGATTTTCAGGTTGCCGGCTTTGGTGAGTTCCACCGGGCCTTCGCTGTAGAACTTGATTGCGTCGGCTGAGGAGCGAATGACCCACTTGGGTTTGTCGGTTGCTTTATGTGCGACCATCATCCAGTCAGCCGCGTGAGTGCCGTCACCGGCCAGCAGGTCGGAAACGATCTCGTCTTTATTCTTCTTGAAGAAGTCCAGAACGGCTTGCTGAGCGTTCTCGTCCAGTTCATCCAGATACATTCGCCGCTTGTCGCGGCTGGATTCGCGCGGCGGCGTCTCACCGACGAACAATTTCAACGCTTCAACGACCTCGGGCGGCATCTTCCACATTTGCGCGTACGTCTTCAGCCAGCGCTTGTCGATCTGGTTGAATCCGTTTGGACTGCTGACGAGCTTGATTGAAATCCGTTCGACTCGTTCGCCGGACTTCGTTTTGACTGTCACTTCGACGTCCGCTTTTTCGCCATGCGGCTTTGACGCCGAGACGCTGTTGATCTCGGCAATCTGATGATTCATCGCTTCAAGCCATGCGCGAGCATCCGCGTCGGTCTTCCAGTTGTTGAACTTGTCCCGGATTTCATCCTCGTTCTGAAACCCGGCTTTTGCCGTCTTTGAACCACGATCAACCTTCGCTGCATCTGACTCCCAAGCGGAGATTATTCCGGCAGACGCCAGCAGCCAGAGAACGACGACGACAAAATGCTTCATGGCAATGCTCGCTTTTGATGCGTGAATTGGACCATGAGACTTTAATGACAACTCGGGCGATTTACTTGCCAATGTCACGTCGCGCTGAACGACGCTCGGCTTTTGCCAATGCGCGATGCGTTGTCGTTTCCTTGGTGGCGATGAAACCTCGGGACCGGTTCATGTTCGCGGTGCGGTTCTACAGTTTTGTGAGCCGCAAGGCGCTAACCGCAGGTCGATGAAGCCAACCCGCGGCTAGCGCCTTGCGGCTCACGGGACATCCACAAAACAGTCAAAGCCCGGCATCTTGAGGGATGCCGGGCTTTGGTGTGACTTGAGAACCCTCCTTGGTTCTTAGAGGTTAGATGCCGTCCAAAGCGGCCAGCATGGCGGGGGTGAACACGAACGTCTCGTCGATGACATCGCCGGTGCCGAGGATGGTGTCGGTGCCGGTGCCTCCGGAGATCGTGTCTTGGCCGGATTGGCCGTCGATGCGGTCGTCTCCGTCTTCGCCGAGCGCGATGTCATTTCCCGCTCCGCCATAGATTGAGTCGTTGCCATCTCCCCCCGCGAGGGTGTCGTTGCCGGCTCCGCCATTCAGGATGTCGTCGCCGTCGCCGCCTGAGACGCCGTCATTGCCGTCTCCGGCGATCAGCGTGTCGTTGCCGTCGCCCCCCACGAGTTCATCGTTGCCGAGGTCTCCGGTGATCGAGTCGTTGCCGTCGCCGCCACGGAGTTTGTCGTCTCCCTCATTGCCGTTGACGATGTCGTCGTTGACACCGCCATCGCAGGTGTCGTTTCCAAGACCGCCCGACAGCGAGTCAAAGCCGGAATTGCCGGACATCGAATCGTTGCCGCTGCCGCCGACGAGCGTGTCATCGCCCAGATCGCCCGTCAGCGTGTCGTCTTGATTACCGCCATCCAGCGAGTCATTTCCCAGATCGCCGGACAGTTGGTCATTGCCATCGCCGCCGAGCACGATGTCATTTCCATCTCCTCCGACAGCGCGATCATTGCCAGCGCCGGAGTTCAACAGATCGTTGCCGGTTCCCCCGATGAGCGTGTCATTCCCAGCATTGGCGATTAGCGAGTCATCTCCATTTCCGCCGTCGATGGTGTCGTTGCCAAGGCTGCCATTGACGGTGTCGTTCCCGTCGCCGCCGTTGATTCCCAAGCGGATGCTTCCCAGCGTCGCGGACGAGGCATTGATGGTGTCGTTTCCGCCGTCGCCGTTCACGAACAGAAGCGCCGGTGCGACTCCGCTGAGGTCATTGATCGTCACGGTGTCGTTCCCGAGTCCCGCATTGAGGAACACGCTGGTCACGAGGCTCGACACGACAATCGAGGCACTCCCTTCCGAGACTTGCAGGGTTCCCGAACTGCTCTTCCCGATGACGAAGGTGTTGACTAACGCGGTTCCATTGACGATGAGTGAATCGGCTCCCGAAGTGCTGGTCAGGGTATCAATGCCATCGCCTACGCCATTCCAGACCATCGTATCGTCGCCGACTCCGCCGTTGACGGAATCATTGCCTCCTTGGCCGTCCACGGTGTCGTTACCGCCCCCTCCATTGAGCGTGTCGTTGCTGGAACCACCGAGCATGGAGTCCGCCCCATCGCCGCCGTCCATGAAGTCACTGCCTGCTCCGCCGTTGAGAAAATCGTTCGTTTCGCCAGCCAGCAAGGTGTCATTGCCATCGTTGCCAAGCAGGGTGTCGGTCTGAGTTCCAGCCGCCGGCGGTGTTGGTGGCGGAGGGGCCGGCGGCGGAGGCGGAGGATTTCCGACCGCTCCGGTGACGCCGTTCACAATCGCCGCCGCAAGTCCGACCGCGTCTCCCGGATTGATGAGGAAGTACAGCGGAGAGTTCGGTTGAATGTCGTCCGCCGATGCTCCGGGGGTGATGCCGTTCTCTAGTGGAGTCGACGTGCGATTGAGGGCTCCGGTGAGAATGGCCAGCGCTTCCAGTTGCACTCGCGGAGTTGCTGCTGAACCAACTGCTGTCCCCAGGCCGATGACTTCAATGTTGTCGGCAATGAGGGCATCAATCGTCGCTTGAATACGCGCACCTCGGCCTTGAGGAGTGACATTCGATGAATTGGGCGTGAACGCACTCGCCGCCACCGTCACTCCACCGACGCCGGTGTAGGGATTCACGGAGTCTGCTTCAAACTTGAAACCTGCATCTGTCGGCAGCAAGACGATGTGCCGTGCGCCGGCCCGGAATCCAACTCCGGTGGTTGCCCCTGCGACGGGAACAGTCGGAGCGAGGACGTTATTGGCCGCGTCCGGTGTGAACGAGGAGTATGCGGGAACATCGCCGCCAGCCGTGGGGGTCGTTTGCGTTGCCGCTAAACCTGCCGCACCGCTGTCGGTGGTGTCGCCATCGTTGTTGCCATCGAATCCCGCTCCGGTCGCCACTTGAAAGAGTCCTTCGATGCCGGTTTCCGGAAGATCACCTCCGCTACCGGGAGACGATCGGTTCAATGCCGCATCAATCGCGGCCGAGAATCCGACGGTGTCATCGGTGATGATCGGCTGATTCAAAATGAACGGCCGGTCGCCATTCGCCGAAGCGGAATAGTCCTCGAATCGGCCGACTCCAAAGGCCAGGTCCGCACCGGGGAAATTGGCTTGAAGCTGCGCGATGATCGAGGGGAACGCGGTTCGAATCGTTGGTCCGGCGTTGGTGAAAGTTCCCGTATCGTCCAGCAACAAGAAAATGTCCAAGACCGGCGGAGGCGGCGCGGGGTCATCATCGAAGATGCGCCCCTCGCCCAAGCCATCTGCGATGGTCGCGTTAACCGAGTTGGAGAGATTCACGAAGAACGTCTCCGCGTCGGACTCGTTGAGTGTGTCTCCCAGCACCGTTACGGAAACGGTCCGACTGGTTTGACCGACGGCAAATGTCAGTGTGCCGCTCGTCGCGAGGTAGTCGCTTCCGGCGGTCGCCGTCCCTCCGGTATTCGTGCCATCCGAACTGGTCGCGAAATTGACGGTGACAGGAACTCCCAGTCCCGATGAGAGCGTGACGGTAAACGTCACCGTCCGCGATCCGGAATTCCCTTCCGGAATGATTTGCACGTCGTTGATGCTCAACGAGGCCGAACGAGTATCCAACAGATCGTTCCCAATGCCACCGTCCAGCGAATCGGAACCACCGGTTGCAATCAACGTGTCATTGCCCGATCCACCGAGCAGTGTGTCGTTCCCAGTTCCGCTGTTGGTCTGAATGCGGAAGTCATCATAGAGAATGTCCTGATCGTTGCCGCCGATGAGTTGATCACTGCCGTTGCCCCCTTCGAGCGTGTCGTTACCGGCCTGGCCGTTGACGACGTCATCGCCGTCGCCACCCTGCATCGAGTCAGCGCCGAGGTCTCCCAAAAGCAGGTCACTCCCCGCACCGCCGCCGACCGTGTCATTGCCAGCTTGCCCGTTGACCGTGTCGTTGTCGTCTCCACCGTCGAGCGAATCATCCTCGCTTCCGCCAAGGATCGAGTCGAAGCCCGCGTCCCCTCGCAATGTGTCGTTGCCCGATTCGCCATTCAAGAAATCGTTGCCATTTCCGCCAGACATCGAATCCGAGCCATTGCCGGCAGACAGACTGTCGTCGCCGTCACCACCATTGATGATGTCCGAGCCATCCCCCGCATTGACCGTATCATTGCCTCCCTCACCATTGATCCGATCCGCTCCATCGTCGCCAATCAAGCTGTCATTTCCGTCGCCAGCGCGAATGGAGTCATTCCCATCTTCCCCATTGAGCGTGTCGGCTTGGCTGCCTCCGACGAGCGTGTCAGCTCCGTTGAATCCAGACAGATTGTTGGCGACATCTGGGCTTCCAATAATTAGATCGTCGCCATCTCCCGCCTGGACGTTGATCTGCAACGAGGCATTGCTGAACACCGCTGCGAGCACGCCGCTCAGGTCAATTGCATTGTTGGAGTCACTGCCAGAAATGCTGATGGCGCTCACCGAATTGGCATTGGTTGAAGCCAGGGCGACGTTCGCGCCGTTCGCCAGCACTTGAACTTTGCCGGCATTCGTCGGATTTTCGCGGACCACGATGTTGTCCGGTCCCGTGGAGACGATCGACAACTCCGAACCGATCATGAATGCGGAAACCGTCAGGAGTGCTCGCGATTCAAGCTGCTCGGTCGTTCGCGAAGAGGGAATCGTCCGAACGCGGCGTTTCGGGGATGACAGACGGGTGCGAATCAAGTTCAACCAGGATGAGCAACGCATGGAAAGTTTCCTTTAGGCCATATCAGCCAAGAAATGGGGACGAAGCTTCGCACTTGCTTGAGACTGCGAACGTCGAGGACCGCGCCAGGAACCGGAAAGCGTCTTCGCCTTCAACTCTGCGACTCTTGGCCAAGTCGCAGTGGCGACATTTCTGTCGCAACGGATCAATCACTTCGGCAGCGGAAATTCAAAGACGTTTCGCTCGTAGAGCATGTCGAACAACAAGACCAACGGTGTAGGCCCGCGAATCGCTTCGGGATAATCCGGGAGAAGAAGGTCGCTGGCAATCGAGCATTTTGACAAAAATAATGCAACACATTTGCGGCGGAATGGTACGCACGAATGACTGGCCAAAAGAACGAAGCCCAGAATTCTCACTAAGAATTCTGGGCTTCGTTGATTCAATTGCTCTGACTCAATTCCGAATGTCACCGCCCTGAAGAGGCGAAGCGATTGGGCTTCCCGAAGCGGCGTGGCCGTTTCGGGCCGCGGCTCGGTGGGCCACTGAATTCACCGTTCGGAGTGGCCGGACGACGCGGGGCGCTGTTCGGTCGGCGAGCCGAGTGATTCGCTGGCGGGCCATTGTCGGTGAAGGCGCGGCGCGGTTGGATGACAGCGGCGGTCTGCGGCAGCGAGTTGTTGCCATGAGTCGCTCGACGGTCATCGGCGTGGCCAGTGCTGTGAGCTTGGCGAGGTGGCTCGGCCGCAAATGCTGGGAGATCGTGACGCTGCTCGAGTCGTTGGCGAATCAGTCGCTCGATCGACGTCAGCAGGCCGCGTTCTTCCGGTGAGCAGAACGAGATGGCGATACCACTGGCTCCCGCGCGGGCCGTGCGGCCGATGCGGTGGACGTAGTTGTCGATTTCCAGCGGCAGGTCGTAGTTGATGACGTGCGTGATGCTGTCCACGTCGATGCCGCGTGAGGCGATGTCGGTCGCGACCAGCACGCTCGTGCGACCGGTTTTGAAGTTCGTCAAAGCTCGCTGCCGTTGCGACTGCGATCGGTTCGCGTGAATCGCGTCGGCCGAGAAATTGGAATCTTCGAGCATGCGCACGACTTTGTCGGCACCATGCTTGGTCTTGGTGAAGACCAGCGTGCGAGTCACACCCTCTTGCCGCAGCAGATGCCGCAGTAGGCGGACCTTGTTTGGCTTCTCGACGAAATAGACCGACTGTTGAACTCGCTCGGCAGTGGTGGCCACCGGAGTGATCTCGACTCGCTGCGGATGACACAGCATCGAGTCGGCCAGTTGGCGGACATCATTCGGCATCGTTGCGGAGAAGAACAGCGTCTGTCGCTCTTTCGGCACATCGGCCACGATGCGTCGCACGCTATTCAGGAAGCCCATGTCGAGCATCCGATCCGCTTCGTCCAGCACCAGCACTTCGACGTGGCTGAGGTCGATGAATCCTTGCTCGCGCAGATCCAACAATCGGCCGGGAGTCGCGACGAGAATGTCGACGCCCGCTCGCAATGACTTCACTTGGTGGAATTGGCTGACGCCGCCGAACACGACGAGCTGTCGCAGTCCGGTGCCAGCGCCATACGTCGCGAAGCTCTCGCTGATCTGCACAGCCAGCTCGCGAGTTGGAGACAGCACCAGCACGCGAATTTTGCGGCGATCCCCGCGGCCTTGCGGCAGGCGATTGGGTTGCAGCAGTCGATGCAGAATCGGCAGCGCGAACGCCGCCGTCTTGCCCGTTCCCGTTTGAGCGACTCCCAGCAGATCGCAGCCGCTGATCACCAGCGGAATGGATTGCTCCTGAATCGGAGTCGGAATTTCATAACCAGCCGCTTCCACGGCACGCACGATTGGCTCGGCCAATCCCAGTTCAGAAAACTTCAAAACACTCTCCAATAAAAAGTTGGCCGCCGAGGTGACTCGTTCACAGTGGAGTCGGCGAGGACCGCGAACAGATTCAACAGAGAATCCGCGCCACGGCCAATTGGCGGCTGCTCGAGCGGCGTCTTGCGACCGTCCGCGTGCGAGCGAATCAAAAATCCAGGATGAGATGTCTGACGGTTCCCGTCAGCTCCACGCCATCAAACCTAGTCGAGTCCGATGGCGGAAATCTCTTTCATCATCCACTGGATTCGGCGGGCATTGCCCGAAGTGCGGGGACTCTAGTGCCGGAACCCCAGATCCGCCAGACGGTTTCGGAAGCAATCTTTGGGAGCGAGTTGTTTAACCGCAACGCCATCGGCGTGCGCGGACGTCGATTCGCCCACGCGCCCACGCCGATGGCGTTGGGGTTAAACATTGCTCTTACGGCCAAAGCTGCCACGCCGTCACGACCGTCCCCAACAACAAGCAGTACCACGCGAACCAATGCAGTTGTCGCTGCGTGACGATGCGAATCAAGAATCGCAGCGCGGCGATGCCGACGGCAAACGAGATCACCGCTCCGAACAGCAATTGACCGATCGCCAAACTCTCCGAGTGCCGCATCGCCAGTCCCTTGAGCAACACGACTCCCCCCACGGCCGGGACCGACAACAAAAAGGAAAACGTCGTCGCCGCATGGCGAGTCAGCCCGACCATCAGTCCTCCGGCGATCGTGCTCCCCGAGCGAGAAATTCCCGGCAACAGGGCCAGCGTCTGAAAGCAGCCGACTGCCAGGGCGTGAGGCCACTTCATCTGATCAAGCTCCAGCAAGCTGATCTCCAATCGTTGGCCCGCGAACAGAAACGTTGCCGTGATAAACAGCCCCAAGCCAACCAGCAACGGCGAGACTAAGGTCTGCTCAAGCCAGTCTTTGAAGGCCAGTCCGACCACTGCCACCGGAATGCTGCCGATGATCACATTCAGCAGCAGACGATGACGTTTTCTCAAAGACCACAGGTCTTGCCAGTACACAACGATCGTGGCCAGCAACGTTCCCAGATGCAGCCCCACGATCAGTTCGATCGTTTCCGCGGAACTTGCCGTCGTGCCGAACCAGCGTTCGAGCAATTTGCCGACGAGGATCAAATGCGACTTCGAGCTGATCGGCAGAAACTCGGTGATTCCCTGCACGGTCCCTTGAATCAGCGTCTGCCAAAGTTGAGCACCATCCATGAGAAGCTCACAAACCGTGGTGCACGTTTTCAACGTGCCCGAACCCAAACCGTAGTCCGGACGCCCACGTCCGGACATTCACGGGCACGTTGAAAACATGCCCCACGAACGGCGCGGACGGTAGCAGTCACTCGCCAACGGGTCGAGGCGATCTTGTCGTACCACGCTACGGGGTCGGGAGTCTTTTTCAGGTCGGCCGATTGGTGATTGAAAATCATTCGCCAGGTTGTTGCCGA